>CAXUCZ010000043.1:12968-13194 GCA_964249675.1 uncultured Acetobacteraceae bacterium | reverse complement strand
AGCTCGGCTACATGTTCATGGCCGCTGGTGTCGGCGCCTACCAGGCGAGCATCTTTCATCTCATCACGCATGCTTTCTTCAAGGCGCTGCTGTTCCTGTGCGCGGGCAGCGTCATCCACGCCATGTCCGATGAGCAGGACATGCGCCGCATGGGCGGTATCTGGCGCAAGATCCCGGTCACCTGGGCCTGCATGTGGCTGGGTAGCCTGGCGCTTGGCGGTATCCC
>CAXUCZ010000043.1:335-12941 GCA_964249675.1 uncultured Acetobacteraceae bacterium | reverse complement strand
ATGGGGACGTATGGTTTTGTGCACGGCACGACCGCCGCCTTCCTCACCGCGTTCTATTCGTGGCCCCTCCTGTCCCTGACCTTCCACGGCAAGCCGCGCGCTGATGCGCACACCATGGAGCATGTGCATGAAAGCCCGCTGACCATGTGGGGTCCGCTTGTGCTGCTCTCCGGCGGGGCGGTCTTCGCCGGCTGGCTGCTGCATGCCGCCTTTATCGGCGATCACAACGCCAATTACTGGCAGGGTGCGATCTTCAATGGCGCGAATAACCACGTGCTCGCAGCCATCGAACGCACGCCGCTGCTGATCGGTTTGCTGCCCACGGTCACGGGCCTGGCCGGCATCGCGCTGGCGACATGGTTTTATATCTTCAACCCGGCAATCCCGGCACTCCTCGCCGCGCGCTTCCAGCCGGTCTATCTGTTCCTAGTGCATAAATGGTATTTCGACGAACTCTATAACGCCATCTTCGTCCGTCCCGCTATGTGGCTGGCGCGCGAGTTCTGGCATGTCGGGGACGAGAAGATCATCGACGGCGTGCCGAACGGCCTGGCGGCGCTAACCGCCGATGGCTCCGAGCAGGTTGTGCGTATTCAGACCGGGTCGATCGCCGTCTACGCCTTCACGATGCTGATCGGCCTTGTTGTGTTGATCAGCGTCTTCGTGATGTTCCGCTGATGAGTGGCGCTACGACCCTGGCCGGGCTGCCGCTGCTGTCGATCCTAACCTTTCTACCGCTAGTCGGCGCCGGGATCATCGCGATTACACCGGGCGATGCGGTGACGACAGGCAATACCGCACGCTGGACGGCGCTGTGGACGACGCTGGTGGTGTTCCTGCTGTCGCTGCTGCTGTGGACCGGGTTCGACCAGCACGTCGCCGGCTACCAGTTCACCGAGCGCGTTACGTGGCTGCCGGACTTCCACGTCGCCTACTCGGTCGGCGTGGACGGCATCTCGGTGCTGTTCGTACTGCTCGCCACAGTGCTGATGCCGCTGTGCATTCTGGCCTCGTGGGAGAGCGTGCACGAGCGGATGCGTGAGTACATGATCGCCTTTCTGATCCTCGAGACCATGATGATCGGGATGTTTGTCGCCACTGATTTCATCCTGTTCTACGTGTTCTTCGAGGGCGTGCTGATCCCGATGTATCTCATCATCGGCGTTTGGGGTGGACCGCGGCGCGTCTATGCGTCGTTCAAGTTCTTCCTGTTCACGTTTGCCGGCTCGGTGCTGATGCTGCTGGCGCTGCTGGCGATGTGGTTTCACGCCGGCACCACCGACATCACCGCGCTGACGCGCATCGGCTTTCCGCCGCAGATGCAGTTCTGGCTGTTCCTTGCCTTCCTGGCGTCGTTCGCGGTCAAGGTGCCGATGTGGCCGGTGCATACCTGGCTGCCGGACGCGCATGTCGAGGCGCCGACCGCGGGTTCGGTCATCCTGGCCGGCGTGCTGCTGAAGATGGGCGCCTACGGCTTCCTGCGCTTCTCGGTGCCGATGCTGCCGCAGGCCTCCGCGCAGTTCGCGCCGCTGATGTATGCGCTTGGCGTGATTGCGGTCATCTACACCTCGCTCGTCGCGCTGGCCCAGACCGACATGAAGAAGCTGATCGCCTACTCATCTATCGCCCATATGGGCATCGTCGTGATCGGCATCTTCACCTTCGACGTGCAGGGCATCGAGGGCGCGCTGTTCCAGATGCTCTCGCACGGCATCGTCTCGGCAGCGCTGTTCCTCTGCGTCGGCGTCATCTACGACCGCATGCATACGCGCGAGATTGCCCGTTACGGCGGGCTCGCGGTGCGCATGCCGGCCTACGCCACCGTCTTCATGCTGTTCACCATGGCCAGCATCGGCCTGCCCGGCACGGCCGGTTTTGTCGGCGAGTTCCTGGTGCTGATCGGGGCGTTTCAGGTCAGCTTCTGGCTGGCGCTGCTCGGCAGCTTCGGCATGATCCTGGGCGCCGCCTACATGCTGTACCTCTATCGCCGGGTGATCTTCGGCGCGCTGACCAAGCCCGACCTGCGCTCCATCCTCGACCTCTCGCCACGCGAGGTCGCGGTGTTCGCGCCGCTGGTGGTGCTGACGCTGTGGATGGGCATCTACCCGTCAAGCTTCACGCACTATTTCAACGCCACGGTCGGCGCGATGGTGACACAGCATCAGGCCGCACTCGGGCGGCCGGTCGCCACCGGGCTCGCCGCGCGATGAACTGGGTGCTCGGACTGCCCGAACTGGTGCTCGCCCTGTCGGGGCTGGCGATCCTGCTGGTCGGCGTGCTGCAGAATCGGGACACGACGCTGCTATGCACCATGCTGTGCATCGCCGCCCTGGTCGTCGTCGGCGCGCTAGTGCTGCAGACCCCGTATGGCGTCGGCTATAGCGGCTTGTTCGTCAGCGACCGGTTTGCGACCTTCGCCAAAATCCTGGTGCTGTTCGGCGCCGGCTTCGCGATGATCCTGGGGCTCGACTACAACGACAAGCAGCGCATTGCCCGCTTCGAGTTCCCGGTGCTGATGCTGTTCTCCACCGTCGGGATGATGGTGATGGTGTCTGCGGCCAGCCTGATGTCGCTCTACATGGGGCTCGAACTGCAGTCGCTGGCGATCTACGTGCTGTGCGCGTTCGCGCGCGACAACGTGCGCTCCTCCGAGGCCGGGCTGAAATATTTTGTGCTCAGCGCGCTCGCCTCGGGCCTGCTGCTCTACGGCATCTCGCTGGCTTACGGCTTCTCCGGCTCGATGGACTTCGCCCATTTGGCGAGCGCGATCGCCAATCCGGCCGGCGTCTCAACCGGGCTCGTCGTCGGCATCGTGTTCATCATCGCCGGGCTCGCCTTCAAGCTCTCCGCAGTGCCATTCCACATGTGGACGCCGGACGTCTACGAGGGCGCGCCCACGCCTGTGACCGCTTTCATGAGCACCGCGCCGAAGGTCGCGCCGTTCGCCGTGCTGCTGCGCTGCCTGCTGGTGCCGTTTGCCCATCAGCTGGGCCACTGGCAGCCGATCATTGAACTGGTGTCGATCGCCTCCATGCTGCTCGGCTCGTTCGCCGCCATCGGCCAGACCAGCATCAAGCGGCTGATGGCCTACTCGTCGATCGGCCATATGGGCTACGCGCTGATCGGGCTCGCCGCCGGCACTCAGCAGGGCGTGAACGGGGTGCTGATCTACCTCGTCACCTACGTCTTCATGTCGGCCGGCACCTTCGCCTGCATCATTGCCATGCGCCGGCGCGGCCGGGCGCTCGAGAAGATTTCGGACCTGTCGGGGTTGGCCCAGCATGACGGGCTGCTGGCGGCGCTGTTTGCGGTGTTCATGTTCTCCATGGCGGGCGTGCCGCCGTTTGCCGGCTTCGTCGGCAAGCTCTACGTGTTCCGCGCCGCGGTGGATCAGGGATTGTGGGCGCTGGCGGTGATCGGCGTGCTGACCTCCGTGGTCGGCTGCTACTACTACCTGCGGGTCATCAAGGTGATCTACTTCGATGCGCCGGTGGACGCGTTCGATCGTCGGGCGGCCTCGGTTTCCTTCGTCGGCGTGGCCAGCGGCGTCTTCACGCTGCTGTTCTTCGTCTTCCCGGCGCCGGTGGTCGATGCGGCGCACGCGGCGGCGCTGGTGCTGTTCGGCTGAGCGCCCCGGCGCCGCTTCGCAGCCAGGCGCTCGGCCGGTTTCGGCTCGAGATCTACGAGACGCTGCCGTCGACCAACGATTTGTGCCTGGCGCGCGGCGAGGCCGGCGAGGCGGACGGGTTGGCGGTGCTGGCGCTGGAGCAGACCGCCGGTCGCGGGCGCCTTGGCCGCGTCTGGCAGTCCCCGCCGGGCAACCTCAACCTCTCCATCCTGCTGCGCCCGCCGGCGGGGCTGGAGCAGAGCGGCGCCATCGCCCTGCTGATCGCCGTCCAGCTCCACGCCGCCGTGGCCCATACGCTCGGCGGCAGCGCCGGGCTGATGCTGAAATGGCCGAACGACCTGCTGCTGCATGAGGGCAAGGTCGCCGGCATTCTGATCGAGAGCCGGGTCGCGCCAGCCCCGTTCCTGGTTGTCGGCGTGGGCGTGAACCTGCTTTCGGCGCCGCTGCTGTCCGAGCGGCGTACCGCAGCACTTGCCCGGCTCGGCCGTTGGACCAGCGAGCCGGTGCCGTTCGCCGTTCGGCTGCTGGCCGGCCTCCAGACGGCGCTGGGCGCGATGGCGCAGGGCGGCTTTGCTCCGGTGCGCCGGGCCTGGCTTGCCGCGGCCCACCCGATCGGCAGCACGCTGCATGTCTGCCTGCCGGATGGCGACACGATGGAGGGGCGGTTCGCCGGGCTTGCCGCGGATGGCGCGTTGCTGCTGGAGCAGGGGACTTGTATCGAGACCGTCCGAGCGGGCGACGTGCTGCTGGCGTGAGGCGCCAACCATGAGGTGATGCATGCTGCTCGTCGTCGACGCCGGCAATACCAACATCGTCTTCGCCGTGCATGACGGCGCCAGCTGGCGCGGCATCTGGCGCATCGCCACCGACCCGCAGCGCACCTCCGATGAGTATGCCGTCTGGCTGCTCGCGCTGCTCGGCTTTGCCGGCCTCAAGCCCGGCGACATCGAGCGCTCGGTGATCGGCACCGTGGTGCCGGCGGCGCTGTATCACCTGCGCCGGCTGTGCCGCGAGTGGTTCGCCGCCGAGCCGCTGGTCGCCCGCTCCAATCTCGACTGGGGTTTCGTGATCGACGTCGAGGCGCCGGCCGAGGTCGGCGCCGACCGGCTGCTCAACGCGCTCGCCGCGCGCTGCCTGTATCAGGACGCCGTGGTGGTGATCGACTTCGGCACCGCGACGACGTTCGACGTGGTCTCGGACAGCGGCGCCTACCAGGGCGGCGTGATCGCGCCCGGCATCAACCTATCGATCGAGGCGCTGCACCAGGCGGCGGCCAGGCTGCCGCGCATCGGCATCGGGCGGCCGCAGGCGGTGATCGGCCGCAACACGGTGGCGGCGATGCAGTCCGGCATCTACTGGGGTTATGTCGGCCTGGTCGAAGGCTTGGTCGAGCGCATCGCTCGCGAGTTCGACCGCGGCTTGCGCGTTGTCGGCACGGGCGGCCTGGCGCCGCTGTTCTCCGAAGGCACCACCATATTCGACCGGATCGAACCGGACCTGACCCTTGACGGGCTGCGCATGTTGGCGGAGCGCAACCCCACCCCCAGATTGAGTCGGGACAGAACAAGACTCAACGAAAGCGATTAATGGACGCAGCAACCGGCGACCTCGCCTTCCTGCCGCTCGGCGGGACGGGCGAGATAGGCATGAACCTCAACCTCTATCGCTGCGGCGCCGCCTGGCTCGCCGTCGATTGCGGGATCGGGTTCGGGGGCAACGAGAACCCCGAGATCGACATCCTGATGCCCGATCCCTCCTTCATCGAGCAGCGCCGCGATAAGCTGGTGGGCCTCGTCATCACCCATGCGCACGAGGATCACGTCGGTGCGGTCGCGCACCTGTGGCGGCGGCTGCGCTGCCCGGTCTACGCGACGCCGTTTACCGCGGCGGTGCTGCGTCGCAAGCTCGGCGAGGCCGGGCTGCTCGGCGAGGTGAAGCTGCATGTGATCAAGCCGGGCGGCGCGTTCGACCTGCCGCCGTTCCAGCTGCAGTTCATCCGGGTCGCGCACTCGATCCCCGAGGCGCAGGCGCTGGCGATCACCACGCCGCATGGCATCGTCGTGCATACCGGCGATTGGAAGCTCGATCCGGACCCGCTGGTGGGACCGCCGACCGACGAGGCGGCGTTTGCCGAGCTTGGCCGGCGCGGCGTGCTGGCGATGGTGTGCGACAGCACCAACGCGCTCGTCGAGGGCCACTCCGGCTCCGAGGCGGACGTGCGTCGCAGCCTCTCGGCGCTGATCCGCGGCATCGGGCGTGGCCGCGTGGCCGTGACCTGCTTTGCCTCCAACGTCGCCCGCTTTGAGAGCGTCGCCCTGGCGGCGCGGGATGCCGGGCGCTCGGTCGCGCTGGTCGGACGGTCGCTGCGCAACATGGAGACGTCGGCGCGCGAGACCGGCTATCTGAAGGACGTGCCCGAATTTGTCCCCGAGGACCGAGCCGGCTCGATCCCGGACGAGAACCTGGTGATGCTGGTCACCGGCAGCCAGGGCGAGGCGCGCTCCGCCCTGTCGCGCATCGCGCTCGACACCCACCCCAACATCGCCCTTGGCGAGGGTGACACGGTGGTGTTCAGCTCGCGAGTGATCCCCGGCAATGAGCGGGCGATCAGCACCGTGCAGGACAACCTGGTGCGGCGCGGCGTGCATCTGATGACCGAGCGCGACCACATGATCCACGTCTCCGGCCACCCCGCCCGTGACGAGCTGCGTCGCCTCTACGAGCTGGTGCGTCCGCGCTACTCGGTGCCGGTGCATGGCGAGTGGCGGCACCTGTCGACCCATGCGGCTTTGGCCAAGGAGGCCGGTGCGACGCCGGTGCTGCTGGAGAACGGCGACATCCTGCGCCTCTCCGGCAACCGCGCCGAGGTAGTGGACAGCGCGCCGGTCGGCCGGCTGGCGCTGGACGGCAATCGGGTGGTGCCGCTCAACGGCGGCGTGCTGGCGGCGCGCCGCCGGATGCTGTTCAACGGCGTCGTCGTCGGCTCGCTCGCACTCGACGAGGGCGGCCGCCTGGTCGGCCGGCCGAAGATCAGCGCCCCGGGTCTCATCGACCCGGCCGAGGACGACACCGCACGGCTGGAGGAAGAGTTTGGCCAGGCGGTGAGCGACCTGCCGGCGGCGCTGCGCCGCGACGATGCGGCGCTGGGCGATGCGGCGCGGGCCGCGCTCAGGCGGGCTGTCGGTCGGCGGCTCGGCAAGCGGCCGCTGGTGGACGTGCACCTGCTGCGGATCTGACCGATGGGCTGGTTTACCGGCGTCGTCCTTTATCTGCTGATCTGGTGGACGGCGCTGTTCGCTGTGCTGCCGCTCGGCGCCGCTCCGGTCGCGCAGGCCGACGAGCACACGGGCTGGCGCGGTGCGCCGGAGCGGGTGCGGCTCGCCCGCGTGGTGCTGATCACCACGGCGGTCGCCGCGCTGATCTGGCTATGCTGCTTCGCCGTGATCAGCTCGCCGATCTTGAGCTTTCGCCACGGCTGGCTAGCGCTGCACGATTAAGCAACTTTTGCTTATAGTTGAAGGAACTGCCCTCTCAGAGAGCAATCTTCGTCCGCCAGACTGAATCGGACGTCAGGCGCATGCGGATTTTTCTGGCGGCGGCGATCACGGCGGGAGATTATCACGGGTAGGATGCGAGGACCTCCTCTCATCCTACCGTGTGACGGCGTTTCCTCCCTAAACTTGGCCCCGCTCGCCATCGTTGCGGGGCCGCCCTTCTGCTACAGGCGCCGCTCAATTTTGTCACGTATAATCTACGTTTAGTTTCGCAACCTTCTTGTGCGGCGCAGCATTGTTGCGTCGCCTCTCGTTCTGCCTCTCTGGTCGGAGCGCCATCACACCTGTAGGGTCCGCCGCCGCAGCGACCCACTCAGGATCCACCACGATGCGCCTCTCCCGCAGCCTGCTGCCCACCCTCAAGGAGACCCCCTCCGAGGCGCAGATCGCCTCGCATCGATTGATGCTGCGGGCAGGCCTGGTGCGGCAGACGGCCGCCGGCATCTATGCCTGGCTGCCGGCCGGCTGGCGGGTGCTGCGCCGCATCGCGCAGATCGTGCGCGAGGAGCAGGACGCGGCCGGCGCGCAGGAGCTGTTGATGCCGACGCTGCAGACCGCCGACCTCTGGCGCGAGAGCGGGCGCTACGACGCCTATGGTCCGGAGATGCTTCGCCTGCGAGACCGCCATGAGCGCGACCTGCTGTACGGGCCGACCAACGAGGAGATGATTACCGACCTGATGCGCGGCTCGGTGAAGAGCTATCGCGAGCTGCCGCAGACCCTTTATCACATTCAATGGAAATTCCGCGACGAGGTGCGGCCGCGCTTCGGCGTTATGCGCGGACGCGAGTTCCTGATGAAGGACGCCTACAGCTTCGACCTCGACCATGCGGGCTCGGTGCTCAGCTACCGGCGCATGATGCTGGCCTACATGCGCACCTTTGCGCGGCTCGGCGTGCAGGCGATCCCGATGGTGGCCGACACCGGGCCGATCGGCGGCGAACTCAGCCACGAGTTCATCATCCTGGCGCCGACCGGCGAGAGCCAGGTCTTCTATGATCGCGCCTTCGAGGAGATCGACGTCGGGACGACGCGCTTCTCGCATGCCGACCCGGCCGATCTCGATCGCTTCTTCGCGCAGATGACGACGCCATACGCGGCGACCGAGGAGAAGCATGACGTCGCGGCCTGGGCGGCCCTCGATGCGTCGCGTCGACGCGAGGGGCGAGGCATCGAGGTCGGCCACATATTCCATTTCGGCACCAAATACAGCGCCGCCATGGGCTTCTCGGTCGCAGGGCCCGACAGCGCGAAGATCGTGCCGGAGATGGGCAGCTACGGCATCGGCATATCGCGCCTGGTCGGCGCGCTGATCGAGGCGAGCCACGACGAGGCGGGCATCATCTGGCCTGACAGCGTCTCGCCATTCCGCGCCTCGGTGCTGAACCTCAAACCGGGCGATGCCGCCTGCGACGCGCTGTGCGAGCAGCTTTATGCGGGCTTCGCCGGGGACGCGCTCTACGACGATCGCGACGAGCGGGCAGGGCGGAAGTTCGCGGACGCCGACCTGATGGGCCATCCTTGGCAGGTGATCGTCGGGCCGCGAGGCGCCGCGAATGGCCTGGTGGAGCTGAAGCGCCGCGCCACCGGCGAGCGCCGCGAGGTCGCGGCCGACATGGTGATGGCGGCGACGATCTAGATGTTCGGCCAGTTCGAACGCGCCGTCGCCGGGCGCTACCTGCGCGCCAGGCGTGGCGAACGTTTCGTCTCCGTCATTGCCGGCTTTTCGCTGATCGGCATTGCGCTCGGCGTTGCGACGCTGATCATCGTGATGTCGGTGATGAACGGCTTCAAGTCCGACCTGCTGTCGCGCATCCTTGGCCTTAACGGCGACCTCGGCGTGTTCGCAACCAGCGGGTCGCTCGGCGAGTTCGACCGGCTCGCAACCAAGGTTCGCGACGTGCCGGGCGTGGTCTCCGCGGTGCCGGTGATCGAGGGGCAAGTGCTGCTGAACGGGCCGAGCGGCAGCAGCGGCGGTCTCGTGCGCGGGGTGCGGCAGGCCGACCTCGAGGCGTTGCCGTCGGTCGGCGGCACCATCCGCGCCGGCAGCCTCGGCGACTTTTCCGGTGACGACGCGATCGCAATCGGTCTCACGCTCGCGCAGCAATTCGGCCTCTCCGTCGGCTCGAAGCTCACCCTGCTGTCGCCCGACGGCGCCGCGACCGCGTTCGGCACCGTGCCGCGGGTGCGCGCCTATCGGGTGGTCGCGATCTTTCAGGCGGGCATGAACGAGTATGACAGCCGCTATGTCTTCATTCCGCTGCACGCCGCGCAGGTGTTCTTTCAAAAGCCGAACGCGGTCTCGCAGATCGAGGTGACAGTGCGCGACCCGGAACACATCGCACCGGTGACGCAACGGATCGAGCGCGCGGTCGGCACTGCTCCGGTGCGGGTGATCGACTGGACCCAGAGCAACGACAGCTTCTTCGCCGCCGTCCAGGTCGAGCAGAACGTGATGTTTCTGATCCTGACGCTGATCATCGTCGTTGCCGCGTTCAACGTCATCTCCTCGCTGATCATGATGGTCAAGGACAAGACGCGCGACATCGCGGTGCTGCGCACACTGGGCGCGGGTCGCGGCGCGGTGATGCGCATCTTCCTGATGTGCGGCGCCTCTGTCGGCATCACCGGCACGCTCGTCGGTACGGTGCTCGGCATCGTGTTCTGCCTCAACATCGAGCGGCTGCGGCTATGGCTGCAGTCGATCACCGGCACCGACCTGTTCAACCCGGAAGTGTACTATTTGGAGCACCTGCCGGCGAAGCTGGACTGGGGCGAGGTGAGCCAGGTGATCCTGATGGCGCTCGCCCTGTCGCTGCTGGCGACGCTGTATCCGAGCTGGCGCGCCGCGCACACCGATCCGGTCGAGGCGCTGCGCAATGAATAGGCAAGCGCTTCTTTTTTACAAAAAAGAAGCAAAAAACTTTTACCCGTTTACCTTTCACTTGATGGACAAAGGTTCTTTGGTCCTTTTTTTTGAAAAAGGACGGCTTGCTTGATGAGCGAACCGCTGACGCTCGCCGGCGTGGTGCGGACCTATCGCTCCGACGCCGGTGACCTGCCGGTGCTGCGCGGCGTGGATCTGACGTTGCGGGCGGGCGAGATCGTCGCCCTGGTGGCGCCCTCGGGCACCGGGAAGTCGACCCTGCTGCACCTGGCCGGATTGCTGGAAAAGCCCGATGGCGGCCACGTGCTGGTGGATGGCCACGATGCGGGCGGGCTCGCGGATCGGGACCGGACGGCGCTGCGGCGCAGCCACATCGGCTTCGTCTATCAATTTCACCATCTGCTCGCCGAGTTCTCGGCGCTCGAAAACGTCGCGCTGCCGCAGATGATCGGCGGCACCTCGCGCCGCGTCGCGCAGGCGCGCGCCCAGCGCCTGCTGGAGAGCCTCGGACTTGGCCCCCGCGCACAGCACTTGCCGGGCCGGCTTTCCGGCGGCGAGCAGCAGCGAGTCGCCATCGCACGCGCGCTCGCCAACGCACCAAAAGTGCTGCTCGCCGACGAGCCCACCGGCAACCTCGACGTCGGCACCGCAGACGCGGTGTTCGATGAGCTCCTGCAAGTGGTGCGCCGCCAAAATGTCGCCGCACTGATCGCCACGCACAACGTGGACCTGGCAAGTCGGATGGACCGGATCGTCACGCTGACGGCAGGACGAGTCGTATAAGGGGAAGACGAGGCCGGGGGCTTTGCTCCTGGACCCCATTAAAAGCGACGCCTTTAAAATCCACTCGTTCAGTCGCGCGTCCAAGGCGAGCTCGGTGCTGGACGCAGGATCGAATGGCCTCGCCAAGCAAAAAAGAGCGAGTCCACCATTCAAACGGATGGGGTCTGGGGCTTCGCGGCCCCAGCGGGTCCAGGGCAGAGCTCTGGCCTTGTCTTCGCTTTGCCTTAAACTGGCGCCATGCCGCACGCGAGCTTTGTCCATCTGCGTAATCACTCCGCCTACTCGCTGAGCGAAGGCGCGATCCGGGTCGACGCCTTGCCGGCGCTGGCGCGGGCGGCGGGGATGCCGGCGGTGGCGATCACCGACAGCGGCAATCTGTTCGGCGCGTTGGAGTTCTCGCATTACTGCGCCGCCAAGGGGGTGCAGCCAATCATCGGCTGCCAGGTTTCGATCGAGCGCGGGCCGCGGCTGGCGCCGGACCCGGTGGTGCTGCTGGCGCAGGATGCGGCCGGGCTGGCGAACCTGCAGCATCTGTCCTCGCAGGGTTTTATCGAGGGTGATCCGGCCGAGCCGGCGTTGCCGCTGGACGCGGTGCTGGGGCGTGCGGGCGGCTTGATCCTGCTGGCCGGAGGGACGCGCGGGCCGCTGGGACGGCTGCTGGCGGAGGGGCAGGCGGGCGAGGCGGAGATGCTGGCGGCGCGGCTTGTCGAGGCGTTCGGCGATCGGGCGATGATGGAGCTGCATCGGCACGGCCTGGAGGTGGAGCGGGCGATTGAGCCGGGCATGATCGGGTTGGCCGACCGGCTCGGGATGCCGCTGGTGGCGACCAACGAGTGCTTCTTCGCCGAGAGCGGCATGCACGGCGCGCACGATGCGCTGCTCTGCATTGCTGCCGGGCGTACGCTGGCGGAGGCGGAGCGCCGGCGGGTGACGGAGGAGCACTGGTTCAAGCCGGCAGGCGAGATGCGCGAGCTGTTCTCGGACCTCGCCGAGGCCTGCGACAACACGCTGGCGGTGGCGCGCCGCTGCGCGGTGATGGCCGAGACGCGCAAGCCGCAACTGCCGAAATACAGCAAGATTTCGGCCGGCAGCGACGAGGCGACGGCGCTGTGCGAGATGGCGCGGGCGGGCCTGGGGCGGCGGCTGGCGGCGATGGCGGCGGAGACGGCGCCATACCGGGAGCGATTGGAGTTCGAGCTCGGCGTCATCGCCTCGATGGGGTTCGCCGGATACTTTCTCATCGTCGCCGACTTTATCCAATGGGCGAAGGCCCAGGGCATCGCGGTCGGGCCCGGGCGCGGCTCCGGGGCGGGCTCGGTCGTCGCCTGGGCGCTGACGATCACCGACCTCGACCCGCTGCGCTTTGATCTGCTGTTCGAGCGGTTTCTCAATCCCGAGCGCGTGTCGATGCCGGACTTCGACATCGACTTCTGCCAGGAGCGGCGCGACGAGGTGATCGGCTACGTGCGCGAGGCGTACGGCGCCGACCGGGTGGCGCAGATCATCACCTTCGGCAAGCTGCAGGCGCGCGCCGCGGTGCGCGATGTCGGGCGCGTGCTGGGTATGACCTACGGCCACGTCAACCGCGTGGCCGAGTTGATCCCCAACAATCCCGCCAAACCGTGCACGCTGAAGGAAGCGGTCGCCAGTGAGGCGCGCCTGCGCGAACTGCGTGACAGCGATGATGCTATCAAGCGCCTGCTGGAAATCGCCATGCAGGTCGAAGGCCTCTACCGCCATGCCAGCACGCATGC
>CAXUCZ010000043.1:0-306 GCA_964249675.1 uncultured Acetobacteraceae bacterium | reverse complement strand
GTCAAATTTGATTTTCTTTGTCTGACAACGTTGACGATCCTGGATCGCGCGGTCGCGCTCATTCGTGAACGCGGCGAAACTATCGATTTGACGCGCATTCCGCTCGATGATACGCGCACCTTCGCCATGCTCTCGCGCGGGGATGCAGGCGGCGTGTTTCAGTTCGAGAGCCAGGTCATGCGCGACGTATTGCGTCAGATGCGCCCCGACCGGCTGGAGGATCTGATTGCGGCCGTTGCACTGTATCGCCCAGGCCCGATGGCCAACATCCCCGCCTATTGCCAGCGCAAACACGGCGAGCCGTGG
>CAXUCZ010000042.1:0-13352 GCA_964249675.1 uncultured Acetobacteraceae bacterium | reverse complement strand
GGAAGGCCAGGGGCGTCGCCCCTGGACCCGATTAAAGGCGGAGCCTTTAAAATCCGTCACTCGCTTCGGATCCCACCAGCCTGGCCCAAGGCCCAACTAATGGATTGTAAAGGCTCTGCCTTTACTGGGGTCAAGGGGCAAAGCCCCTTGCCTTGCTGCTTAAAGTCCCAACACCGCCTTGGCGATGATATTGCGCTGGATCTCGTTCGAGCCGCCGTAGATCGACGTCTTGCGCATGTTGAAGTACGTGTCCGCCGCGTCGCGCGCATAGGCCGGCCCGATTGCCAGCTCGTTGTCGCCCGGCGTGATGCCGGACAGGTGCGCGCTGCCGTAGCGCCCGGCCACCTCCAGGATCAGCTCGGTGCTGCGCTGCTGGATCTCGGTGCCGCGGATCTTCAGCAACGAGCTCTCCGGACCCGGTCCGCGACCCTCGCCCTCGCGGGCCAGGCCGCGCAATTCGGTGTATTCGAGCGCCAGCAGGTCGATCTCCAGCTCCGCCACCTTGCGGGCGAAGAACGGGTCCTCGGCCAGCGGCTTGCCGTCTTGCTGCTCGGAGGCCGCCGCGGCGCGCAGCTTGTCCAGCCCCCGCTTGGAGCGCGCCACCCCGGCAATGCCGGTGCGCTCATGCGCGAGCAGGAACTTCGCGCAGGTCCAGCCGGCGTTCTCGTCGTGCACCCGGTTCTCGACCGGCACCCGCACCTCGTCGAGCCACACCTCGTTGACCTCGTGCGCCCCGTCGAGCGTGATGATCGGCCGCACCGTGACGCCAGGGCTCGTCATGTCGATCAGCAGGAAGCTGATGCCCTCCTGCTTCTTGGCCGCCGGGTCGGTGCGCACCAGGAAGAACCCCCAGTCGGCGAACTGCGCCAGCGTCGTCCAGGTCTTCTGCCCGCTCACCACGTAATGGTCGCCGTCCCGCACCGCCCGCGTCGACAGTCCCGCCAGGTCCGACCCGGCGCCCGGCTCGGAGTAGCCCTGGCACCACCACACCTCGCCGCGCAGCAGCGACGGCAGGAAGCGCTGCTTCTGCTCGGGGGTGCCGAAGCGCTGGATCACCGGCGCCACCATGTTGACGCCGAACGGCAGGATCGGAACCGTCGCCGCGTGCGCCAGCTCCTCGGCGAAGATGAAGCGCTGGATCGGCGACCAGCCGGGGCCGCCAAACTCCGCCGGCCAGGACGGCGCCGACCAGCCGCGGGCGCCCAGCACCCGATGCCACGACAGGTAGTCCTCGCGCGTGAGCTCCAGCCCGGCATCCTGATGCGCCCGCGTCTCCGCCGGGTAGTTCTCGGCAATGAACCCGCGCATCTCGTCGCGAAACGCCACATCCTCGGCAGAGAAATCCAGGTCCATCACCAAACCCCAAAGAAAAACCGGCTGCATACGTGGCGACGCCCGCCACCGGCACAACGCATCCCGAGCATCTTAAGCTCACGATAGATCAGTGCGGGATCCAAGGGAAACAGCATACGCAAAGCTCTACTCGACGACGAAAGGCCAGGGGCGTTGCCCCTGGACCCCACCAAAGGCGGGGCCTTTAAAATCCATCTTTGATCCGTGCCACACGGCAGGCGCTGGTGCCGCGTGCAGAAGAATGAAATGGCTTCGCCTAGCAAGAAAGACCCGTCTCACCTTAAACGGATGGGGTCTGGGGCCGCGGGCCCCGTCGTGCGAACGCACGCTAGCGCGTGACGGGTCCAGGGCAGCGTCCTGGCCTTCCTAGGCATACGCGTACGCCCCACCTCTCTTTAATGCCGCCTGGTAAGCCGGCCGAGCCTGGATCGTGGCGAGCCATGCGCTCAGCCGAGGCCGAGCGCCCAGCACCTGGCGGGCGCGGGCGGCCTCGACGGGAAAGCTCATCATCACGTCGGCGGCCGAGAAGTCCGGCCCCGCAAACCAGGCGTCGCGCGTGAGCTCGGCCTCCATCAGCGCCATCTGCTTGTCCAGCGTCGGGTTCAGGAACCGTTTCTGCACGCCCTGGCCGATCATCCGCGCCACCGGCCGCACCAGCGCCGGCACCGACGCCGGCAGGCCGCGGAACACCAGCGTCATGACCAGCGGCGGCATCGCCGAGCCCTCGGCGAAGTGCAGCCAGTAGGTGTAGCGCAGCCGCGCCTCGCCGCCCGGCGCCGGCGCTAGCCGATGCTGGCCGTCGTAGCGCTCGGTCAGGTACTCCACGATGGCGCCGGTCTCCGCCACCGTCCGCCCGTCATCGGTGATCACCGGCGACTTGCCGAGCGGGTGCACCGCCAGCAGCTCGGGCGGCGCCAGCATCGTCCGCGCGTCGCGCTCGTAGCGCCGCACCTCGTACGGCACGCCGAGCTCCTCGAGCAGCCACAGCACACGCTGCGAGCGCGAGTTCTCCAGGTGATGGACGGTGATCATCGCTCGACCTGCGGGCTCTGCTCCAGCCGACGCGGCACCACCATCCGACCGACCATCACCTGAACCACGGCCCCATCCTGGTTGCGCGTTTCGCTGCGCATGGTGACCATGCCGCGCTCCGGCCGCGAGCGCGACGGCGCGATGTCGGTGACCTCGCTCACCACATGCAGCACGTCGCCCGGCCGCGTCGGCCTTGGCCAGCTGAGCTCCACACCGGCGCCGACCAGGCCGCCGGCGATCGCCGGCCCGCTCGTCACCATCAGCCGCATGGTGACCGAGGCGGTGTGCCAGCCGCTCGCCGCCAGGCCGCCGAACAGCGAGCGTCGCGCCGCCGCCTCGTCGAGATGGAACGGCTGCGGGTCGAACTCGGCCGCGAACGCGACCAGCCGCGCCGGGTCCAGCCGGTGCTCGGCGGTGGTGAATTGCTGCCCGAGCCTCAGGTCGTCGAGATACAGTTCCGGCCGCGCCTCATCGCCCATCGCCTGCGCCCCGACCTGCTGCAGGCGCCAGCGTAACAGTCCGCGTGGCGCCGAAGGAAGGCCAGTGGCGCGGCTCCCACGAGCCCCGGTTGAAGGGGCGGCCTGCAACCTGAAATTGTGCTGGCGGTGCTGGCGGGGCGGGTGCTTAAACGCCCGTCATGGAAAACAGTCGAGCCCGACCGCGCCTCGGCCTGAAAGCCGCGTCGACCTGGATGATCGTGTCGGTGCTCGCCGCAGCGCTCTTCCTGCTGACGCTGATCGACTTTCGGATCAACTGCTCGCTCGGCTGGTCGCACCCCTCTCCGGCCAGCCACACCATGCCGGAGGGTGACCGGGCCAGCCTGTGGATGGCGGGCCACCTCGCGCGCCTCGGTCAGCTCGACTGGCTCTACAACTCCCAGCTGTTCGAGGCCTGGCGGCAGCAGCGGTTCGGCGCGGCGTTGCGTGGCGAACCGTGGGTGTATCCGCCGACGGTGTTGCTCATCGGCGTCCCACTCTCCTTTTTGCCGCTGCTCCCGGCCTTCCTGCTCTGGGACGGCGCGACGCTTGCCGTTGCCGTGCTGCTGTTGCGCCGCGCGCGTGTGCCCTGGCCGATCCTGACGGTCGGATTGGCTGCGCCGGCGACGTGGCGGGTGCTCGTTCTCGGCCAGTACGGCCTGCTCACCGGCGCCCTTGTCGTCGCCGGCTTGCTGATCGCGCCGACGCAGCCGGTCCGGGCCGGCATCATGCTCGGTCTGTCCACGCTGAAGCCTCAGCAAGGCCTGATCGTTCCGGTGGCCTGGCTGTCCGCCCGCAACTGGCGGGCGATCGGCGCGGCCGCCGCCGTGTTCGCCGTCATGGCCCTGGCGGTCGCAGCGGCGTTCGGCGGCCAGGCCTGGATGCTGTTCCTCACCCGATCCGAGCCGGCGATCCGGGCGCTGCTCGAGGCGCCGCTGCCCCAGCCCAACATCAACACCGGCGTCTCAGTGTTCTGGATGGCGCGCACGATAGGGTCTGGCCTGCCGGCCGCCTATGCGGTGCAAGACGCCGCGGCCCTGGGCGCCGTGGTCCTTGTCTATCGCGCCTGGCGGATGCCTCGGGCCGATCCGTTCGCACGCATGGCGGCGACCGTCTGCCTGTCGCTCATCATCACGCCGTACGGCTACACGTCGGACATGGTCGCCTACTCGATCGCGGTAGCGGCCATCGTCGCCGGGAATGGCTGGCGGCTGCGGTTGATCGACGGCTTGCTCTGGCTGTGGCCGGCCATCTGCTCAATCGTTACGATCAAGACGGGTCTGCTCCTCACCCCGATCATCGTCGCCATTGCGGCCGCTCTGGCCTGGCGGCAAATGGCGCCGGCGGCGATTGTCGGCACGGTGCCGATGCAAGAGTTCTCGGCCGACGTCGCGTAGCCACTGGTGGATGAACCACGACGACCGTTCTCGGTCTGCAGGTCTATCGAGCCTATTGCGATAGCGGGCGGCGCCGGCGGCGGCGACCGGCGCGCGCGAACCTGCTGCCAAGCCTGCACGACTTGGCACGATCATCAACGCGAGCCGTCATCCAGACGAAGCGTGCGCCTGACCAGCCGGCCGATCCGCAGCGTCAGCAATGCCGTCGCCCCTCCGCCGACGCCGAGCAGGACCAGCCGGAACACGCCGGCGGAGTGCGCCTCGCTGTAGAACCCGCTCCTGATCAGCCCGCCCAGGCAGACATAGCCGAGCAAGGCGGGCAGCGCCGCCAGCGTGCCGAGCAGGTAGTCGCGCTCGGACACCGACAGCAAGCCCAGCGTGTAGCTGGTCGCCGCGAACGGCATCACCGGCGAGACGCGCAGCAGGCAGACGAAGCGCCAGTTCTCCCGCGCCAGGCCCGCATCCAGTCGCGCCAGACGCGGCCGGCGGCTCAGCAGACGTTCGATGCCGGAGCGGAACACCGAGCGGCTTGCCCGAAAGGCGATCCAGGCGCCGGCGAACGTGGTGGCGCTGGCCAGCGCGAAGCCGGCGGCGACGCCGTAGATCGCGCCGGCGGCCAACCCGACCAGCGAGGCCGGCAGGACGCCGCTCGCGGCGACGATGACCTGCGCCGCGGCGAACAGCGCGAGGCCGCCGCGGCCGCTGCCATGCACCATGCCGACGATCCGCTGCACGAGCTCGGCCGGACTGCCCAGCGCGCGCGCCGCCAGCAGCCCGAACAGCAGCAGCATCGCCAGTAGCCCGGCCGCCACCGCGATGCCCAGGCGAGCCCTCGGCCGCCTCACCGCGATGCGGTCTTGGCGCCGGCCAGTCTTGCCTCGGCGGTCGGCTGGAACAGCGGCGAGCGCAGCAGGCCCATGCGGTGCAGCCGGAACGTCGCCGCGGTGCGCAGCACGCCGAGCCCGTAGACGATGCTGCGGCGCAGGTTGATGGAGGAGGCTTCGGCGAAGTAGCGCGTCGGGCAGGAGATCTCGCCGATGCTGAAGCCGCAATGGATGGCCTGGGCGATCATCTGGTTGTCGAAGACGAAATCGTCCGAGCAGGCGAGCAGCGGTAGGGTCGACAGCACCTCGGCGCTCCAGGCGCGATAGCCGGTGTGATACTCGCTCAGCTTGTGGCCGAGCAGGATGTTCTCCACCAGCGTCAGCGCCCGGTTAAAGACGTATTTGTAGAGCGGCATGCCGCCGGCCAGCGCCCCGCGCCCCAGGATGCGCGAGCCCAGCACCGCGTCGTAATGACCCGAGGCGATCATCGAGGCCATCGCCGTCACCAGCCTCGGGCTATACTGGTAATCCGGATGCAGCATGACGACGATGTCGGCGTCGCGGGTCAGCGCCGCGGCGTAGCAGGTCTTCTGGTTGCCGCCATAGCCGAGGTTCACCTCATGCGACAGCACGTGCAGCCCCATGGCCCGGGCCAGCTCGGCGGTCTCGTCGCGGCTCGCATCGTCGGTCAGGATGATGTCGTCGACGGTGTCGCGCGGGATCTCGCGCACGGTGCGCGCCAGCGTGCGGGCAGCGTTGTAGGCCGGCAGCACGACGACCACACGCTTGCCTCCGACCATGCCGGACCTCCTGCCTCAAGCCATGTCGCCCGCGCCCTGATCGGACCTGGGTTTGCCTGCCGCAGGCCGGCCAGCATCGCTCAGTCGCGCCCGGGCGCAAACTCGGGCGCAAACTCGGGCGCAAACTCGACCACGATGTAGCCGCCGACCTGCTGGACCGAGCGCGCCGGGCCATAGGCCGCGGTGACGCCGCCGACCGTGAGGCCGAACGTATTGGCCGGCGTGAAGGCGGCGAACTCCGGCCGGTGCTGGGCGAGGTCGGCCATGTCCGAGGCCCAGGCGAACGGCATCACCGGGCCGCCGACGCCCTGCACGGGCGTCTCCCGCACCGCGCCGCGGCTCAGCGCCGTCACCATGCTGGAGGTCCAGTAATCGCCGACGCCGTGCCGGTAGCCGCGGCGGTCGAGCCAGCCGGCGAGGCCGGCGGCGGCGACGCGCTCGATGCCCGGCGGCATGCCGGCTTGCCGCCAGCCGACCTGCACGACGCCGAACGCGAACAGCGCCATCAATCCGCCGAGCAGGCCGGCCGCCAGCCGCGCCGGCATGACGCCGGCGCCGGCGAGCAGCGTCCGCGCCTCGAGCGCGGCCGCGAGGCTCGCGAGCACGTAGCACGGCACCACTTAGCGGGTCGCCGCGTAGGGGAAGCCGATGCCGAAGGAGAGCGCCTGGCGGAACTGGTCGCTCACCACGTCGAGCCCGGCGAGGCAGAGCGCGCCGAGCACCAGCAGCTGAACGAGCCCGTCGCCGGGCAGCGCGCGCGGCGCCCGCCAGACCACGCGCGCGCAGAGCGCTCCGACGACGCCCGCTGCGGCCAGGCGCGAGCCGGCGACGATCGACCGCGCGTGGAACGGCGGCAGCACCGGCACCCGGGCGCTGAACAGCTGCTGGGCGCCGCGCAGCACCGCGCGCAGGTCGATCGCCATGTCGGCCGGCCCGTGCACCAGGGCGAGCGAGAAGCCGGGCGCGACCGTGAAGCCGCCGAGCGCCGCGACGGCTCGGTTGAAGCCGCTCGCCGATGCCAGGGCGAGCAGGATCGCTCCGGCGACCAGCCACTCGTCGAGCCGCCAGCGCGCGGTGAACCACAGCCGCAGCACCGTCAGCAGCAGCCAGGGCGCAAACAGGTAGATGAGGGTGAACGGGTCGCTGGCGGCCGCGGCGAAGACGAGCAGCCCGAGCGGCAGCAGGCGCCAGCGGTTGAACCGCCGGCCGGACAACACCGGCTCGGCGGCGAGCACCGCGTAGAGGCCGAGCGTCAGCGGCGCCGTGTGCACCGCGGCGACCAGCAACGACATCAGCGCCGACGCGAGCGGCAGACCGAGCAGATAGAGCGTCGCGAACACCGCGACGGCGCGCGGCCCGTCGGTCCTGGCCGGCGGCCGGGTCACCAGCAGGCAGCAGGCGAGGAGGAACGCCGCAAAGATCAGCGCCGGCGCGAGATAGATCAGCCGCGGCGTGCGGCCGAGCACGAAGCTCGGGACGACGAACACCGGAAGGTCGCTGAAGTAGTAGGTCGTCGGCGCCAGAACCCAGCCGCGCAGCAGCGGATGGCCGGACCGCACGGCGAGCATCTCGTTGAAGTTCTGCACCGTGTCGGAGGTCGGCTGGATCCAGCGCGCGGCGAAGAACTGCCAGGCGAGGCAGAGCAGGAAGGCGCCCGCACATAGCAGTCGAACGGTGGCCAACCGCCCGTCCGGTGCCGCCCGATCCGGTCGCGCGCCGTCTGGTCGCGCGCCGTCTGGTCTCGCGCCGTCTGGCCTCGCCCCGTCTGGCCTCGCGCCGTCTGGTCCTGCCTGATGGTGCGCGAGCATCGGACGCTTGATGGCCGAGGACAGGACGTTCCGCAAGCGGCGGCCGGCGGCCCGTCGCGTCCGCCGCCCGTGCTCGCGCCGCGGCAAGGCGCACTCAGCCGCCGGTTCCGGCAGAACCGGCTTGGCGTCAGCCTGCTCGAGCGCGCGACGCGCAGCCTGCGGCTGTCGGCGCCGACGCGCTCGACCACGCGCAGCGCATGCCGGAGCCGGCCGAGCGCGGCCCGGCGTCGGCTCAGACGACGCTGAGCTTGACGTCGATGTTGTTCCGGGTGGCGTTCGAATACGGGCAGACCTCATGCGCCTTGGCGACGAGCTGTTCCGCCGCGGCATGCTCGACGCCGGGCATGGTGATCTGCAAGGCGATCTCGAGGCCGAAGCCGCCTTCAGAGCGCGGCCCGATGCCCACGGTCGAGGCGACGGTGGCGTTCTCGGGCACCTTCGGCCCGCCTTGCGAGGCGACGAACTTCATCGCGCCGAGAAAGCAGGCGGCGTAGCCGGTGGCGAACAGCTGCTCGGGGTTGACGCCCGTGCCGCCGGAGCCGCCGAGCTCCTTGGGCGTCGTCAGTTGCACGTCGACGGCGCCGTCATCGGTCGCCGAGTGGCCATCGCGTCCGCCGGTGGCGGTCGCATGGGTGCGGTAAAGAACGTTGACAGGCATGGGACGTCTCCTTCTGGTGTTGAACTCAGACCGCGAACCCGCGGCGCCGGATGTCGCTCGGCCCGCGCGACGGCGGCGATCGAGGCCGGCACGCCGGCAGCGCATCCACCACCGCAACGATCGCGGACGATCGTATCGCACGCGATCAAACTGGCGGCAAGCGCCGCCCGTGTCAACGCTTGCGACTCGATCGCGCGCGAGCGATCGTGTCGGCGGCCGGGTCGGACGCGAGCGCCCATCGGCACGGAGGCTGAGATGGCGCCTGCTTCAGGCCGGAGATCCGCATACGACCTGGGCGACTTCCTGTGCTTCGCCGTCTACTCGGCGGGACACGCCTTCGGCCGCGTCTACAAGCCGTTGCTGAAGGCGCTCGATCTCACCTATCCGCAATACCTCACCATGGTGGCGCTCTGGGAGGCGGACAAGCTGACCGTCGGCGAGCTCGGCGAGCGGCTCTTTCTGGAGTCGAGCACGCTGACGCCGTTGCTCAAGCGGCTCGAACGCATGGGCCATGTCACTCGCCGGCGCGACGCCGAGGACGAGCGCCAGGTGCGGATCGGGTTGACGCCCCGCGGCGCCAGGCTTCGCGAACAGGCCCGCAGCATCCCGCTCTGCATCACCGATGCGGTCGGCCTGTCGCCCGTCGCCATCGCCCGGCTGCAACAGGATCTCTCGGCCGTCAGGGACACGTTGCTGGCAGAGCCGCCTGTGCCGCCTTTCGCGCCCAAGACCGGGCGTCTCGCCAGGCCGAAATCGTCGCGCGAACGTCTCGCGCCAGCCGTCAGCAGCCGTAAAGGCGCCTAGAGCGGTGCCAGGAAGGCCAGGGGCGCTGCCCCTGGACCCCATTAAAGGCGGAGCCTTTAAAATCCACTTGTTGGCTTCGCCAAGCGGGAAGAGCCTGTCCGAACTCATACCGAATGGGGGCAGGGCCGCGGGCCCCGTCGGGCGAAGGCACGCTCGCTAGTTCTGCAAAGCCGGTCCCTTGACCACCTCCGCCAGGGCGTCCGGCCGCAGCCAGGTGGCGAACGCCTGCTGGATCTCGGGCGCCGAGGCCGCGAGGAAGCGCTGCGCCGCCACCGTTTCGGTGTCGAGCGGCAAGCCGAGCTCGACCAGGCGCAGATAGACCCCGGCGATCTGGTCCACGCTGGCGCGCTGCATCGGCAGTCGGCGCAGCATCTGCGCCTTGGCGCGCGCCAGCTCGGCGTCGCTCACCGGCGTGGTCTGCATCGCCTTGATGTCGCGCTGGACCAGCGCCTGGGCGCGGCCGACATTCTGCGCATCGGCGCCGAACGAGACGGTGTAGTCCGAGCGCGTCCGCCCCCAATTCAGCGCGCTGCCCACGGTGTAGACGTAGCCGGTGGTCACCCGCAGGTCGCGATAGAGGCGCGAGGAGAAGCCGCTGCCCAGGATGTCGTTGCCGAGCATCAGGTCGTAGCGCGCAGGGCTGGTCACCGGCAGCTGCACCGTCTCCGCCAGGGTCACGCTGTCCTGCAGGCTGCTCGCATCCGGCACGTGGGTGGCCGAGGCGGCGCTCGGGCCGATCGCCGGCAGGTCGACCGGCGGCGTCGCCCCCGGCGCGGTCCAGCCGCCGAAGGTGTCGGCGACCACCCGGCGCGCCGTCTCGGGGCTCACGTCGCCGAGCACCACCAGCGTCGTGAGCTCGGGCCGGAAGGCGCGGTCGAAGTAGCGCTGCACGTCGCTCAGCTGCAGCCCCTGCACGCTGGGCAGCGAGGGCTGGCGCAGCTCCGGGTCGCCGGCCGGCACCACGGCGCGCTTCTCGGCAAGTCCGGTCAGGTAGTCCGGCGATTGCAGCATGCCGGCCAATCCCTGCGCGAGCTGCTCGCGCACGCGGCCGAACACCTCGGGCGCGAAGGCGGCCGAGAGGAACGCCGGCTGCAGCTCGTTCTCAGCCAGCAGGTGCATGCCATGGTCGAATTGCGGCGCCAGCACGCGCAGCGAGAAGTCCGCCCCCGCGCTCTCCTGGGCGGCGATGTCGTCGAACGCCTTGCGCAAGCCCAACCGGTCGCGCACCGCCGTGCCGTACGGGAACAGCGCCCCGGTGAGGCTGCTGACCCCTTCCTGGCCGGCCGGCTCCTCCATCGCCGAGACCTCGCGCACCCGGCCGAACACCGAGACCGTGTGGCTGACATGCTCGGGCACGACGATCAGCCGCAGCCCGTTCGGCAGCGTGCTGACGTCGGGCGCCGCACCCGGATCGGGCAGGCGCAGCTCGGCCAGCGCGCTGGCCGCCCAGGCGGGCAGGGCGACCGGATGGTCGGGCGCGGCGTTGAACGACTCCGCGCCGCCGAAGCCGCGCCCGGCGATCGGCTGGCCGGAGCTCTGCGGCGTCAGGATGGCGGTCACCTGGCGCGCCGGGTCGAGCAGCGCGCGGGCCAGCCGGTTCACGTCCGCCGGGGTCACGGCGGCATAGGCGCGCGCCAGGTCGTCGGGCGAGTTCACGCCCTGGAACGCCAGCGCCTGCGACCAGCTCTCGGCCAGGCCGCTGATGCTGTCGTTGGCGAACGCCAGCTGGGCGATCTCCTGGCGCTGCGCCGCCGCCACCAGCTCGGCCGGCACGCCGTCGCGGGCGGCCCCACCCAGCACCTGCCGCAGATCGGCGAGCACCGGCGCCGGGTCGCCGCCCTTGGCAAACGCGCCCAGCGCCAGGCCGAGCCCGACCCCCGGCTCGGCCTGATAGTCGAACTGCGCCGCCAGCGCTCGCCCCGCCGGCACCAGCCCATACAGCGCGTAGCGCTCGCTGCCGAGCACGTCGGCCAGGATGTCGGCGGCGGCGAAGTCGTGGTTGGTCAGCCCCGGCATCCGGCCGGCCAGCACCACGAGCCCGACCGGGAAGTCGGTCGGCAGCTTGATGGCGCCCGGCTGCATCGCGCCGACGGTGAACGGGGCGTGCTCCGGCACCGCCCGGCGCGGAATGTCGCCGAACGCGGCGGTCGCCTGCGCCAGCGCCGCCTGCGGGTCCACGTCGCCGGCGATCACCAGGATCGCGTTGTTGGGTGCATACCATCTCTCGTAGAACGCCCGCAGCAGCGGCGCCTCGGTCTTGTCGAAGGATGGACGGGTGCCGAGCGCGTCATGCGCATACGGCGTGCCGGCGAACAGCACCGCCCGCATCTGCGCCAGCGCGTTGTAGATCGGGCTCGACAGGTCGCGCGAGACCTCCTGCTCGATCGCGCCGCGCTCCTGCTGCCAGTCGGCCGGGCTCAGCGTCAGCCCGCGCATCCGCAGCGCCTCCGAGCGCAGCGCCACGTCCAGATCGTTGGCCGGCACCGTGTAGGTATACTGCGTCACCGTCTCGGTGGTGTCGGCATTGTACTCGCCGCCGAGCAGCGCCCCGAGCTGCGAGAGCTGGTCTCGATCGAGCCCCTGGCTGCCGCGAAACATCATGTGCTCGAGCGCGTGCGCGGTGCCCGGAAACCCCGCCGGCGCGTCGTTCGAGCCGGCCAGGTAGTTCAGCTCGGTGCTGACGACGGGCGCCAGCCGGTCCGGCACGATCACCACCCGCAGCCCGTTCGCCAGGGTCGCCCGCACCACGCCGCCCGGCACGCTGCCGGTCACCCCCGCCGGCGCCGCCGCCGCCAGGACCAGCGCCGCGCCCGCCAGCATCATCGATCGAAACGTCACGTCGGTACTCCTGAACGGTCTTGCTGGAGGTGCAGCCTGAGCGAAGGAAGGCAAGGGCGCTGCCCTTGACGGGACCCCATCGCGCTCGTGCGATGGGAACCCGCCGCCGGGGCCGTGAGGCCCCGGACCTCATCGATGACGGCTGCTTGGCACGACCAGGCTCAGCGGCCACCATGCCGGCGGATGAAATCGGGAACAGGATCGCTGAGCAACGCCATCAAGTGATCAGGATCAGCGGGTTACATCAATCTTGCCGGCAGGCAGGATTGACGTAACCGGGCGGCGGCGCTCAGGCGGCGGATCATTCCCCGGCCGTCGCGAATTAGCTGGCACTCGCCATCGCGGAGTGCTAAGCCACGCTCAACGGCTCCGCTCGCTCTGCCGAGGGCATCGTCCCTCCGCCCGCGTGGCCGTCTCAACATGTGGACATAGCATCATGAAGTTTCGTCCTCTGCACGACCGTGTGGTCGTTCGGCGCATCACCGCCGAAGAGAAGACGCGCGGCGGCATCATCATTCCCGATACCGCCCAGGAGAAGCCGATGGAGGGCGAGGTCGTCGCCGTCGGCGCCGGCGCCCGTGACGAGCGCGGCACGGTCGTCGCCCTCATGGTGCATGCCGGCGACCGGGTGCTGTTCGGCAAGTGGTCCGGCACCGAGGTCAAGCTCGATGGCGAGGAGCTCCTCATCATGAAGGAGAGCGACATCATGGGCGTCGTCGAGGGTCTGAAGGCCGCCTAACCACCGAGTAGAATTGGGTGCCAAGGGCCGCGGCCCTTGGTGGGTCAAGGGCGAAGCCCTTGGCTTTCTTCAAAGAGAAAGAATGAGACATGG
Organism: uncultured Acetobacteraceae bacterium; assembly: GCA_964249675.1. Classification (GTDB taxonomy): domain Bacteria; phylum Pseudomonadota; class Alphaproteobacteria; order Acetobacterales; family Acetobacteraceae; genus CAXMMR01. Next base: position 530 of record CAXUCZ010000042.1, on the reverse strand, counting down.
CCAGTAAAGACGTGCGCTTCGGCGCCGACGCTCGCGCCCGCATGCTGCGCGGCGTTGATATCCTCGCCGACGCGGTCAAGGTGACGCTGGGCCCCAAGGGCCGCAACGTCGTCATCGACAAGAGCTTCGGCGCCCCGCGCATCACCAAGGACGGCGTGACGGTCGCCAAGGAAGTCGAGCTCTCCGACAAGTTCGAGAACATGGGCGCGCAGATGGTGCGCGAGGTCGCCTCCAAGACCAATGACGTCGCCGGCGACGGCACCACCACCGCCATCGTCCTGGCCCACGCGATCATCCGCGAGGGCGGCAAGGCCGTCTCCGCCGGCATGAACCCGATGGACCTCAAGCGCGGCATCGACAAGGCGGTCACCGCCGTCGTCGCCGAGCTCGCGACCCGCACCAAGAAGATCAGCACCGAGTCCGAGACCGCGCAGGTCGGCACCATCAGCGCCAATGGCGAGGCCGAGATCGGCCGGATGATCGCCGAGGCGATGCAGAAGGTCGGCAACGAGGGCGTGATCACGGTCGAG
>CAXUCZ010000041.1:0-13609 GCA_964249675.1 uncultured Acetobacteraceae bacterium | reverse complement strand
CGTCGCCGCCAGCAGCACGCCCGAGAGCGCGTAGGTCAGGCTGATCATCCGGCGCCGGCCGACGGTGTCGAACAGCGGGCCGAGCAGCAGCGGCCCGAGAAAGCTGGCGGCGGCGAGCGGCAGGATGTGCAGCCCCATCCTGTGCGACGGCACGTGGTAGAAGGTATGCATCACCATGCCGTAGGTGAAGAACACCGCATTGAAGAGAAACGCCTGCGAGGCCATCAGCGTCAGCACGAGCAGGCTGCGGGCGCGATAGCGTCCGAGCATCAGGCGGCCGACCTGCATGACCGTCATCTTCGGCCGCGCGGCGACGAAGGCGCATTCGAGCGCCGGCAGCGCACCCCGCCGGCTGCAGCGGCCCTCGATGTGGTTCATCACCTCGCGCGCCTCGGTCTCGCGGCCGTGCGCGATCAACCAGCGCGGGCTCTCCGGCACCCAGCCGCGCAGCAGCAGCACCAGCAGGCCGAGCAGGCCGCCGATCAGAAAGCCAAGCCGCCAGCCGATGTTGAGCGCCACGACGTGGCCGCCCAGCAACGGAATGGAGGCGCCGGCGCCGAGCGCTGCGCCGACCCAGAACGTGCCGTTGATCGCCAGGTCGACCCGGCCGCGCAGCCGTGCCGGAATGAGCTCGTCGATCGCCGAGTTGATGGCCGAGTACTCACCGCCGATGCCCATGCCGGTGATCAGTCGGAACAGCGCGAAGCTCCAGAAGCTCCACGCGCACGCCGAGAGCAGCACGCCGACGACGTAGACCAGCAGGGTGATGCTGAACACCGCCTTGCGCCCGACCCGATCGGTCAGCCAGCCGAAGATCAGCGCCCCGATCACCGCCCCGGCGACGTAGGCCGAGGCCGAGCTGCCGACCTGCGCGGCGCTCAGCGCCAGGGTGCGCGGATCCTGCAGCGCCGGCCCGATCGAGCCGACGATGGTGACCTCGAGCCCGTCGAGGATCCAGGTGATGCCGAGCGCCACGACCACCAGCAAGTGGAAACGGCTCCAGTCCAGCCGGTCCAGTCGCGCCGGAATATCCGAATGCGTGATCTGCAATGTCATGCCGGTTGTCCCGAGCTGTATTGTACTCGCGCCTGCCTGCAGCGCGCCGTGTCGAGGCGCCCGCTCCGCCAGTAGCCATGGTAACATAGGGCGCGATGATTGTCAGTCGAGGCGCGGGATTGTCAGCCTGCCATAGTCGGCCGACACTAATGCGTCGAGAACGGCCGTGTTGCACTGCACCATGGCGCGGCAATACTGGAGGTTCCGTGCAGCCTGTCGCTTTGACCCGCGCCGCGTTGTCCCGCCTGCCCGCCACTGTCCATGCGCCGGGCTTCGACCCGGCGCGGGTAGCGCCCGGGATCGTGCATCTCGGGCTTGGCGGCTTCAGCCGTGCCCACCTTGCGCGCTACACCCACGACCTGATGGCGCTGGACGCGGCGTCGCTCAGCTTCGGCATCATCGGCGCCGGCCTGCTGCCCGGCGACCGTCGGATGGCGGAGAGCCTGACGCCGCAGGACAGCCTCTACACGCTGAGCGAGCGGGTCGGCGCGAACGAGACCGTCACCGTGATCGGCTCGCTCGCCGGCTGCCTGTTCGCCGGCGAGGACTCCAGCCCGCTGCTCACGGCGATCGACGATCCGGCGATCCGCATCGTCAGCCTGACGGTGACGGAGAACGGCTACTGCCTGAACCGCGCAACCAAGCAGCTCGACCCCGACCACGCGCTGATCCGCGCCGACCTCGCCGAGCCGCTGCGGCCGCACAGCGCCGTCGGCGTCATCGTCGAGGCCTATCGCCGCCGCCGGGCAGCGGCAGCCGTCCCCTTCACGGCGCTCAGCTGCGACAACATCCAGCACAACGGCACCGTGCTGCGCGACGCGGTGCTGGCGCTCGCCAGGCTGCGCGATCCGGGCCTGGCCGACTGGATCGCCGCCTCGGCGAGCTTTCCAAGCACGATGGTCGACCGCATAACCCCGGTGACGACGCCCGACGACGTCGCCGAGCTGGAGCGGCGACACGGCTTGCTCGATCGCTGGCCCGTGGTGTGCGAGACCTTTCGCCAATGGGTGATCGAGGACCGCTTCGTCGCCGGCCGCCCGGCCTGGGAGCGCGTCGGCGCGCAGTTCGTCGACGACGTCGCGCCCTACGAGTTCATGAAATTGCGGCTGCTGAACGCCAGCCACCTCGCCATCGCCGGCCTCGGCCGCCTGGCCGGCGCGGTCACCGTCGACGAGGCGATGGCGCTGCCGTCGATGACGCGCTTCATGGCGGCGCTGATGGACCGCGAGACCGGCCCGACGCTGCTGCCCGTGCCAGGCATCGACCTCGTCGCCTACAAGGCCGAGCTGATCGCGCGCTTCGCCAACACCGCGATCAAGGACACGGTGGAGCGGGTCAACACCGACGCGCCGCTCAACGTCCTGGTCGACCCGATCCGCGACCGCCTGCGCGACGATCAGCCGGTAAGCCTGCTGGCGCTGGCGCTGGCCGCCTGGCTGCGACGCGTGCGCGGCGAGGACGAGCAAGGCGGCGCCATCGACGTGCGCCACCCGCTCGCCCCGCAGCTGCGCGAGGCCGCCATCGCCGGCGGCGAGGACCCGACGTCGCTGCTCGGCATCGCCCCGCTCTTCGGCACGCTCGGCCAGGACCAGCGCCTGATCCAGCCGGTGCGCCGCTGGCTCGGCCTGCTCTATCAGCGCGGCAGCCGGGCGACGCTCGCCGCGGCGGCTGAGGAGCTTGAATTCTAGGTAGCGGCGACGGAAGGCCAGGGCTCTGCCCTGGATCCGCTGCGGCCGAAAGGCCCCGGAACCCCTCCGGATGATGATGTTGACGAAGTGCCAAGCTGATGACACCGTGACTGCAACGAGCAGAGCCGCGCCCAGCGGTCGCTACGAAAGGTGAGGACGCACGATGGCCGCTCAACGGCATCTTTTTCTACGTTTGGCAGCGACTGGTCTCATCGGCGCGTGCTGTGCCGCCGTGTCCGCCAAGGCCGACACCACGCTGACCATCGCCACCGTGAACAACGGCGACATGGTCGTCATGCAGAAGCTGTCGTCGCAATTCGAGCAGCAGCATCCGGACATCCACCTGCGCTGGGTGGTGCTGGAGGAGAACGTGCTGCGCCAGCGCGTGACCACCGACATCGCGACCGGCGCCGGTCAGTTCGACGTCACCACGGTCGGCAATTACGAAGTTCCGATCTGGGCCAAGCAGGGCTGGCTGATGCCGTTCGACAACCTGCCCAGCACCTATGACGTCGACGACCTGCTCGCCCCGGTGCGCAAGGGGCTCACCTATGGCGGCAAGCTCTACGGCTTGCCGTTCTATGCCGAAAGCGCAATGACCTATTACCGCACGGACCTGTTCGAAAAGGCCGGCATCAAGATGCCCGCCGCGCCGACCTATCAGCAGATCCGTTCGTACGCCGACAAGATCACCGACAAGTCGAACCAGATCTACGGCATGTGCCTGCGCGGCAAGCCCGGCTGGGGCGAGAACATGGCCTACGTCACCTCGCTGGTGAATGCCTTAGGCGGTCAATGGTTCGGCGCCGGCTGGAAGACCACCATCAACACGCCGCCCTGGCACAAGGCGATCGGCTTCTACGACGGGATCCTGAAGGCCGACGGCCCGCCGGGCGCCACCTCCAACGGCTTCAACGAAAACCTCGCCCTGTTCGGCAGCGGCCATTGCGGCATGTGGATCGACGCCACCGTGGCCGGCGGCCTGCTCTACAACAAGTCGCAGTCGAGGGTCGCCGACAAGGAGGGCTTCGCCCCGGTGCCGACCGGCTCGGATCCGGGCGCGCCGACCTGGCTGTGGAGCTGGAACCTGGCAATCCCGACTTCGTCCAAGCAGAAGGCGGCTGCGACCCAATTCGTCACCTGGGCGACCTCGAAGGAGTATATCGGGATTGTCGCCAAGGCGAACGGCTGGGTGTCGGTGCCGCCCGGCACGCGTCAGTCGACCTACAGCAATCCGGCCTACCAGCAGGTGGCGCCATTCGCCGGCTTCGTGCTCAACGCCATCAACGTTGCCCATCCCGACGGTCCGACGGCCGACCCTAGGCCCTACACCGGTGCGCAGTTCGTCGCCATCCCCGAGTTCCAGGGCATCGGCACGCAGGTCGGCCAAACGGTCGCCGGCACGCTGACCGGCCAGAGCTCGATCGAGCAGGCGCTCGCCGCGGCGCAGTCGGCGACGGCGCGGACGATGCACCAGGCTGGCTACCCGAAGCAGTAGTGGCAGGGATCCCGCCAGCATGAGCAGCACCGCCCTGTCGCCGGCCATCGCGCCGACCGCTGTGGCGGCGCCGCGTCGCGGCAGGCGCGGCCCGGGGTTCGCGCTCGTTGCACCCTCTGTCGCGGTGCTGCTGGTGTGGATGATCGTGCCGCTGGTGCTGACCCTGTGGTTCTCGCTGCAACGCTACAACCTGATCGACCCGACGCAGCACGGCTTCGCCGGGATCGACAACTATGCCTACCTGGTCACCGACCCGGACTTCTGGGCGTCGCTCATCAACACCCTGGTGCTGGTCGGCTCGGTGCTGGTCATCACCGTCGGCTTGGGCACGCTGCTCGCGGTGCTGTTCGACCAGGACTTCCCGGGCAAGAGCGTGGCCCGCCTGCTCGCCATCTCGCCGTTCTTCGTCATGCCGACGGTCGCCGCGCTGATCTGGAAGAACCTGCTGATGCACCCGATCTACGGCGTGTTCGGCGGGGTCGCCCGCTCAGTCGGCCTGGCGCCGATCGACTGGTTCGCCCAGTTCCCGATGGCCTCGGTCATCGCCATCGTGTCGTGGGAATGGCTGCCGTTCGCCATCCTCATCCTGCTCACCGCCGTGCAGTCGCTCGACCACGAGCAGCGCGAAGCCGCCCGCATGGACGGCGCAGGCCCGATCGCGAGCTTCATCTTCATTACGCTGCCGCATCTGCGCCGCGCAATCGGCGTCGTCATAATGATCGAGACGATCTACCTGCTGACGGTGTTCGCCGAGATCTTCGTCACCACCTCGGGCGGCCCCGGCAACGCGACGACGAACCTCGCCTTCCTGATCTACGCGCGCGCGCTGCTGCAATACGACGTCGGCGGCGCCTCGGCCGGCGGCGTGATCGCGATCATTCTCGCCAACATCGTCGCGCTGTTCCTCGTGCGCAGCGTCGCCCGCCGGCTGGTGGTCTAGATGCGTGCAAGCCTGGCGCAGCGGGCGATCATCGCCGTCCTGGGTTGGGCCGTCGGGCTGCTGCTGTTCTTCCCGATCGCCTGGATGCTGCTGACCAGCCTCAAGAGCGAGGGTGCGGCGATCACCCCGAGCCCGGTCTTCGGTCCCACGCTCGCCTCCTACGCCGAGGTGTTCGCCCGCGCCGACTACCTGCGCTTCGCCCTCAACAGCGTCGTCATCTCGCTCGGCGGCACGCTGCTGGCGCTGGCGTTGGCCATTCCGGCGGCCTACTCGATGGCCTTCCATCCCTCGCCGCGCACCCGCGGCACGCTGCTGTGGATGCTGTCGACGAAGATGCTGCCGCCGGTCGGCGTGCTGGTGCCTATCTATCTGCTGTTCCGCAGCTTCGGCCTGCTCGACACCCGCTCCGGCCTGCTGATCATCTATGCGCTGATGAACCTGCCGATCGTCGTGTGGATGCTGTTCACCTTCTACAAGGACGTGCCGCACGAAATCCTCGAGGCCGGCCGTATGGACGGCGCGACCACCTGGGGCGAGATGGTCTACCTGCTGATGCCGCTCACCCTGCCCGGCGTCGCCTCCACCGGGCTGCTCTCGCTTATCCTATGCTGGAACGAGGCCTTCTGGAGTCTCAACCTGACCTCGTCGAGCGCCGCGCCGCTGACGGCGTTCATCGCCTCGTTCTCGAGCCCGGAAGGGCTGTTCTTCGCCAAGCTCTCCGCCGCCTCGACGATGGCGGTGGCGCCGATCCTGGTGTTCGGCTGGCTGAGCCAGCGCCAGCTCGTGCGCGGCCTGACCTTCGGCGCCGTCAAGTAGGAGCACCATGCCATGGCGACCCTGACGCTGCGTGGCCTTCGCAAGAGCTACGCCGAGACCGAGATCATCAAGGGCGTCGACCTCGACATCGCCGAGCGCGAGTTCGTCGTCTTCGTCGGCCCCTCCGGCTGCGGCAAGTCGACGCTGCTGCGCATGATCGCGGGGCTGGAGGAGATCACCTCGGGCGAGCTGTCGATCGACGGCAAGCGCGTCAACGAGGTCGGGCCGGCCGACCGTGGCCTGGCGATGGTCTTCCAATCCTACGCTCTGTATCCGCACATGACGGTGCGGCAGAACATGGCCTTCGCCCTGCGCCTGGCCAAGGTCCCCAAGGCCGACCGCGACCGCAAGGTTGACGAGGCGGCGCGGGTCCTGCAGCTCGGCCCCTATCTCGACCGCACGCCCAAGGAGCTCTCCGGCGGTCAGCGGCAGCGCGTCGCCATCGGGCGCGCCATCGTGCGCGATCCCAAGGTGTTCCTGTTCGACGAGCCGTTGTCCAACCTGGACGCGGCGCTGCGCGGCCAGACCCGCATCGAGCTGCTCCGCCTGCACGAAGACCTCCGCGCCACCACGATCTACGTCACCCACGACCAGGTCGAGGCGATGACGATGGCTGACAAGATCGTCGTCCTGCAGGCCGGTCGGGTCGAGCAGGTCGGCTCGCCGCTGGAGCTCTACCACCATCCGGCCAATCTGTTCGTCGCCGGCTTCATCGGCTCGCCGCGGATGAACATGCTGGCGGGCACGGTGCGCGGCGCCGAGCCCGGCGGGGTCGGCGTGACGCTCGCCGACGGCGCGATGCTGAGCGTGCCGGCCGAGATGGCCGCCTCGCGCGCCGGCGATCCGGTGACGATCGGCATTCGCCCGGAGGCGCTGCACATCCATGCCGACGGACCTCTGGCGGGACAGGTCCGACTGGTCGAGCGGCTCGGCGGCCTGACGCTGCTGCACGTCATGCTGGCCGGCGAGCAGCCGGTGACGGTGCAAACCGATGGCGGCGACATGACAGCCGCTCACCAGCCGATCCGGCTCGACATCGATCCGGCGCATGTCCACCTGTTTGACCAGACCGGTGTCGCCATGGCGCAGAGGCTGCGCCATCCGTTGGCGGCGTGAAGAAGGCAGGCGCTTCTTCCTCAAAGAGAAGCGAACGTCCGCTTTCGCCACCGCCACTCCAACCGCCCAAACTCCTGCTAAAGGATAAAAGTTTTTTGGTTCTTTTTTCCAAAAAAGACCCGCTTTCCTTTTCAACATGATTCTCGTCTGCGGCGAGGCGCTGATCGACCTTTTCGTCGCGGCCGCCGGCACGGGCCTGCGGAGCCTGCCGGCCAAAGCCGTCGCCGGCGGCTCGCCGTTCAACGTCGCCATCGGCCTCGCCCGTCTGCAGGCGCCGTCCGCCTTTTTTGGCGGGCTGAGCCGCGACGCGTTCGGCCGCTTCCTGCTCGGGCTGCTGGAGCACGAAGGCGTCGACGTCAGCCTGGTGCGTCACAGCGACCGGCCGACACCGTTGGTCGTCGTCGCCCCCGGCCCGGACGGCCAGCCGGGCTACACCTTCCATGCCGCCGACTGCGCCTACCAGGACGTGCCGCTCGACCACCTGCCCGTCCAGTCGCCCGCAGCGCTGGCGGCGCTCGCGTTCGGCTCGTTCTCGCTGACCAACGACCCTGTCGGCTCGACCTTGCTGGCGCTCGCCGAGCGCGAGGCGCCGCATCGCGTCATCAGCCTGGACCCGAACGTGCGCTCCGCCCTGGCCGGCGACCCGGTCGCCTGGCGGAACCGCTTCGCCCGCTTCGCCCGCGTCGCGACGCTGATCAAGCTCAGCGTCGAGGACATCGAGCTCGCCTATGGCCAGGATGCCGACCCGGCCGAGCGAGCGGCAGCGTGGCTCGCCGCCGGCGTGCCGCTCGTCGTCGTCACCGACGGCGCCGCCGGCGCCACCGCCTATCATGCCTGCGGCCGCGTCAGCGCGCCGGCGGACGCCGTCAAGGTGGTGGACACGGTCGGCGCCGGTGACAGCCTGCACGCCGCGCTGCTGGCCCGCCTGCACGCAACCGGGCGGCTGTCGCGCTCGGTCATCGCCGAGCTCGACCAGGCGGCGCTGCGCGACGTCCTCGGCTATGCCGTGCGGGCGGCGGGCGTGACTTGCAGCCGGCGGGGAGCGGACTTACCGAGGAAGGAAGAGCTTCTTTTTTGAAAAAAAGAAGCAAAAAACTTTGATCGGATAAGAGTTTTTTGGTCCTTTTTTGCAAAAAAGGACTGCTTCCTTCGCTGGAGTTTTCCGATGTTCCTAGGCCTCGACTACGGCACCTCCGCCGTCAAGGCGCTGCTTGTCGACGGCGAGCAACGCGTCATCGCGCAGTGCACCGTCCCGCTCACGGTGCAGCGCCCCGCCTCGGGCCACAGCGAGCAGGACCCTGAGGCCTGGTGGCAGGCGACGCTGTCGGCCTTCGACCAGTTGCAGCGCGAGGCCGCGGCCGCGCTCGCCGCGGTGCAGGGCATCGGCCTCTCCGGCCAGATGCACGGCGCCGTCCTGCTCGACGCGGCCGGCGACGTGCTGCGCCCAGCGATCCTGTGGAACGACGTCCGCGCGGTCGCCGAGTGCGCCGCTCTCGAGCGGGCGGTGCCCGACCTGCATGCCGTCACCGGCAACCTTGCGATGCCCGGCTTCACCGCGCCGAAGCTGCTCTGGGTGCGCGACCATGAGCCGGCGATCTTCGCGGCGACGCGGACGGTGCTGCTGCCCAAGGCCTGGATCCGCTACCGGCTGACTGGCGAGCTGATCGAGGAGATGTCGGACGCCTCCGGCACGCTCTGGCTCGATGTCGGCCGGCGCGAGTGGTCGGACGCGGTGCTTGCCGCCAGCGGCCTGTCCCGCGGCGCGATGCCGCGTCTGGTCGAAGGCAGCGCGCCGGCCGGACGGCTGAAACCCGAGCTCGCCGCCCGCTGGGGCATGGCGAGCCCGCCGCTCTTCGCCGGCGGCGCCGGGGACAACGCGGCCGGCGCCGTCGGCCTATCGGCCATCCGCCCCGGCGACGCCTTCGTCTCGCTGGGCACGTCGGGCGTGCTGTTCGCCACCACCGACAGCTTCCGGCCCAGCCCGCAATCGGCCGTGCACGCGTTCTGCCATGCCTTGCCCGACACCTGGCACCAGATGGGCGTCACCCTGTCGGCCGCCGCATCGCTTGCCTGGTGGGCCGGTGTGACCGGTTTGACCGAGGCGGCCCTGCTCGCTGAGTTGCCCACGACGCTACGCCCCGGCGGCCCGGTGTTCCTGCCCTATCTCAGCGGCGAGCGGACGCCGCACAATGACGGCGCGGTACGCGGCGCCTTCGCCGGGCTCGACCAGTCGAGCGACCGCGCCGCCATGACGCAGGCCGTGCTGGAGGGCGTCGCGTTCTCGTTGCGCGACTGCAAGGACGCCCTGGCCGCCTCCGGCACCGAGATCCGCGAGGCGGACGTCATCGGCGGCGGCTCGCGCTCGCACGCCTGGATCGCCGTCATCGCCGCAGCGCTGGGCATCACGCTGCACACCCTGGCTGAAGGCGAGCATGGCGGCGCCTTCGGCGCGGCGCGGCTGGCCCGCATGGCCGTCACCGGCGAGGCGCCGGAAGCCATCTGCCATCGGCCGCCGCGCAGCCGCAGCATCACCCCGCCGGCCGACCTCGTCGAGGCCTACACGGAACGGTTGCAAGCCTACCGGGCGCTTTATCCCGCGCTCTCGGCTTGGCCGCGCTAAGCGAGGCAGGCGGTCCTTTTTTGAAAAAAAGGACCAAGAAACTTTTGTCGGTATGATGCGGCGGCTGTGCTAGCACGATTGTCGGGGTGCGCCCGGTCTGGTGGCAGGCTGGCAATCTTGCCTATAGGCAAGATTGCAATAACCTATTGACAAATAACGATTTCGGTGGCCGGCGCATCAATGGCCCCGGTGTCCGCACGCCCATTTCGACATTGAACAGCGATCTTGCGGTATTTCACCTCAATCAAAGATTTTTGCTTCTGCTTCTTTAAAGAAGAAGCCCTTCACCCCTGCTTCCGGCCAGGCGACAACCCGTGCATGATCGCCGAGAGGTGATGCGTGGATGAGCTGAGGACCGACGACAGCGCCTTCCAGTTACACTCCGACCTGCTGTCGGTGGCAGCTCTCCTCCTCAGCGTCGCCCTCCTGGTCTTCGGCACCAACCTGCAGGGCGTGCTATTGCCGATCCGCCTTGAGCTGGATGGCGGCTCGATGGCCAATGTCGGCCTGCTCTCGTCGATCTGGTCGCTCGGCTTCATGCTCGCCTGCCTGGTCACCGGGCGTGTCGTCAGCGCTGTCGGCCACGTGCGCAGCTTCTCCGCGCTGGCGGCGGTCAGCGGCTCCATGGCATTGCTGCTGCTGCCGATGCAGGGCTTCGCGGAGTGGATGCTGCTGCGCGGCGTCATCGGCTTCTGCTTCGGCGGCCTGTCGCTCATCATCGAAAGCTGGCTGAACGAGCGAGCCACCGGCAGCAGCCGCGGCAGCATCTTCGCGTCCTACATGACCGTGAACCTGCTCGCTTCCCTGATCGGGACGTTGAGCCTGACCGCGCTCGACACCCGCGCCGAGCTGCCGTTCTTCCTGATCGTCGTCGCGATCGTGCTGTCGATCGTGCCGGTCGCCCTGACCCGCTCGCCCACGCCGGCGCCGACGCCGCCATTCTCCATCCACCTGGCGGAGCTCTACAGAATATCTCCCTCGGGCGTCTCGGGGTGCTTCGCGGTCGGACTGGTGAACGGCGCCATCGGCGGCCTGGCGCCTGCGTTCGGCCTGGGCTTGGGCCTCTCGCCGCACGACACCGCAATCATGATCGGCGTCTCGGTGCTGGGCGGGGCGGTGTCCTACTATCCGGCCGGCCGATTGTCGGACCATATGGATCGCCGCACGCTGCTGATGATCCTGTGCACCTGCACGGTCGCCCTAAGCGTGCTCCTGCTGATGACCGCGCGCCTGCTCCTGGCGCCGAGCCTGATCGTCGGCTTCGGCCTGTTCGGCGTGTTCGCCTTTCCGCTCTACGGGCTCTGCATCGCCTGCGTGAACGACCGCACGCATGGCCGCCCCGTCACCGAAACCGCCAGCGAGCTGCTGCTGACCTACGCCGCCGGCACCGTGCTGGGTCCCGTGCTGGGCGGCGGCTTCATGAGCCAGGGAACGCCGCTGCTCTTCCTGTTCGTCTCGGTGGTGCTGGCGCTTGAGGTTCTCTTTCTGCTGTACCGACGCTTCTTCGGTGCGCCGCCGCCAGGCCACCGGCCGAGGATGCAGCCGCTCGCGCCCGGCTGGATGGCGGTGCTGACGCCACACCGTCGCGAGGGGCGCACGGGTATTCCAATCGTGCAGGTCGGAACGCCGGCAAACCGGTCCAAATCCTTGCCGCGAGAATGACCTGCGCTCGGCGGCCACCTACGGCACAGAGCGCTCCATAAGCGCCCGATAGGCGAGTTGGTCGGCATACATGCGCTGCACGACCGCATATTTCGCATCATGGTAGTCCCGCACCGGACCGTCCTGCGGCGGGATCTGCATACCGGCCCGGCTCATCGCCGCCATCGCGCCTGGGATGTCCGCGTAAGCGTCGCCCGCGACGGCGCCGAGCACGGCGGCGCCAAGCAGCACCGCTTCGGGCTCCTGCGGCAGCACGATCGTGCAGGCGCAGGCATCCGCATGCTCGCGCAGGAACAAAGGGTTCTTGCTGCCGCCGCCGGCCACCAGGATGGTGTCGATCGCGTAGCCCTCGGCGTTCAAGGTCTCGATGATGTGGCGGGTGCCGTAGGCGATCGCCTGGATCGTCGCGAGGTAGAGCATGGCCAGGTCGTCCGGGCCGCTCTCCAGACGCAGCCCGGAGATCATGCCGAGCAGGCTCGCGTCGGCGCGCGGCGAGCGGTTGCCGTGGAAGTCGGGCATGACGTGCAGGTCGCGCGTCAGCATCGCCGGCGGCTTGCCGGCAGCGGCGGCCATCTGCTCAAGGCGCTCGTTGAGCGCCTGGTAGATCGTCTCGCCGCGGGCTGCCGCGGCGTCACGCAGCGCCGGGTAGGCGACGTGGGTCTGGACGATATGGTCGATCAGGCTGCCGGTCGCCGATTGGCCCGCCTCGTTCAGCCACAGGCCCGGCAGCATCGCCGAGTAGTAGGGCCCCCAGACGCCAGGCACGAAGCGCGGACCCGACGAGATCGCCATGTGGCAGGTCGAGGTGCCGCCGATCAGCGCCAGGCGGCGCTCCAGGGCCGGCGCGTCCTCGCCGACCGCGGCGCCGATGATGCCGATGCCGCCGGCATGCGCGTCGATCGCCGAGGTGCCGACCGGGATGCCGGCCGGCACGCCGAACGCTGCCGCGGCCTCTGCCGACAAGCCTCCGACGCTGCTGCCGAGCGGCAGGATCTCGGTGCCGATCCGGCGATAGCCCTCGTCGACCAGGTCCCCCAGGCCGATGCTGCGGAAGTAGGCGTCGTCCCAACGCTGCTCATGGCCGAGATACGTCCACTTGCAGACGGTGGAGCAGAGCGACCGCGTCGCAGCCCCGGTCGCGCGCCAGGTGAGGAAGTCCGGCAGGTCCAGGAACAGTCCCGCATCCTGCCAGACTTGCGGCCGGTGGCGGGCCAGCCAGAGCAGCTTGGGCGTCTCCATCTCCAGCGAGATCCGGCCGCCGACATAGCGCAGCACCTCGTGCTCGCCGGCATTGATCGCGTCGGCCTCACGCCCGGCGCGATGGTCCATCCAGACGATGACGTCCTGCTCGGCCGCACCCTCCGGATCGACGCTGACCGGCGCCCCGCCGGCATCGAGCACGACCAGCGAGCAGGTCGCGTCCATGCCGATGCCGCGGATCGTGTCGACCTCACCGGCAGCGGACAGCGCGTCCCGCACACAGCGGCACACCGCCTGCCAGATGTCGGTGGAGGATTGCTGGACAAATCCGGGCTGCGGACGCCACGAACGGATCGCCTGGCTCGCCGTGCCAAGCATCGCGCCCTCAAGCGTGAACACGCCGGCACGAGCGCTTCCACTGCCGACGTCAATGCCAATGACGACGTCCATCACGGCTCTCCTCGACGATCCCCTGCTGCCCTTCTAGAGGGCGTCAAGGTTCCAAGGAAGGCCAGGTGCTTTGCCCCTGGACCCTGTCAAAGGCGGAGCCTGAAATCCCGTCGTCATTCATTCCCTCGCCAGGTCGGCGACGAACCGAGCTGATGGAGCCTGGGAGCTGAGCCGAGTCGAGAGGCAAAGCTCTTCCGAAACGACCAATCAGGCGGCGCGACTAGTAGCGATAAAGCTCGTGCTTGAACGGCCCGCTCGCGTTGGTGCCGATGTACTCAGCCTGCTTCGGCGTGAGCTTGGTCAGCTTGGCGCCGACCTTGGCGAGATGCAGCTCGGCGACCTTCTCGTCGAGGTGCTTGGGCAGCGTGTAGACTTTTTTCTCGTACTGGCCGGGCTTGGCCTGCCAGATCTCGAGCTGCGCCAGCACCTGGTTGGAGAAGCTCGCGCTCATCACGTAGCTCGGATGGCCGGTGCCGTTGCCGAGATTCACAACCCGCCCCCCCCTGCCCCCGACCAGCCCCTTGCCGTCCGGGCAGACAACCCCGCCCACCTGCGGCTTCCCG
>CAXUCZ010000040.1:0-13662 GCA_964249675.1 uncultured Acetobacteraceae bacterium | reverse complement strand
GTTCTGCCCCCTGCCGTCGCAATGCGCCTGCGCGATCTGGCCCGGATGCACATGATGTTCGGCGGCGACCTGTTGCGCGCCCAGCGGTCGGAGGAGGCGGAGGCCTACATTCGTGCCGCCCTCGCCGTTGACCCGGAGCTCACGACCGCCTTGGGATTGCTCTCGCGCGTCCTGCTCGACACGCTGCGCGCCGACGAGGCCGTGGCCGCGCTTCGAGCAGCCGTCGCCCGCGAGCCAGACAACCTCTATCACCGGGGGGCCCTCGGCTCGGCGCTGCTGCTGTCAGGGCGCTATGCCGAGGGCTGGCCGCACTGGATCGCGACCCGCGCCCTCTCGCCCGCACTCGGCGAGGCGAGCCGCGAATGGACCGGTCAGGCGCTGCGTGGGCGCACCCTGCTCGTCGTGTGCTGCGACGGCTTCGGCGACGCCTTTCAGTTCTCGCGCTACCTGCCGAACCTGGCCGCGGCGGGCGCCACCGTCATCCTTGCGGCGCAGGCCGCCGCAATCCCGGTGCTGCGCCGTGTCCCCGGCGTGTCGCAGGTCGTCGACCGCGCCGCCAAGGCGCGGCCACCCTACGATCTCTGGACCGAGGACAAGCTGCTGCCGCTGCGCTTCTCGACCACCCTCGAGACGATCCCGCTGACCAGCGGCCACCTATCGGCCGACCCTGCGCGGCGCGCGCATTGGGCGTCCAAGCTCGAGCAGATGCAGCCGAGGGTGGGACGGATGCGCGTCGGGCTCGTGTGGGGTGGCGACCCACGCAACGACCAGGACCCCGCCCGCTCGCTGCCGCAAGGCCAGGCAGCCGCACTGCTGGCGGCGCTGTTAGCCATGCCGAACCTGGCTCTCGTCTCGCTCCAGCACGGCGCCCGCGCCGACGAGACGGCGAGCCTCGTCGCTCGGCGGCCTGACCTGATCGACCTGGCGCCGAGCCTCGCCGATTTCGGCGAGACCGCGGCCATCCTGGCCAACCTCGACCTTCTGATCGGCGTCGAGACCGGCACGACGCATCTTGCCTGCGCGATGGGCCAGCCCTGCTGGCTGATGCTTTCGCGCCGGCCGGACTGGCGCTGGCTGCTCGTCGGCGAGAAATCGCCTTGGTACGAGACGGCTCGGCTGTGGCGTCAGCCCCAGCTCGGCAACTGGCCCGCCGTGATCGAGACGATGGCGGAGGCGCTCAGCGCGTTGATCTAATACGCTGAAAAGGAAGGCCAGGGGCGTCGCCCCTGGACCCGATTAAAGGCAAAGCCCTTAAATTCCATCTCGAGTTCATGCTTGGTGACGAGGATGGTGCCGGTCGAGGATGGGAGTCTGGGGTCTCGAGCCCCAGCGGGTCCAGGGCAGAGCCCTTGCCTTCCGTCGGCACCGCAAAAAAGCTTGCGCGGTGATCCTCCGCCTCGCTAGACACGCGCACCACCACTCTGGACCCAGGGAGAGAGCTTCATGCACATCATGACAAACGCGCTCTTTCCCAGCGCAGGCCTGACGTCAATCAAGCGTCAAGGCTAGCCTTCGCCGCCTTCGTGCGGCGCCCGGTCCCAGCTTCCCGATTTGAGGACGAACGCTCGCCACCGGCGGCGTTTCGAACGTACGATGGCAAAAGTTCTAACCAAGCGGTCGCTCCGCAACGTGTTCCAGTTCCTGTTCGCGCATTGGCGTCGCCAGCCCGGCTTCGTGCTGGCGACGCTCGCCTGCGCTACCGGCGCCACCCTGCTCGACGTCGCGATGCCGATCTATGCCGGCCGCCTGATCGATACGGTCGCCAACGAGGCCGGCCTGCCGCACGCCGCCGCCGGGCATCGCGCGGCGATGCTGCTCGCCGTCATCGCCGGCCTGGGCGTGGGCCTCGTCGTGCTACGCGGCCTGGTGATCCTCGGCATCATCCGCATCACCCTGCGGATGATGCACGACGTCACCGTGGAGGCGTTCTGGCGGGTGCAGCGGTTCTCCACCAGCTGGCATGCCTCCACCTTCGCCGGCTCGACGGTGCGGCAGGTGACGCGCGGCACGTCGGCGCTCGACCTGCTGAACGACACGGTGATCTTCGCCATGGTGCCGGCGCTGGTGGCCCTGCTCGGCGCCTCGGCGCTGCTCGGCTCGCGCTGGCCGCTGATGGGCGTCGTCGTGCTGAGCGGTGCGACGGTCTACGTCACGCTGGCGGTCGGCATGACCGCCTGGGTCTCGATCGCCGCCCGCCTGTCGAACCTGTGGGACACGCGGCTGACCGGCGCCATTTCGGACGCGATCACCTGCAACGCGGTGGTCAAGTCGTTCGGCGCCGAGGTCAGCGAGGATGACCGCCTCGGACGCGTCGTCGCCAAATGGCAGCGCCGCACCCGGCGCACCTGGCGCAACGACACGCTCAACTTCACCCTGCAGAACGTCGCCCTACTCGGCCTGCGGCTGGCGATCATCGGCGCCGGCATCTGGCTGTGGTGGGTTGGACGGGCGACGCCCGGGGACGTCGCCGCGGTGCTGGCGATGTTCTTTGTGATCCAGGGCTACCTGCAGAGCATCGGCCAGCACGTGCGCAACCTGCAGCGCTCGGTCAACGACATGGACGAGCTGGTGCAGATGAGCCGCGAGCCGCTCGGAATCCTGGATGCGCCGGACGCTGCGCCGCTAGTGGTCGAGGGCGGCCGCATTGCCTTCGACGCCGTCCGCTTCACCCATGGCGAGACGTCCGTGCCGCTGTTCGACGGCCTTAACCTCGTTGTCGCCGCTGGCGAGCGGATCGGGCTGGTGGGCCATTCCGGCTCCGGGAAGAGCACCTTCGTCAAGCTTCTGCAGCGGCTGCACGACGTCGATGGCGGCCGCATCCTGATCGACGGTCAGGACATCGCGAGCGTCACCCAGCGCTCGCTGCGCTCGCAGGTGGCGCTGGTGCCGCAGGAGCCGGTGCTGTTCCATCGGTCGCTGGCGGAGAACATCGGCTACGCCCGCCCCGGCGCCACGATGGCCGAGATTCGCCGCGTCGCCGCGCTCGCCAACGCGGCCGGCTTCATCGAGGCGCTGCCGAACGGCTACCGCACGCTGGTCGGCGAGCGCGGCGTCAAGCTCTCGGGCGGCGAGCGCCAGCGGGTGGCGATCGCCCGCGCCCTGCTGGCCGACGCGCCGATCCTGGTCTTCGACGAGGCGACGGCGGCGCTCGACAGCGAGAGCGAGGCGGAAATCCAGCAGGCGATGGATCGCCTGATGGCCGGCCGCACCGCACTGGTGATCGCGCACCGGCTGAGCACGGTCCGCAGCCTGGACCGCATCATCGTCTTCGATCACGGCCGCATCGTCGAAGCTGGCAGCCATGCCGGGCTGATCGCGCAAGCGCAAGGCACCTACCGTCGGCTGTTCGAACTGCAGTCGCTGGGGCTTGCGGCATGAGCGGACCGGCCTTCGCTCCGCGGCCACGCGGTGGCACAGTGCCGGCTATGCTCCGCCGCAACCTGATCACCGCCACCCTGCTCGTCTGCCTGCATGCGGTTGGATCCGCCTCGGCAGACGACCTGGACAACGCGCAGCCGCAACTCGAGACGCTGAAGGCCGCGGTCAACGTGCTGCAATCCAACAGGAGGGCGGTGACAAGCCGGGCCTGCACCGACCAGCTGACGCAATGGAAGAGCACGATGGAGGCCATCCACTACGACATGGTCCATCACGACACCGACCTGCCGGTCGCGCGCGACGTCCTGGCGATGAACTACACCGACGGCGCGCGTCTCTGCGGCGCCGATGCGGCGCGTTTCTGCGTCTCGACGCCGAACGCGGATGGCTGTCACGACTTCGCAGCCGCCTTTGCGGCGCCAGCGCCGGCGCCGTGACGTTGCGGCCGGCACAAGTGTTGCGTCAGTGCTGCAGTGCGGTCATAGAAGCGGCGTGGCGGGCTTGGCGTGAACCGGGTGTGGAGCTGCTGAACGACGATGAGCGTGTCGACACTTCCATCCCCAGGCAATCCGTCTCCCCACGGCTGGGAGCCGAACGAAATCGGCATGACGCGCGCCACCGGCGCGTCGATCCTGATCGTCGCGCTGATCCTGGCGGCGATGCTGACGTTCGTCGGCGAGCAATCGCCGCCGCCGCCACCGCCGCCGATGCAGGTCAAGATGGTGACGCTGCCGCCGCCGACGCCGCTGCAGAGCGTGCCGCCGCCGCCGGTGCCGCCGCCGCCGGTGCCCGAGGTGCAGCCGCCGCCGCCGCCGCCGCTCGCGTTCAAGGTTCCCGACTACGCACCGCCGAGTCACATCGCGGCACCTAAGCCGCCGCCGGTCAAGCCGAAGCACATCAGCCGCACCGCGCCGCCCGTCGAGACGCCGCCGCCGGAGGTCACCTCAACTGCGCCGCCGGTTCCGCATCCGCCGCCGGCAGCGCCGGTGCAGGATAACTCCGGCATCGGCCCCTATCGCGCCGGCCTGCACAACGCCATCCAAAGCCACGTCGAGATCAGCCCGCAGCTGCAGGCGATCAATGCCAGCGGCACCGCGGTGATCCAGGCAGTCGTTCAGCCGAGCGGCGCGGTGACATCGGCGACGGTGCTGCGCTCGAGCGGCAACGGCCTGATCGACAAGGCGGCGCTCGCCGCCGTGCGGGCAACGGTCTATCCGTTCCGCGGCCACATGCCGACGACGGCGATCACGATCACCGTGCCGATCGAGATCTCGGCCGACAGCAGCGGCAGCGGCTAGGCTGCCGGCGCGTCGCGGATCCGCCGCGCGCCGGTGAACACCTCGTAGCCGTCATCCCGTGCGATGCCGATCAGGGTCATGCCGGCCCGCTCAGCCACCCGTACCGCCAATGCCGTCGGCGCCGAAACCGCAGCCAGGACCGGCGCTCCCATGCGCGCCGCCTTCTGGACCAGCTCGACGGATAAACGGCTGGTCATGACCAGCACGCCGTGATCAATGGCGGTTGCCTGCTTGGCCAAGGCGCCGGTCAGCTTGTCCAGCGCGTTGTGGCGCCCGACATCCTCCCGCACGGCGACGAGCCCGGCGTCCGGGGTCCAGAAGCCCGCGGCGTGCACCGCCCTGGTGGCATGATTGAGCCGTTGCGCCGGCGCCAGCGAGGCTGCGGCCTCGCTGATCTGGGTCGTGGTGAAGCTCGATCCCTCGGGCACCACGCTCGGCGGGCGCACCGCGTCCGACAGGCTCTCCAACCCGCACAGCCCGCATCCCGTCGGGCCCGCGATCCGGCGGCGGCGCTTCTCCAGCTGACCCATCCTGGCCTCGTCAATCCACATCCGCAACTCGAGCCCGGCATCCTCGCCAGGCGGCGCGATGACGTCAAACGCCCGCAATTGATCGACCTGGTCGAGAATGCCCTCGTTGAGGCTGAAGCCGAGCGCCAGGTCCGCCAGGTCGTCCGGCGTCGCCATCATGACCGCGTGCGAGAGACGGTTATAGCTGAACGCGATGGCGCATTCCTCGGCGACCACGCGCTCGCCCTCGCTGAACTCGCCGGTGCGGACGGCTAGTCGGCGTAGTCGGGTCGACGGGCTAGTCAATCGGCTGGTCCCGAACACAGTCGGTCCCGGCCCAGACCAATCAGGGCCTCTCGGCCCTTGGACCTCGATCGATCAGTCAGCCCGGGAGGTGGATGCCACATTCCGACTTGCTGATGCCCGACCAGCGGCCGCTGCGCCGGTCTTCGCCGACCGCGACGGCGCGGGTGCAGGTGGCGCAGCCGATGGACGGATAGCCGGCCTCGGCCAGCGGGTGCCGCGGCAGGTCGCGACGTTGCATCTCGGCCTGGATCCGCTCGCCGGTCCAGTCCGCCAGCGGGTTGATCTTTACCTTGCCGCCAGCGGCCTCGAGAAACGGCAGCGTCGCTCGGGTCGCCGATTGGTGCCGCTTGCGCCCGGTCACCCAGGCTTCGAACGGACGCAGCGCCCGATCAAGCGGCGTGACCTTGCGCAAAGCGCAGCATGCGTCAGGGTCGTAATGCCACAACTCGCCGGACGGATCCGCCTCCCGCAACTCGGCGTCCAGCGCCGCCACGTCGCGCACATCCGTCAGGCCCAGCGCGGCGGTCAGTCGGCGGCGATAAGCCAGCGTCTCGGCGAAGTGCTGCCGCGTTTCGATGAACAGCACCGGCGTCGCGCGATCGATGTCGGCGACGAGCGCCAGCAGCACCGCCGACTCGGCGCCAAAGGACGAGACGATGGCAAGCCGACCGGCGAACAGCTCGCCGATGGCCTGACGCAGCACCGCCACGCCATCCAGCGACGCGTCGACCGACGACTGGCCAAGACGATCAGCGAGCAGGTTATCGAGCACGAGTGGTCATCCGCAATGCGCCCTTGTTAAAGCGCGATTAAGCGCTCTCGGGAAAGCTATTTAGGATGATGAACGGCTGCGCAGCGTGGATACGCCTATGTGCCCTGCACATGGCTAGTATCGGGTTACCTGCGTGGTCGAAGCATGGTGAGCCCGGTGGGGCTCGAACCCACGACCCCATGATTAAAAGTCACGTGCTCTACCGACTGAGCTACAGGCTCTCACCACCACGCTCGAACCCAAGCAGGGCCCGGGCAGCATCATCACTGAGCGCTGGACGCCAGGCTCATATGTATGATGCGATCAGGATCTTGCACCGTCCCGCCGCCACCGCTGCCGCGCTTGATCGCGTCGACATACTGCATGCCGGAGACGACCTGGCCCCAAATCGTATACTGGCCATCGAGCGAGGGCGCCGGCGCGAACATGATGAAGAACTGCGAATTGGCGCTGTTCGGGTCGGACGTGCGGGCGGCGCCCACCGTGCCGCGCAGGAAATGCACGCTGTCGGTGAACTCTGCGGGCAGATCGGGCAGCTTGGAGCCGCCGCTGCCGGTGCCGGTCGGGTCGCCGCCCTGCGCCATGAAGCCCTCGATCACGCGGTGGAACGGCGTGCCGTCGTAGAAGTGCTCGGCCATGAGTTCCTTGACCCGGGCGACGTGCTTGGGGGCGAGGTCCGGCCGCAGGCGGATCACGACCCGGCCCCCCTTGAGATCAAGATTGACGGTGTTGGCGGCGTCGGTGGGGGCTTGCGCCTCGGCGGTGGCCGACATCAGGGTTCCAATCGTCACGAGTGTTGCAAGCAAGGTCCGGCGCAGCATGTCCCACCCTTCGTGGTCGCGCACCGCAGAGCCGCGGGCCGGCGCCCTTTCGCCATGCAAACGCCGCCCGGTCAAGGGCATCCTGCATTACGAAAGAGCCGCCAGGGCGGCGGCGGCGGCGGCGCTAGGTCGCCTTCAGCGACGCCAACGTCCTGTGCAGCGCCAACGCGGGAACGAAGGAGGAAATATCGCCGCCGAGCCGCGCGATCTCCTTGACGAAGCGCGAGGAGATGAACTGGTGGGTTTCGGACGCCATCAGGAACACCGTCTCGACCTCGGGATCCAGGCGGTAGTTCATTCCCGCCATCTGGAACTCGTAGTCGAAGTCCGAAACCGCCCTGAGGCCGCGGATGATCATGCCGGCGCGGTGAACGCGAGCGAACTCGATCAGCAGCGTTGCAAAATGAGTGACCTCGATGACGCAACCGGTGCGCTCGGCGATGGGAGCGACCGCGTCGCGAACCAGCTCTGCACGCTCCTCGGCGCCGAACAGCGGTCCCTTGCCGGCGTTCAGCGCAACGCCGACGACCAGCCGGTCGAGCAGTCGGGCGGCGCGGCCGATGATGTCGACATGGCCGTTGGTGACCGGGTCGAACGTGCCCGGATAGACGCCGACGCGCTTGTCAGGCATCGAGCGCGCCGTCTGGCCCGGGCTCGTCGCCGGCATCATCGCCAAAATCGTCTGTGATGCCGTCCGGGCCGTCGCTGTCGGCGGTGTCGGCCACGCCCTGACCGGGCGGGATGCTGCCGGGCGCAGGCTCGCCGGCAGCCCCCTCGCCCTCGCCCGCTGCCTCGATGACCGGAAACACGCTGGTGACGCGCTCGCGCTCGCCGAGCCGGAACAGGGTCACGCCCATCGTCTGGCGCGCGGTAATGCGCACCTGGTCGGCCGGCACGCGGATGAGGCGGCCGGCGTCGGTGACCAGCATGACGTCGTCGCCGCGCCGCACCGGCAGGGTGGCCACGACGGCGGCGCCGTTACGCCGGGCAGCAAGCAGGATGTTGACGATGCCCTGCCCGCCGCGGCCGGTGACGCGGTAGTCGTAGGCGGAGGAGCGCTTGCCGAAGCCGCCGTCGGTGACGGTGAGCAGCACCTCCTCGCTGTCTTCAAGATGGGCGATGCGCTCGGCCGAGAGCGCCGCCTCCTCGATCGCCTCGTCGTCGGCATTAGCTTCGAGCCCGTCCGCCTCGGCGGCGACCTCGGCGGCCTCGTCCTCAAGCCCTGGGGCGCGGCGGCGCACCGCCATGGCGCGCAGGAAGGCGGCTCGCTCGCCGACGCTTGCCTGGACGTGGCGCAGCACCGAGAGGCTGTTGACCTCGTCGCGCAGGCCCGCATCCTCGATCAGCCGGATGCCGCGCACGCCGGCGCTCTCGCGGCCGGCGAAGACGCGCAGCGTGTCGTCGGTGATCTGGAAGCGGATGCAGCGGCCGAGACGGGTCGCCAGCATGACGTCGTCGCCCTCCCGGCAGGTGGCGACGCCGATCAGCCGGTCGCCCTCGTCGAGCTTCATCGCGATCAGGCCGGACGAGCGGACGTTGCGGAAATCCGATAGCCGGTTGCGCCGCACGCCGCCGCTCGCGGTCGCGAACACCAGATGCAGGTTTTCCCACAGTGACTCGTCGAGCGGCAGCGGCAGCACCGTGGTGATGCCGTCGCCGCCGAGCTCGGGCAGCATGTTCACCAGCGCCCGGCCCTTGGCGGTCGGGCTGGCCTCGGGCAGGCGCCAGACCTTCTCGCGAAAAGCCTTGCCGCCGGAGGAGAAGAACAGCACGAACTGGTGCGTGTGGGCGTTGAACGAGCGGGTGACGATGTCGTCGCCGCGGGTGCCGGCGGCGGTGCGGCCGCGGCCGCCACGATGCTGGGCGCGGAAAACCTCGAGCGGGGTGCGCTTGATGAAGCCGTCGCGGGTGATCGTCACCACCATCTGGCCCGGCTCGATCAGGCTTTCGTCGTCCTGGTCGGCGGCGTAGTCCACCACTTCGGTCAGTCGCGGACTGCCGATCTCGGTGCGGATCTGGCGCAGCTCGGCGACGATCACCTCGACCCGGCGGATGCGGCTGCCGATGACGTCGAGCAGCTCGCGGATCTTGCCGGCGACCTCGGCGAGCTCGGCCTGGATCTTCTCGCGCTCGAGTCCGGTGAGCCGCTGCAGCCGCAGCTCAAGAATGCCACGCGCCTGCGCCTCGGTGAGCCGAATGGTGCGGCTGGCCGGCTGGCCCTCCGCCTCACTCTCGACGGCGTTGCCGGCATCGTCGATCAGCGCCAGCAGGTCGAGCACGTCGCCCGCCGCCCAGTCGCGCGCCATCAGGGCAGCTCGCGCCTGCGCGGCGTCAGGGCTCGCGCGGATGGTGCGGATCACCTCGTCGATGTTGGCCACCGCAATGGCGAGGCCGACGAGCAGGTGCGCCCGGTCGCGCGCCTTCGCGAGGTCAAAGCGGGAGCGGCGTAGCACCACCTCCTCGCGGAAGGCGATGAACGCCTGCAGCGCCTCGCGCAGGCCGAGCAATCGCGGTCGGCCGCCGTCGAGCGCGAGCATATTGACGCCGAACGAGGTCTGCAGCTGGGTGAAGCGGTAGAGCTGGTTCAGCACCACCTCGCCGGTGGCGTCGCGCTTCAGTTCGATGACGATGCGCATGCCGGAGCGGTCGCTCTCGTCGCGCAGGTCGGAGATGCCCTCGACCGTCTTGGCGCGCACCAGCTCGGCGATGCGCTCCAGCAGCGTCGACTTGTTGACCTGGAACGGGATCTCGGTGACGACGATCGCGCGCCGCTCGCGGCGGATCTCCTCAATGCCGGCGCGCGCGCGCACCGGCACCGCTCCGCGGCCGGTCTCGAACGCGGCCCGGATGCCGGAGCGGCCGAGGATGATGCCGCCGGTCGGGAAGTCCGGACCCGGCACGATCTCCATCAGCTGCTCGAGCGTCGTCTCCGGCTCGGCGAGCAAGGCCAGCGTCGCGTCGATGATCTCCGACGGGTTATGCGGCGGGATGTTGGTCGCCATGCCGACGGCGATGCCGGCCGAGCCGTTGATCAGCAGGTTCGGGAAGGCCGCCGGCAGCACCCGCGGCTCGTGCTCGCTCTCGTCGTAGTTGGGCGAGAAGTCGACGGTGTCGCGGTCGATGTCGGCCAGCATCGACATCGCCGCGCGGGTGAGCCGGCTCTCGGTGTAGCGCATCGCCGCCGGCGGGTCGCCGTCGACGGAGCCGAAATTGCCCTGCCCGTCGATCAGCGGCAGGCGGGTTGAGAAGGTCTGCGCCATGCGCACCAGCGCGTCGTAGATCGAGGCGTCGCCGTGCGGATGATACTTGCCCATCACCACGCCGACCGTCTGGGCCGACTTGCGGTAAGCCTTGTCGGGCGTGTAGCCGGCCTCGTGCATGCCGTAGAGGATGCGGCGGTGCACCGGCTTCAGGCCGTCGCGCGCGTCGGGCAGCGCCCGGCTGACGATGACCGACATCGCGTAGTCAAGATACGACCGGCGCATCTCGTCTTCGACGTTGACCGGCAGTTGATCGGGCGGATCCTCGCCGGGTGGCGGCGGGGCGGTGATGTCGCTCATGTTGAGGCCTTAAGGAAGGCCAGGACTGTAAGGCAGGCCTGGGCATTGCCCTGGACCCACCAAAGGCCGTCGGCCTTTGGAAGCCGATCTTTCAGCATTCAGAAGGGGATTTCGTCGTCCAGGTCACTGCCGGAGGGCGGCTCCCAGCTCGGCTGGGCGCGGCCGCCGGCCGGCGCGCGGGCGGCCGGCGCCTTGTCGCGCGGCTGGAAGCCGCCGGAGTAGCCGCCGCCTTCGCTGTCCTCGCCGCCGCGATTGCTGTCGATCAGCGTCAGGTCGCCACGGAAGCGCTCGATGACGACCTCGGTGGTATACTTCTCGACGCCGGACTGGTCGGTCCACTTGCGCGTCTGCAGCGCGCCCTCGACGTAGACCTTGCGGCCCTTCTTGAGGAAGCGCTCAGCGATGTCGCCGACGCGCTCGTTGAAGATGACGACCTTGTGCCACTCGGTCTTCTCCTTGCGCTCGTTGGTCGCCTTGTCGTTCCAGCTTTCTGAGGTCGCGACCGTCAGGGTCACGATCTTGGACCCGGAAGGCAGGTTCCTCACCTCCGGATCCTTGCCGAGATTGCCGACCAGAATCACCTTGTTGACGCTGCCCGCCATCGTCTCAATCCCCAGCTTCGAATCCGCGCACTATAGCACCGAGACACGCGGCGCCAAAATCGCCGCCGCTGCACCCTCGTCCCTCTCAGGAATGGATTTCAGAGGCTTCGGCTTTAATGGGATCAAGGGCAAAGCCCCTTGCCTTGCTTACTTCAGGTTGCAGCTGCAGGCTTCGCCTGGTGTCGCCCTCCCGCAACCCGCTCTGCCTGGCCGCTGCCCTCTTCGGCTACACCGTCGTGCTGTTCGCTCCGCAGGTGCTGAACGATGGCGACACCTACTGGCACATCGCCGCTGGCGCCTGGATCCTGCAGCACGGGGTGCCGAACGCCGACCCGTTCTCCGGCAGCGTCGCCGGCGCGCCGTGGGTGCCGGTGGAATGGCTCTCCGAGGCGCTGATGGCGCTCGCCTATCGCGCCGGCCGGTGGAACGGCATCGTCGTGCTCTACGGCGCGGCGACGGCGGCGACGTTCGGCCTGCTTGCGCGCGACCTGCAGGCGCGGGCGGCGGCGCTGCCGGCGGCGGTTCTGCTGGTGCTCGCCGCCTCCTGCGTGAGCGGCAGCCTGCTGGCGCGGCCGCATCTGCTGGCGCTGCTCGCGCTGGAGGTTTGGACGGCAGGGCTGCTGGCGGCGCGGCGAGATGATCGGCCGCCGGCGCCGATGCTGCTGGCAGTGATGGCGCTGTGGGCCAACCTGCATGGCAGCTTCGTCTTCGGCCTGGCGCTGGTGCTGCCGTTCGGGCTTGAGGCGATGATGGACGGCCGGGCAGCGGCGCGCGGCTGGGGGCTGTTCCTGGCCGGAGCGCTGGTCGCCGCGCTGCTGACGCCGTACGGCTGGCGCGGGCTCGCTTTGCCGCTGCGGTTGATGCGTCTGCAGCAGCTCGGCGGCATCGGCGAGTGGCAGCCGACCAGCTTTGCGACGCTGCAGGGTGTCGAACTGGCGCTGTTTGTGGTGGTCGGCGTCGCCTGGTGGCGCGGACTGCGGCTAAGCGGCGTTCGGCTCGTGCTGCTGCTCGGGCTGCTGCACATGGCGCTGCAGCACGCCCGCCATCAGATGCTGGCCGGCGTGGTCGGCGCGCTGGTGCTGGGGGAGCCGTTCGGCGAGGCGTTCGGCTTCGCCGGCCGGCCGGCCGCGACTCGGACGGCGCCCGCCTGGCTCGGCGGCGGCGTGGCGCTGCTGTTGCTGACGGCGCTCCGCGTGGCCGAGCCGGTGCGGCGCCACGACGACGCCGTGTCGCCGATCGCCGCCCTCCGCCAGGTTCCGCCGGCGCTCGCCCGCAGACCGGTGTTCAACGCCTACGGCTTCGGCGGCTACCTCATCTTCGCCGGCATCCGGCCGTTCATCGACAGCCGGGCCGACCTCTACGGCGACGCCGCGCTCATCCGCTACGGCGCAGTCTTGGCAATGACCCCCGCCGCGTTCGAGCGCTTCGCTGACACCAACGGCATCGCCTGGACGATCCTGCCGCCCGAGTCGCCGCTGGTCACGGTGCTGGACCGCCTGCCGGAGTGGCACCGAGTGGCTGCGGACGGCGTCGCGGTCGTGCATAGCCGGGTCGGTCAGGAAGGCCAGGGCTCTGCCCTGGACCTGCTGGGGGCGGCGCCCCCAGACCCGCATCCATAAGGGCGATCGGGATCAGCATCTTTGACAAAGCTGCAGACCTAATAGGCGAAATACCGCAAGATTTAGGCGAAATACCGCAAGATTTTCCATCCGGCGACCGGGTGACGGATAGGCGCTTGCCCCAGTCGTATTATTTTTAATATTTCTTATCAATGGGTTATAGAAATCTTGCCTATAGGCAAGATTGCAAAAGCCCCTTCGGCGAGGCGTCACCTCAGAGGGATTGCTAGCACGACGAGAGCGTCATCCCACTCGTAAACGGGGTCTGGGGCCTCGGGCCCCAGCGGAGTCCAGAGGCAGAGCCTCTGGCCTTTCTTTCAGGGCAACGCCCTCGCCTTCCCACCCCTGCCCTCTATGCTAGCCGCATGGCAGGAAACATCACCGTACGCGGCGCCCGTGAGCACAACCTCAAGAACATCGACGTCGCCATTCCGCGCGACAGCCTGACCGTCATTACCGGCCTGTCGGGCTCGGGCAAGTCCTCGCTCGCCTTCGACACGATCTATGCCGAGGGGCAGCGGCGCTATGTCGAGAGCCTGTCGGCCTATGCGCGGCAGTTCCTCGAGCTGATGGGCAAGCCGGACGTCGACAGCATCGAGGGCCTGTCGCCCGCCATCTCGATCGAGCAGAAGACCACCAGCCGCAACCCGCGCTCCACCGTCGGCACGGTGACCGAGATCCACGACTACATGCGCCTGCTATGGGCGCGCGCCGGCATCCCCTACTCGCCGGCGACCGGGCTGCCGATCGAGGCGCAGACGGTCAGCCAAATGGTCGACCGGGTGATGGCGATGCCG
>CAXUCZ010000039.1:13411-13713 GCA_964249675.1 uncultured Acetobacteraceae bacterium | reverse complement strand
ATCGCATGCATCTCGGCGGTGCGGATCTGCACCTCGATCTTCTGGTTGCGCGGATGGCGCAGCGTCACGCCGGTGTGGATCGACTGGTAGCCGTTCGCCTTCGGCGTCGAGAGGTAGTCCTTGAAGCGTCCGGCGATGACCGGATAGGCGGAGTGCACCGCCCCGAGTGCGGCGTAGCAGGCCTCGCGGTCCGGCACGACGACGCGGAACGCCATGATGTCGGAGAGCTGCTCGAAGGCGACGTTGCGGCGCTGCATCTTCTCCCAGATGGAGAATGGCGACTTCTCCCGTCCGGTGACCTC
>CAXUCZ010000039.1:5367-13401 GCA_964249675.1 uncultured Acetobacteraceae bacterium | reverse complement strand
CCTCGCTCACGGTGACGCCGGAATCGCGGCAGACCCGGATGAGCTCGGCGGCGACCTCGTCGATGACGTCCGCACCCTGGCCGCGCAGGTAGTTCAGCCGTGCCTGGATGGTAGCGTTCGCCTCCGGCTCCAGCTCGGCGAAGGCGCGGCTCTGCAGCTCGGTCTTGATCCGGTCCATGCCGATGCGCTCGGCGAGCGGCGCGTAGATGTCCATCGTTTCGCGGGCAATACGCTGGCGGCGCTCCGCCTTGGCGACGAAATTCAGCGTGCGCATGTTGTGCAGCCGGTCGGCGAGCTTGACCAGTAGCACCCGGATGTCGCGGCTGATCGCCAGCACCAGCTTGCGGAAGTTCTCCGCCTGCTTGGTGCGGTCGGATTGCAGCTCCAGCCGGGTCAGCTTGGTCACGCCGTCAACCAGCGTCGCGACCTGCTTGCCGAAGCGGCGCTCGATCTCGGCGACGGTGACCGGCGTGTCCTCGATCGTGTCGTGCAGCAATGCGGTGACGATCGAGCTCACGTCCAACTTGTAGCCGGCCAGGATGTCGGCGACGGCGACCGGATGGGTGATGTAGGGGTCGCCGTTCTCACGGCGCTGCGGGCCGTGCGCCTGCATGGCCATGACGTAGGCCGCGTCGACCAGGTCCGTGTCGGCGGCCGGATCGTAGGCGAGGATCTTCTCGGTCAGCTCGAACTGGCGGACGATGTGCGGACGCGGCTTGCCGGCCGCCGACGGGTTCTCGACGACGATGGGCAGAGGAGCAGGCGCGGACGTTGTGGCAGCGCCGAAAGCGGCCGCCGATCCCTCAGGCGAGAAGACCCGTCCGCTTGACGTCAATCAGCGCCGTGCCCGGCCGCCGAGCTCGGCCTCAATCGCCGCCTCGATGTCCTCGGAGGACATCTCCTCGACCGGCATGTTCGCTGTCTCCTCGTCCGCCGAGACGTCCTGCAGGCCGAAGATGTTCTGGTCGGTCGGGATGAGGTCGAGCACCTCCTCGTCGGCCGGCTCCGGCTCGGGCGAGCGGCTGAGCGACTTGATGAGGTCCTGCTCCAGCTTGTCGAGGCCGATCGTCTGGTCGGCGATCTCGCGCAGCGCCACCACCGGATTCTTGTCGTTGTCGCGGTCGATGGTCAGCTCCTCGCCGCGGCTGAGATTGCGCGCGCGCTGGGCGGCGAGCAGGACCAGCTGAAAGCGATTCGGGATGCGTTCGACGCAGTCCTCGACGGTAACGCGCGCCATGCGGCCATATCCGATCGGTCATTGAGCGAGTGATCAAGATAAGAGCAAGGCGCGTGCCAGGCAAGGCCGATGCCCTGCGCCGCCGTCACTCCGACCGGACGCTGACCCAGTCCGGCGCGACCTCGGTGAGCGGGGCCAGCACGAAGCCGCGCAGGTGGGCGCGTGGGTGCGGCAGGATCGGGTCGGGCGCGTCGCGCAGAACGCCGCCCATGTCGATGATGTCGAGGTCGAGCGTGCGCGCCGCGTTCGCCTCGCCGCGCACCCGCCCGAAGCTGGCCTCGATCGCCTGCAGCATGGCCAGCAGCGTCTCCGGCGCGACCTCGCCCTCCAGCAGCGCCACCCCGTTCACGTAGTCCGGCTGGCCGGAGGGCGGCACCGGCGCGGTGACGTGCCAGGAGGAGACGGCGAGCAGGCTGAGCCCCGGCAGCCGAGCCAACCGCTCGACCGCGCGCTCGCAGGCTCGCCGCGGCGGGGCGCCGTCGGGCCCGGGCAGGTTGGCGCCGATCGCGACCAGGATCCTCATGCCCTGCTCCGACACACCCCTTGCTTGCCGACTCGTGATCGCTTTTGCACGTTTGCGCAGCTCGGCGCCGTCGGCGAAAGGGTTTGTTAATGCAGGTGCGGTCTAATCAGGGCGCGCGGCGCAGCGCGGCATTGTCGGCAGGCACACGGATGTCATTTCGGGTCACACCCTCTCGGCGCTACTGGACGGACGCTAACCATGCCACTTGACGCGCAGGAGGCCGAGAAGGTGGAGGCGCCGACGCATGATTGCCCGCTCTGCCCGCGCCTGGTCGGCTACCGCGAGCAGAACCGGCAAGCCAACCCGGACTGGTTCAACGGTCCGGTGCCGAGCTGGGGTCCGTTCGCCAGCCAGTTGCTGATCGTCGGCATGGCGCCGGGCGTCAAGGGCGCCAACCGCACCGGCCGGCCGTTCACCGGCGATCATGCCGGGTTGCTGCTCTACGAGACGCTGCTGGAGGCGGGCTTGGCGCGGGGCCGCTACGCCGCGGCGGCCGATGACGGGCTGGAGCTGACCGGCTGCCGCATCGTCAACGCCGTGCGCTGCGTGCCGCCGGCCAACCTGCCGATGCCGGTCGAGGTCACGACCTGCAACCGCTTCCTCGCCGCCGAGCTGCAGGCGATGCCCAACCTTGCCGCCGTGCTGTGCCTGGGTGTGCTGTCGCATGCCGCGGTGCTGAAGGCCTGCGGCATCCCGCCAAGCCGCATCCGCTTCCGTCACGGGCAGTTGCATCAGCTGCCCGACGGCCTGATCCTCGCCGACAGCTACCACGTGTCGCGCTACAACACCTCGACGCGCAAGCTGACGACCGAGATGTTCCGCCAGGTCGTGCGCGACGTGTCCGAGCAGATCGACCCCGTCTGCTAATCCCGACCGCGACCGAGGGGAGCGCGCAGCGACGACCGCGAGACCCTGGACCAACGCCGTCCGACGCGGCTAACCTCGCACCAGAACGGGGGATCGTCGGCGATGACCGCGCGTGCCATCCACGACGCCCTGACCACCGCGATGACGCACAGTGCCGCACCGATGGTGCTCAGCGATCCCTTCCTGCCGGACTGCCCCATGGTCGTGGCCAACCAGGCTTTCGCCGACCTGACCGGCTATTCCGGCGCCGAGCTCGTCGGCCGCAACTGCCGCTTCCTCCAGGGGCCGAAGACCGATCCCGTCTCGCCGCGCCGCATTCGCGCCTGCCTCGAGGCCGGCAGCGGCTGCATCGAGTGGATCGTCAACTATCGGCGCGACGGCTCGTCCTTCTACAACCTGCTGTTTATCTCGCCGGTGCACGACCTGGACGGCAGCCTGCTCTATTTTTTCGGCAATCAGCTGGACATCACGCACGGCATGCCGGACTGGCTCGCCGAGGTCAGCATCGGCAGCGCCCATGTCGTTCCGGCGCTCGAGCACGAGTTTCACGCCCTGCTGCGCGAGGTCAGCCTCGCCGAACAGGTGCAGGCGCTGCAGTCGATCATCAACGCCGCGCATCGGCTGGCCGAGATCTCGGTCAGCCTGGAGCCCGGGGCGCTGCAGCGGTTCGCGCGCGCCGGTTAGCCGGCTGTCGAAGGCCAGGGCTCTGCCCCGGACCCGTTGGGGCCTGAGGCCTGAGGCCTGAGACCCCCGTCCACTGGAGTTCAGGCGCGGGCTTTCTTGCCTGGCGAAGCCATTCGGTCCCTGCGCCTCACCGGCCGTGCGCACACCGATAACGGATGAATTTCAAAGGCTCCGCCTTTAATGGGGTCCAGGGGCAAAGCCCCTGGCCTTCTACCCCGCACGGCGCCGCGCCTTCAGCTCCGCGGCGATCAGAAACGCCATCTCCAGCGACTGCTCGGCGTTCAGGCGCGGATCACAGAAGGTCTCGTAGCGCCGCGCGAGGTCGATCTCGGTCAGCTGGTGGGCGCCGCCGACGCACTCCGTCACCGGCTGGCCGGTCATCTCGACATGGACGCCGCCGGGCCGCAGGCCGTGCCCAGCGAACACGTCGAAGAAGCCGCGCATCTCGGCCAGGATTGCCTCGAACGACCGCGTCTTCAGCACCGGCGCGCCCGGCTCGGAGGTCGCCACCGTGTTGCCGTGCATCGGATCGCACAGCCACAGCACCCGGCGACGTTGCCGCAGCACCGCCTCGAGCAGCGGCGGCAGGTGGGTCGCAACCTTGCTCGCGCCCATCCGGCTGATCAGCGTCAGCCGCCCCGGCTCGTCATCGGGGTCGAGAATGTCGATCAGCCGCAGCAGGTCGTCGGGCTCTGTGCTCGGCCCGACCTTGAGCCCGACCGGGTTGCGCACGCCGCGCAGGAACTCGACATGGGCGCCGTCCGCCTGGCGGGTGCGGTCGCCGACCCAGAGGAAGTGCGCCGAGCAGTCGTACCAGTCGCCGGACGTCGAATCGACGCGTGTCATCGCCTGCTCGTAGGGCAGCAGCAGCGCCTCGTGGCTGGTGTAGAACTCGGTCTCGCGGATGTGCGTCGTGTTGTCGCTGCTCATGCCGCACGCCGCCATGAAGCCCAGCGTCTCGTCGATCCGGCCGGCGAGGTCCTGGTAGCGCGCAGCGAGCGGCGAGCGGGCGACGAAGTCGAGGTTCCAGCGATGCACCTCGTGCAGGTCGGCATAGCCGCCCGAGGCGAAGGCGCGCAGCAGGTTCAGCCGCCCGGCGGATTGGAAATACGCCTGCTCCATCCGCGCCGGATCCGGCACCCGGTCGGCGGCGGTGAACGCCGGCCCGTTGATGATGTCGCCGCGATAGCTCGGCAGGCTCACCCCGTCCTGCGTCTCCTCGTCGGCCGAGCGCGGCTTGGCGAACTGCCCGGCCATCCGGCCGATCTTGATCACCGGCAGGGTGGCGCCGAAGGTCAGCACCACCGCCATCTGCAGCAGCACGCGAAAGCTGTCGCGCACGATGTTGGCGCTGAACTCGGAGAAGCTCTCGGCGCAATCCCCGCCCTGCAGCACGAAGGCGCGGCCCTCGGCGGCGGCGGCCAGCCCGCGCTTGAGCCGCCGCGCCTCGCCGGCGAACACCAGCGGCGGATAGCCCCCGAGCCGCGACTCGGCCGCGGCCAGCGCCGCCGCGTCGGGATAGCGCGGCATCTGTCGCCTCGGCCGGTCGCGCCAACTGCCTGGCGACCAATCAGGCGTCTGCCCGTCGCCCGGAGACGGTGTAAGCGGGCGGGAGATCCCGCCCGAAGGCGGTGCAAGCGGGCGGGAGATCGGTCGGTGTTGCGTCATGGCTGTCCTTGCGACTGATCCGATGTGTCGCCGCGTGGACGTATCAACCGCATCCAACCCACCCGTTGCAATCGCCTGGCCGGCACGGCGCCGCGAAAAGGACGATGGCGGCGCATACCTGCCCGGAGCCAAGCCTTCTCCGGGCGAAAGCCGCATGCCACAAAGGCGGCCATGCACCGGAGAGGACACGCGATGGCCGGCTCGACACTGCTCCGCGCGAGCGCGACCGCGAGCTCGATGGCTGCCCTTCTCGCCGCCACGGCGGCCCTGTCGCCGGTGCTGACCGCCTGCGCCGCTCATAATCCCGTCGCCGAGGCGCCCGCGCTTGCCCCCACCAGCACCGACAGAGCGCAGGCCGCCGTCCGAGGCTTCTTCGACCGCACCTACGCCGACCAGTCGACGCTGCGCTACAGCTTCGCGCCGTTGATCCTGTCGCAGGTGCACATCGCGGGCATCACCGAGCGTGGCTATTTCCTCTGCGGCACGGTCGCGCCGATCGCCAAGGCCCAGACCTATGTCGGCCAGCAGGTGTTCTTCACCCATTTCAACCCGCTACGGCACGACGTGGTCGACAACGCCTCGGTGCAGCCGAGCGGGCCTAGCGAAACCAGGGCGCTGTGCGGCCAGGCTTACGGCGGCGCCAACGTGCCGCTCGGGGACGTCGTGGCCACGCCTTGAGCAAAGAAAAGGCCAGGGCGTCGCCCCTGGACCCGATTAAAGGCGAAGCCTTTAAAATCCTTCTGTCATCCACGCCCCACCACAAGGCTGGTGCTGATGGGGGCTAAATGTCAGGGGGTCTGGGGCCTCACGGCCCCAGCGGGTCCAGGGCAGAGCCCTGGCCTTGCTTAGATCGCGCGGTAATCCGACCTAGGCAAGCCGACGAAGCCGCACGTATCCTGGTATGTCGGCGCCAGGAAGCGCAGCGGGCCGGCCAGCGCGCCGATGATCTCGCGGTGGTCGACGCCGGGATAGATCCGCTCCGAGACCGGTCGGCCGGAGGCGCGGAGCCTGGCGGCGAGCGCCGTCGTGTTGCGTGGCCGCACCGTTCGGTCGGCCGAGCCGGCGGCAAGGAAGAAGGCGGGGGCCGCGGCGTCCACGAAGGCGACCGGCTGGGTGTGCTCGCGCGGCGGCGGGCCGAAGATGTCGCGCAGCTGGTCGGTGTCGAGTGGCAGGAAGTCGTATGGTCCGGCCAGGCCGATGACGCCGCGCAGCAGGCGACGGTCGAACCCGGCGGCGCCCAGCCATTGCGGGTCGAGGCCGAGCATGGCGGCATTGTAAGCGCCGGCCGAGTGCCCCATCAGGACCGGCGCGCCGGCGCCGCCATACGCAGCGGCTTGCCGCGCCGCCCAGGCCGTCGCCCGGGCGCAATCCTGCACGAAGCCCGGAAATCGCACTGCAGGATAGAGGCGGTAGTCGGGGATCACCACCACTGCGCCGGCCTCCGCCAGCGCACCGCCGACGAAGCGATAGAGGCTGCGGCTGCCCTCGGTCCAGCCGCCGCCATAGAGGAAGACGATCACCGGTGCCGGTCGTCGCCGTGGGGGAGGCGCGTAGACATCGAGGCGCTGGCGCAGCTCAGGGCCGTAGGCGATGCCCTCCGCGACCAGGTAGTCCGGCGCCAGGTCGTTCAGAACGCGCACCGGCGAGCAGCGGGCGGTCAGCAGCAAGCTGGCGGTGGCAAAGAGGCGCCGGGTAAGGCCAGAGGCTCCGCCTCTGGACTGCGCCGGGGCCGCCGGCCCCGGACCCCATCCATTAGGCTCAGGCTTCAGCACAAGCCGCGCCCGCCTCTCATGGCCGCAAGGGGCGAAGCGCCTGCCGTCAGGCCGCGAGGCTCGGGTAATCCAGGTAGCCCGCCTCCCCCCGCGAATACCAGGTGGCCGCAACATCCTTGTTCAGCGCCGCGCCGCGCCGCAGGCGTTCCGGCAGGTCGGGATTGGCGATGTAGGTGCGGCCGAATGCAATCGCGTCGGCCACGCCGCTATCCATCGCCGCCTGCGCGGTGTCGCCGACATAGTCCGCGTTCAGCACCAGCGTGCGGCTGAAGGCGCGGCGGATCTCGGGCGCGACCGGCGGGAAGGCGGCGCGGCTGAAGGTGCCGGCCTCGGTCGGCTCGCGCAGCTCCAGGAACGCGACGCCAACCTCGTCCAGCGCCCGGGCCGCGGCGGTGAACAGCGGCACCGGCTCGGGATCTCCGACACCTTGGATCGGCTCATTGGGCGACAGCCGCACGCCGGTGCGCGAGGCCCCGACCGCGTCCACCACCGTCTGCGCCACCTCGCGCAGCAGCCGCACCCGGTTGTCGATCGAGCCGCCATAGGCGTCAGCACGATGGTTGGCGCCCGAGCGCAGGAACTGGTCGATCAGGTACCCATTCGCGGCATGCACCTGCACACCATCAAACCCGGCGGCGATGGCGTTGCGCGCCGCGCGGTCATAGTCGCCGAGCAGGCGCGGGATCTCCTCGGCGTCCAGCGCCCTCGCCTCGGCGTAGGGCTGCTTGCCGTCATAGGTGTGCGCCTGGTTCGGCCCCGTGGTCGCCGAGGAGGAGACCGGCGCCGCGCCGCCCAGGAAGCTCGGATGCACCAGCCGGCCCATATGCCAAAGTTGGCAGACGATCCGCCCGCCGGCCTCGTGCACCGCGTCCACCACCGGCCGCCAGGCCTCGACATGGGCCGCCGACCAGATCCCCGGCGCATACGGCCAGCCGAGGCCCTCCTGGCTGATCCCCGTCGCCTCGCTGATGATCAGGCCGGCAGTGGCGCGCTGGGCGTAGTAGGTCGCCATGATCGGCGTCGCCAGGTGCTCGCGGGTGCCGCGGCCGCGCGTCAGCGGCGCCATCAGGATGCGGTTCGGCGCCTCGATGGCGCCGATGGTGATCGGATCGAACAGGCTTGCCATGGTGTCTCCCGTGTCGCGCCGCGTGACGGCCGCACTGCAACATGGATGCCGGCGCGAGGCCGTTCAAGCCGAGCGCGGCGGGGCTCCGTCGCGCCCAGGCCGAACGATTGCGCGCCGAGCGCGACCCGATTGCGCGCCGAGCGCGACCCGATTGCGC
>CAXUCZ010000039.1:0-5267 GCA_964249675.1 uncultured Acetobacteraceae bacterium | reverse complement strand
GCCGAGCGCGATGCGATGGCGCGCCGAGCGCGATGCGATGGCGCGCCGAGCGCGATGCGATGGCGCGCCGAGCGCGACGCGATTGCGCCACGGCGGCGAAAGGAACAAGTTTCGTCGATGATCAAGCTCGCCCTTGTCATGCTCCTGGCGCTCTCCGGCTGCGCCACAGACCCGAACGGACGCACTCCATGGCATCAGTACCTGCATGATCACGGCCTCGAATAGCCTGCGCTCCGCCGCCCTCGGCGCCGCCGCGCTGCTGGTCGCCGGCAGCGCCCGGGCTGCGACGCCGATTGCGGTGGTCGGCCCGATGACGGGCTCGAACGCCGCCTTTGGCGCCCAGATGCGCGTCGGCGCCGAGCAGGCGGTGAAGGATATCAACGCCGCCGGCGGCGTGCTCGGCCAGCCGGTGACGCTGGCGGTGGGCGACGACGCCTGCGACCCGCGCCAGGCGGTGTCGGTCGCCAACGAGATGGCCGGCCGCGGCGTCGTGTTCGTCGATGGCGAGTTCTGCTCGGGCAGCTCGATCCCGGCCAGCCATGTCTACACCGAGGAGGGCGTGCTGCAGATCTCGCCCGCCTCGACCAACCCGGACTACACCGACAAGGGCGCGTGGAACACGCTGCGCACCTGCGGGCGCGACGACCAGCAGGGCGCGGTCGCCGGCGCCTACATCGCCGCGCATGCCAAGGGCGCGACCATCGCCATCCTGAACGACAACTCAGCCTACGGGCACGGCCTGGCCGAGCAGACCCGCCGCGCGCTGAACGCCGCCGGCGTGAAGCAGGCGCTGGACGCCACCTACACGCCCGGCGAGAAGGACTACTCCGCCCTGGTGAGCCGCTTGCGGCAAGCCAACGCCACCCTCGTCTACATCGGCGGCTATCATCCGGAGATCGGGCTGATCGCCCGCCAGGCGCGCGCCCAAGGCTATGCGCCGGTGATCTTCGGCGGCGACGCGCTGGTCACCGACGACTACCGGCAGGTCGCGGGAGCAGCCGCCGCCGGCACGCTGATGACGTTTCCGCCCGACCCGCGCCGCCTCGCGTCGGCGGCGCCGATCGTCGCCGAGTTCGCCGCCCAGAAGATCAACCCGGAAGGATACGTGCTCTACAGCTACGCGACCGTGCAGGTCTGGGCCGAGGCGGCGAAGAAGGCCGGCAGCACGGATGCCCAGAAGGTGGCCGCGGCCCTGCATGACGGCACGCCGTACGACACCGTCGTCGGGCCGATCAGCTTCGATGCCAAAGGTGATCCGAAAGGCAGCGGCTACGTCGTCTATGCCTGGGGCAAGGACGGCTACGGCCAGCTCTGAACGCGAAACGGGCGCCGCCAGGGCGCCCGCTCGCTATCCGCATCGGCTGCTGCGGCGCTACTTCTTGACGGTGTCGCGAACTGCGTCCTTAGCGCCGCCGACCGTGTTCTGAGCCTTGCCGGCGACCTTTTCCGCCGTGCCTTCGGCCTGCATCTTGGTGTCGCCGGTCACCTTGCCGGCGACCTCCTTGAGCGAGCCCTTCACCTGATGGCCGATGCCGGCCGCGCGATCCTCGTCTACCATGTGAGCCTCCCTGGCTATTGATGGTTCAAACGACATTGCCGCATGGCGGTTGCCGGCCGTCCTCGCGTGCCGTGCGCGCCAGACCTCCGCGGCCTGCAGGTCTGCCGAGGTAACCGCGTCCGCGCGGCCGGTTGCAAGAAGCCCGAGCGCTATCGTCGCGACGATCCGGGCCTCGGCGGCCGGGTTGCTCGCCTCACCCGTCCAGACCGGGCGCCAGGCCTCGGCCGGCGGCTCCTCCCAGTCGCCGCTGATCGCCGGCGCGGCCAGCTCCCGTCGACCAAGGCCGGGCGCGGTCAAATGCAGCGTCGCCAGCTTGGCCGGATTGCGCTCCGCCTCGCCGCCGCCGCCCTTGAGCACCAGCAGCCGCAAGCCGC
The DNA here is from genome assembly GCA_964249675.1 of uncultured Acetobacteraceae bacterium. Lineage (GTDB taxonomy): Bacteria > Pseudomonadota > Alphaproteobacteria > Acetobacterales > Acetobacteraceae > CAXMMR01. The sequence goes on along the minus strand of CAXUCZ010000039.1, from coordinate 3,335 downwards.
CCAACCGCTCCGCCGCGCCGAGATGCACCTCGATGTAGGGCGGATGGAACACGCCATCCACCGCCGCCGGCGCGCCGGCCGGGTTGAGCAGGCGGCAAACGGTGTTGATCGGCGAGCGCAGGCCGAACAGCGTGCGGGTGGCGAGCAGGCGCTCGAGCCCGTCCGACAGCGCCTGAAGCGGCACGTAGGCAAAGCCGTGCCGTGCCAGCTCGGCCCTGGCCGACGCCGCGTCCCTCACCGGCGCAAAGCCGAGCCCGGCCAGCCCGTCAAGCACGCTCATGCCGCTCGAGAACTGGTTGCTGCCGTGCATCAGCACCGGCACCCCTGCCCGGCCGAGCGCCAGCGCCGCCATCAGGAACCAGGGCGCGCCGCGCGTTCGGCCGGCGCCATAGGACGGCCAGTCCAGCGCCACGCCCGGCACCGACAGCCGCGCCGTCTCGCGCGCCGCCTCAATCAAGCCTGCCACCTCGTCGGCGTCCTCGCCGCGGTAGCGCAGCAGCATCAGGAAGGCGCCCACCTGCATCGGATCCGCTCGTCCCTCCAGCACCATGACGAGCGCCTCGCGCGCCTCCTCGCGGGTCAGCGCCCGTGAGCGGCCGGGACCACGCCCGAGCGTGGCGACGAAGCTGGCGAAGCGTTCGGTGTCCGACATGGCGACGTCCTGAAGCGGCTGGGTCGAGCGCATCAGTGCGGCAAGAACGCACCGCCGCGCCAGGTTCCCAGCACCTGCAAGCCGTCGGAGAGCAACACCAGGTCGGCGCGCAGGCCCGGCGCGATCCGGCCCACCGCACCGGAGAGCCCCAGCAGCGCCGCCGGCAACGCCGCAGCCATGCCGAGCGCCCGCTCGATCCCGAGCTCGAGCCCGAAGGCGACGTTGCGCACGCAGGTGATCAGCGTCGTGTCCGCGCCCGCAAGCGTGCCCTGGTCATCCGCCAGCCGACCGTCCCGCCGGCTGATCCAACGCCCGTTCAGCCGGAACCCGTCGAGCGTCGTGCCGGCGACCGCCATCGCGTCGCTCACCAGGAACATCCCCGGCCCAGCCGGCGAGGCCAGCGCCAGACGCAGCATAGCCGGGTGCACATGGACGAAATCGGCGATCAGCCCGCATTGCACGCCCGTCGCCAGCAGCGCCGCCGCGACCAGCCCGGGCTCGCGCCCAGCCGGCGCCGGCATCGCGTTGTAGAGGTGGGTGACGCCGCTGATCCCGGCGGCGAAGCCGGCTTGCGCCGCCTCGATCCCGGCCGCGCTGTGCCCGGCGGACACCACCGCGCCGGCTCGCGCCAGCTGGCCGATGGCCGACGGCTCGACCTCTTCGGGGGCGAGCGTCACCAGCAACCGCCCGGGCGACAGCCGCGCCGCCGCGGCCTCCAGCAACGCGACGTCCGCCTCGCCAGCCCGCCGGATGAACTCGCGCCGATGCACGCCGGGCCGCTGCGGACTGATGAACGGGCCCTCCAGGTGCAGGCCCAGCACGCCCGAGCCGGGCTCGACGACCAGCGTCGCGGCCGCATCGATGGCGCGCGGCATCAGCTCGGCCCGGTCGGTGATCAGCGTCGGCAGCAGGCCGGTGACGCCGAATGGCCGGTGCGCGTCGGCGATCGCCTGCGCCGCCTCGGCCGACGGATCGTCGTTGAACTGCACGCCGCCGCCGCCATTGACCTGCAGATCGATAAGGCCCGGCGCCAGCACCGCGTCGGACGGCAGCCGATGGCTCGCCACGCCGGCCAGGGGACGGTCCGCCAGCACAGCGGCGATCCGGCCCGACGTGACGAGCAGCGCCCTGCCCTCGACCAGCCCGCCGTCCAGCAGCATGCGGCAGCCGCCCAGCAGCACCGGGCCGTCCATCGCTCCGGCCGCGCGCGTCACTCGCCGTAGCGCTGCTCGGCCCAGGGATCGGCATTGTTGTGGTAGCCGCGGGTCTCCCAGAAGCCGCGCCGGTCCCGCGCCGCCAGCTCGATCCGGCGCACCCATTTGGCCGACTTCCACAGATAGAGGCGTGGGATCAGCACCCGCACTGGGCCGCCATGCTCGCGCGAGATCGGCCGGCCCTCCCACTCATGCACCAGGAACACGTCCGGCTGGTCGAACCGGTCGAGCCGGACGTTGGTCGTGTAGCCGTCATGGGCGTGGAACAGCACGTGCCGCGCCTCGTCCTTCGGCTCCACCATCGCCAGCAGCGCCGAGACGGGCACCCCGCGCCAGTGATTGTCGTAGCGCGACCAGCTGGTCACGCAATGCATGTCGGAGACGCTGTCATGCTGGTCCATCGCCAGCAGGTCGGCCAACGTGAGGCTCAGCGGACGGCGGCAGAACCCGTCGATGTCAAGTCGGAACGTCGCCGCGCTCACGTCGGGCTGCTGCCCAAGGTCCAGCACCGGCCAATCCTTGACCAGGGTCTGGCCGGGCGGCAGCCGCGCGACGGCCGCCTCGGCCGGTCGGCCGACGAGCCCGCGCTTCGCGTCCGCCCAAAGCTGCTTGCTGCGCGTCAGCTTGCTGTTCGTCGGCGGTCCGTCCTGCATGCCCGGCGTCCTGCCACTAAAAAAAAGCCAGGGCTCTGCCCCGGACCCCGTCCACTAAACGTACTTCAAGGCCACGAAGCCGACCACAATCAACGCCAGCGTCGCCATCGTCACCATCGTCAGCCGCCGCTCGACAAAGCCGCGCACCGGCTCGCCAAAGAACCGCAGCAGCCCGGCCACCAGGAAAAACCGCACGCCCCGCGTCAGCGCTGCCGCCGCCACGAACACCGGAAAGCTGAACCCGGCGGCGCCGGAGGCGATGGTGACGATCTTGAACGGGATGGGCGTCAGCCCTTTGATCAGGATCACCCAAAGGCCGTATTGAACGTAGCGCTGCCGGAACGTCTCGAACGCCGCCTGGTAGTGGTAGAAGCGCAGGATCGGCAGGGCGACGCGGGCAAACAGCGCGTAGCCGATGTAGTAGCCCAGCATTCCGCCCAGCACGCTCGCGACCGTGCACAGCGCCGCCAGCCACCAGGCCCGACGCGGCCGCGCCAGCACCATCGGGATCAGCAACACGTCCGGCGGGATCGGAAAGACGCTGCTTTCGGCAAAGCTCACCACCGCCAGCCACAGCGGCGCGCGCCGGCTGGCCGACAGCCTCAGCACGCGCTCGTAGACGGCTCGCAGCATTGCGGACTCCAGACCTTTTTCAAGCTTAGAACATTAAGGTTAAGGAAGGGTGAGAAAGGCCAGGGCTTGGCCCCAGAGCCCATCCGTCCGGGATCAGGCTCGCTGTTCCGTGCCTGGCGAAGCCGATGACGGATTTCAAAGGCTCCGCCTTTGATGGGGTCAAGGGGCAAAGCCCCTTGCCTT
>CAXUCZ010000038.1:0-14054 GCA_964249675.1 uncultured Acetobacteraceae bacterium | reverse complement strand
CCTGGCTGGTGTTCGAGCTGGTGCCGACCAAGCTGCCGCACTACGTGCTGCCGCTCTACCCGCCGCTTTGCGTGCTCGGCGCCCGCTTCCTGGCCGAGCCGGCACGGCTCGCACCCGGATGGCTGAGGCGCCTGAGCGACGCCGCGTTCGCGCTCGCCGGCCTGGCGTTGGCGGCGGTGGTGCTCGCCTTGCCGGTGGTGGTGCGCGGCGCCTGGTGGCTTGGCGTGCCGGCAGCGCTCGCGGTCAGCATCGTCGGGTTTGCCGTGCTCGGCCGGGAGCGTCGGCGCGGCGTCATGCTGGGCGTGGCGCTGATGCCGCTGGTCACCTGGTCGGCGCTCGGGCTCGAGCTGCCGGCGCTGTCGCCGCTGTGGATCGCGCCGCGCGTCGAGGCGGCGCTGCGGGCGGACTGGCCGGGCTGGAACCCGCGCGGCGAGGGGTTCGGCACGGTGGGGTTCCGCGAGCCGAGCCTGATGTTCCTGGTCGGCACCAAGATGGCGGTGCTGGCGAGCCCGGCGGAGGGGGCGGCGGCGCTGGCGGGCGGCCGGGTCACGGCGCTGCTGATCGACCGGCGCGACCAGGCGGCGTTCGAGGCGGCGGCGGCGCGGGCTGGCATCACGCCGCGGCTTGTCGACACGCTGGCCGGCGTCAACTACTCGCGCGGCCAGCGTGTCGGGCTTGCGCTCTACCTGAAGTAGAGTGCTTGTGGGGCGCTTGGGCAGGCGGTAGAGCCGTCGAGGAAGGCCAGGGGCGTTGCCCGTGGACCCCATTAGAGGCGGAGCCTTTAAAATCCTTTTGTTTATCCGTGTTCCGCGGCGAGGCTGGTGCCGGCGGGAAGAGGATTGAATGGCTTCGCCAAGTAAGATAGAGCCCGTTGCACTCCAAACGAACGGGGGTCTGGGGCCTCAGGCCCCAGCGGGCGGGTTCCCATCGCACTCGTGCGACGGGGTCCCGTCCAGAGGCAGAGCCTCTGGCCTTGCCTTCGCTGCCTTGCTGCTTGCTGCTTCTTCAAGTCTAGCCGATCCGCTGCTGGTGCGTGCCCGTCCCTCTGGTTGCCGCGACCTTGGCGTCGTTGCCTCGTTCGTCGCCGCGGGCTCGGGCAGTGACGCCGCGGCGGGGGTCACTGGCAATTGCATGGATGGGGTCGCGGGCATCGCCGCCTATGGCTCGCTCGATGGGGTTGGCGTCTACACGCGCAACGCCGGTGCGGCGCCGCTGCTGAGCCTGGATCGCGCCCGCTACGACGCGACGCATGTCTATCCGGCCGCGCCGCTCACGCCGGCGCAGCAGGCGCTGGTGCGGCCCTACACCTACGTGCTGACCAACACCGAGCCGCGCTTTGCCAGCTACGCGCTGTCGGTCAGCGCGTCGGCGATCGCGCTGGTCGGCTGGGCGGCGCTCGGCGGCGGCGACGCGGCGGCGGGGCAGGTGCCGCCGGCGCGGCTTGCCGCCGGGCAGGACCATCCGGTGGCGCTGATCGGCGCGCCGACGGCGCTGTTCGCGCGCAACACCGTGGTCGGGCTGGCCGGAGGAAGCGTCGCGACCGCGGCGACCGCCGAAGAGTATGATGTCGTGAACGGCAGCCACGTCTTTCAGGCCGGGTTGCAGGGTGTTGCAATCCTTGGCATGGGCGATGGCGGGCAGGGCGCGGCGCTGACGATCGGCGGCACGGGAGGGTATCGCAACGCGTTCACGACCGGCGTGGCGATCGAGAACTTTCGCCGCCGCGGCATCAGGATCGCTCAGCCGGCGCCGGATGGCGGGGTCGGGCTCGACGTCGAGATGAGCGGCGGGGTGGCGCTCAATGTCGGGCGGAGCGAGGCCGGGCGGACGCGCAACGTGTTCCAGGTCAGCGCGGCGGGCGACGTCACGGCGGCCGGGACGATGCGGCCGGGCGTGTTCAGCGTCGCGACGCTGCCGAGGCGCTGCGCGGCCGGGCAGATCGTCTATGTCTCGGACGGGCGCAATCCGACGAGCGGCGAGGATAGCGGCGTCGGGGCGCAGTGCGATGGCCTAGGGCGCTGGCTCGTGATCACGCCCGGCAGCGTGGTGACGCGATGAGCGAGGCGGCGGCGGCATCGGCGAACGGCAACGGCCGCCCGGTGATCCATGTCGTGAGCCAGGGCAACCTTGCGAACCGCATGATCCAGCTGCTGGTGGCCGCCAACATCAGCGCCCGCGTGCCGGGCTGCCTGATCTCGAACGTGTCTATCCCGGAATGGAATATCGAGCTGCCGGCACTGCCTTTTCGCGGCGGGCGGATCGCCAGCGTCGACTGGCATCGGGTCGAGGTCGATGCGCTGGCGCAGGCGCTCGGCGAGGATCGGCTCGACGGCGTGGTGTTCTCCGGCTACGGCCAACGGATCGAAAACCTGCCGCCGCTGGAGGCGGCGCGGCGGCTGTTCGACGGTAGCGGAATTGCGATCAAGGGCTACGGACCGGAGCACCTGGTGATCAACGTGCGGGCGGGCGAGATCCTGTCCGGGCATTGGGAGCACTACACGCTGGTGCCGGTCGATTTCTATGCCGAGGTGATCGAGCGCTCCGGGCTGCGGCCCGTGTTCATGGGCCAGATCGGCGACGATCCGTATTGCTCGGCGTTGCGCGCACGCTTTCCGAAGGCGGAGTTCCGCTCGAGCGGCGGGGCGCTGGCGGATTTCGAGCTGATCTGCCGCTCGGCCAACATCGTGCTCAGCGTCAGCACGTTTTCCTGGCTCGCCGCCTGGCTGTCGGCGGCGAGCCTGATCGTGGTGCCGATGACGGGTTTTCTGAACCCGTTCCAGGATCGTGACGTCGATCTGGCGCCGCATGACGACCCGCGTTACCGCTGGATGCTGTTTCCGATCAACTACGCAGCACCGGTTGCGATGCTGGAGGCGGCGCACGGGCCGCTGCGGGGCCTGTGGCGGCTGGTCTGCCCCGCGACGGTGGCGCGGCTGAAGCAGGAGGCGCCGCGGCTCGGCGAGGTCACGCTGGCGGACGAGGCGCGCCTGTTCGACGAGGCGTTCTACCTGGACGGCAACCCCGACGTCGCCGAGGCCGTCAGGCGCGGCTTTCGCGACAGCGGCTTCGCGCATTACGTCTCGAACGGCCGCGGCGAGGGACGCAACCCGTTCCGCTTCGACCGGGTCTGGTACAGCCGGCGATATCCGCTCGCCGCGATCGAGGTCGGCCAAGGCGACTACAATTCGTTGCGAGATCATTATGTCCGCATCGGCCGCAGCCGCGGCTATCGACCGTTCGGCTGAGCGGGATGCAGAGCTTCTTCCGGCTTGAGAGCATTCACGGCACGGCGCCGATGCGCCTCGCCGATGGGCGGCTTGCGCATGGCCGGGGCGCGGCAGGTGTCGCCATCGTCGTTTGCGTCGACAGCAAGCGGGCGGAGATGGCGTTTCTGTACGCGGCCGACGGAACGACGCTGCGGATCGTGCCGGAGCGCGTCACGGTGCAGCTCCAGGTGATGCGCCTGGTTCGGCTGGACGCGACGGAGCGCTTCGCCCTCGGTCATCCGGTCTCCGGCCGCTTCCTGCTGGCCAATGGCGGGCTCGACGCGGACGGCGTCGGCGAGGTCGCGTTCGACACTGACGCGATCGACGAGCTGAACCACTGGTTCCTGATCCCGGCCGAGCCGAGCACCACGGCCGACCTGCCCGCCCGCATCGCCGGGCTTGCCACGGCGTCGCGCGAGCAGGCGCTGACGATGCTGCTGCGGACGCTGCCGGCGTCGCACCCGGCGGCGGAGCTCGACGTGCTGGCCAAGCTCTACCGGCCGGAGGAGATTGCCGAAGCGGCGGGAGAGTTGCTGCGCGACCCGGCGATGCTGCGCCGGCTGCAAGCGGTCTATCCCGACGACCTGTGGGCCAATCAGGCCTTGCCGACGCTGGCTGCGTGGAGCCTACGGCGGCGGGACGATGCGACGGCCGTCGTCCTCGCCGGCGTGCAGCCGACGATCGCCGTGCACGGACGCGACCACGCGACGCTCTCGCTGCCGCATGCCTGCAACGTGCAGGCCCGGCGATGTGTGGTGCCGCGTCGCGACGCCTGCGTGCTCAGCGCGATGCGCAACGAAGGGCTGCACCTCCTGGAGTGGGTGGCGCACCACCGCGCCTTGGGCTTCGACAGGCTGTTTGTCTACAGCAACGACAACGAGGACGGCTCGGACGCCCTGCTGCTGGCGCTCGACCTTGCGGGCGAGATCGTCTGGGTGCCGAACCGGCTGCAGGCGAGCGGCAGTGCGCAAGCGGTCATGCTTGGCCATGCGCTCGGCCTCAGCCCGGCGCTGCTGGATTATCGCTGGTGCCTGGTGTGTGACGCCGACGAGTTGATGATGGTCAACCCGGCGATGTTCGGGTCGGTGCAGGCCTATCTGGGATGGCAGGAGGTCAGACCGGTGGACGCCATCGCGCTGAACTGGCTCGTCTTCCCCTCGGCCGGCGCGCAGCGCTGGGTCGACAAGCCGATGAGCGTGCGCTTTCGGCGTCGGCTGCCGCTGCCGCAGCATCCGATCAAGAGCCTGTTCAAGCCGCGCCTGTTCCAGCACGGCTACGCGCACTTCCCGATCACCGACGGGCGGCTCAGCTACCGCTTTCGCGATAGCGCCGGCGCGAGCCACGGCTTCGCCGCGGGCAACATCTCCGCCGCCGGCACACGCGAGCCGGTGGCGCATCACGCCTGGATCAACCACTACTTCACCAAGTCGGCGGAGGAGTTCGCCTGGAAGTGGCTGCGCAGCCGCGGCGACACTCTCCGGCCGATCGCCTCGTTCCGCGACGCGCCGGTCGACCTGCTGGAGTTCTTTCTTCTGCATCACTCGAACGCCACCACGATCGATGATGCCAGGACGCAAGCTCTGGTGCCTGACCTGCCCGCCCGGATCGCCTCACTGATGGCGCTGCCAGGCGTGGCCGGGGCGCGGACCAAGATCGAGGCGTTCTACGAAGACCGCGCGCGCAATCTGGCTGCTCTGCTGAGCGGACAGGATGACGCGCCGGAAAGCCCGCAGGCGCGGTTTGCGGCCCTGCTGGCGGCCGAGCAGGCTTGAGTTTTCAGACCGGCATCGCCTCCGCGGTGCGCCCGGTCATGATGCGCTCGACGATGCAGGGATCATTGAGCAGCGTGTCAGAAGCACTGCGCACGCAATGCTCGCGAAACAGCGCGCGCAGCGCCGGCTCGCCTTGGGCCTGCAGCAGCGCATACCAGTGCTTCCAGTGGTCGCCGCCGATCGGGCGCCCAAGATGTCGCTCGGCGAGTAGCACCGCCTGGCCGCCATTGGTCACCTTTTTGAGGAACTGCTCGAAGCTGCGGACCTGGAACTCGCGATAGTAGAAGCCGAGCGACAGGCCGCCGTAATGGGCGATGCGACGCGGCGAGCCTTCCAGCCTCACCTCATGGTTGCCCTGCAGGATCGCCATCGCGGTATTGGCGCGCAGGATGATCTTAGGCGGAAAACGACCCAGCAGCGAGCGTTGCCGCATCGGCACGAGCAGTTCGTCGACGGCGGAGCCGCGGTCGTCCTGCAGGTAGTGGTTCACCTTCTCGATCACGACGACGTCGTAGGCGCGGTCGAGGTTCTTCAGCACCGACAGGCCGTTGGTCGGGATCAGCAACTCGTCGGCGTCGATCGGCAGGATCCAGTCGACGTCCGGCCAGATCGAGGCGGCGAGGCGCATCAGCCCGGTCATCTTCTCGGACTGCATGTAGCGCCGGATCGGATCGCTCAGGATCAGCGTCTCGCAGCCTGGCGAACCGGCACGGAAGCGCTCGATCAACGCGTGGGTGCCGTCGGTGGAGAGGTTGTCGAGGATCACGAAGCGGCGGATGCCGATCCAGCGCAGCCAGCGCAGGTTCAGCCCGACGATGTCGCTCTCGTCCTTGACCATCATGATGACGCAGCAGCTTGGATCGCCCTCGGCCTCGGGAACCTGCTGCGGCAGCATGCCGTGCAGGGCGCGCGAGTGCTCCATGTCGGTGCGCACGGCGCCGGTCCAGCTGGCCGGATCAAGCGCCGGCTGGCCGAGGAGCTCGTCGGAGCGCCCAGCCCAGATCAGTGCGCGGGCTGCACGCTCGGCCTCGTCGCCATGGCTGTGCTGCTTCATCGAAGCCGCATCAGCCGGCGCGGCGGCAGTCGGCAGCGATGCTTGTCACTCCGGCTTGCGTCGCAGCAGCGCCGTCCGTCGGTGCAGGGCGATGAACTCGGTCGAGCGCGCGTAGCTGCGGATGAAACCGTCCGGCTCGTCGGCGATGTTGATCACCGCGTCGCCGACCAGGTAGTCGGCGAAGCGGTGCAGGTAGCGCGCCGCCGAAATCGGGCTGAGGCCTTTATACTGATCGGTGAAGCTGCCGTAGCTGGTGTCGATATCCTCGAGCACATAGAAGCCGCCCGGCCGGACGAACGGATAGAGATATTGTAGCGCCAGGATCTGGTGGTCCCAGATATGCGAACCGTCATCGACGACGATGTCGAACGGGCCGTGTCGCACCCCGAGCCGGACCAGGTCGGCGACGTTGGACTGGTCGGCGATCTCTATTATCAGTCGGTCAGTCGCGTGGCGCTGGGCGTCGGGGTTGATGTCGGCGCCGATGATCGACGCATTGGGAAAATACTCGCGCCACATGCGCGTCGACTGGCCGTTGAAGACGCCGATCTCGAGCAGCTTGGCGACACTGGCGCGCTCGGGGGCGAAGAAGCGCTCGTAGAACCCGAGATAGCCATGATGCGCCGACGACTTGTCGGTGCCGTGTCGCAGGCCGATCCCGTCAAGTGACGTGTCGCTGTCCATGGGATCGGACTTGCCGCATTTGGGCGCGCAGCGTCAATGGTGGGTGGCGCATCAGGATCGTCGCGCCGGGGCTTCTATGTTTATGCGGTGGCGCCCGGTGGGCGTCGAGCAAGGCTCTCGGCTTTGCCCCAGTCCCTTCAAGGCTAAGCCTTCAAAATCTATCGGTTAGTCGTGCCACATTGCGAGGCGGTGCCCGCCTGGACTCCAGTGGATCGGAAGGTTTGGGACCTCAGGTTACAGCGGGTTCAGGGCAGAGCCCGGCCTTTCTTCGCTTAGCACCGCCGGGCTGTCCTTGAGGGCGATGCCGCTGGCGCCGAGGGTGGCGGCGCCGTGCAGTAGGCGGGTGAGCAGGGCGGCGGCGGCGGCGAGCGGCAGGCCGGCGGGGCTGTGGATGTTGGAGACGCAGTTGCGCTCGCTGTCGCGACGGCCGAGCCGGGGCGACCAGGTGAGATAGGCGCCGAGGCTTTCGGCGACGCTCAGGCCGGGCCGTTCGCCGATGAGAACGATGACGGCGCGGGCGGCGAGCGCTTCGCCGACCTCGTCGCCGATGGCGACGCGGCCCTGGCTCACGATCGCCGTCGGGCCGAGGCTGAGCTCCGGCAGCAGGGCGCGGCAGGCGGCGACCAGGAGAGCTCCGTGGCGCTGCACGGCGCCGGCGGACAGGCCGTCGGCCAGCACGAAGACCAGGTCCGAGCCGCCGGGTCTCGGGGCGAGTGCGGCGCGGCTGGACTCGTCGAGGCGGCGGCCGAGATCGGGGCGGCGGAGATAGGTCGCGCGGTCGGGCGCGCGGCTGCGCAGCGCGAGGCTCGGCCAGGGCGCCAGGGCCTCGGCGAGCGCGGACGGGTCGAGCGGCGCGTGGACGGCGTCGCGGGCGGCGGCGTGGGCGGCCTGGACGGCGAGCAGCTCGCCCGTTGCCAGCGTGTCGCCGGCGCGGGCGAGGCCGACGCGGGCGAGGGTGGCGCCGCGGAGCGCCGCCCAGGGATCGAGCCGGGATGGTGGGTCAGCCATCGGCGAGCGCGAGCAACGGGCCGGCGAGGCGGGCGGCGTCCGGACGGGCGAGGATGCGGCCCTCGGCGTCGAGCAGGCCCATGCGCTCGAGCCAGGCCTCGAACTCGGGCGCTGGGCGCAGGCCGAGCACGCGGCGCAGCACCAGCACGTCCTCGAAGGCCAGGCTCTGATAGCCGAGCATCACGTCGTCGGCGCCGGGCACGGTGATCAGGAAGTTCGCCCCGGCGGCGCCGAGCAGCAGCATCAGCCCGTCCATGTCGTCGCCGTCGGCCTCGGCGTGGTTGGTGTAGCAGACGTCCACCCCCATCGGCAGGCCGAGCAGCTTGCCGCAGCAATGGTCCTCGAGGCCGGCGCGGGTGATCTGCTTGCCGTCGTAGAGGTATTCCGGGCCGATGAAGCCGACCACGCTGTTGACCAGCAGCGGGCGGAAGGCGCGGGCGACCGCATAGGCGCGGCACTCCAGGGTCTGCTGGTCGACGCCGTGGTGGGCGTCCGCCGACAGCGCCGAGCCCTGTCCGGTCTCGAAATACAGCAGGTTTTCGGCCGAGGGCGGGTGCTGGGAGCGGACGGCGGCGTGCGCCTCGCGCAGCAGAGCGAGGTCGATGCCGAAGCCGCGATTGGCGGCCTCGGTGCCGGCGACGGACTGGAAGACGAGGTCGGTCGGCGCGCCGCGCTCGATCGCGGTGATCGCGTTGGTGACGTGGCCGAGCACGCAGCACTGGGTCGGGATCTCGTAGCGGGCGCGCGCCGCGTCCAGCATGTGCAGCAGGGCGACGCAGCGCTCGATGCTGTCGGAGGCGGGGTTGACGCCGATCACCGCGTCGCCGGCGCCGGCGAGCAGGCCGTCCAGCACCGAGATCGCGATGCCGCGCGGGTCGTCGGTGGGGTGGTTCGGCTGCAGGCGGGTGGAGAGGCGCCCGGGCAGGCCGATCGTGCAGCGATGGCGCGTGACCACCGGGAGGCGGCGGGCGAGCGCCACCAGATCCTGGTTGCGCATCAGCTTGCTGACGGCGGCGACCATTTCGGGCGTAAGGCCGGGGGCGAGCGGGGCGGGATCGTTCGCCGGGTCGAGCAGCCAGTCGCGGAACGCGCCGACGGTGAGCGCGGCGACCGGGGCGAAGGCGGCGGCGTCGTGGTCGTCGATGATGAGGCGGGTCACCTCGTCGGCCTCGTAGGGGATCAGCGCCTCGTCGAGGAAGCGGCGGAGCGGCAGGTCGGCGAGGCAGTAGCGGGCGGCGACGCGTTCGCGGTCGGAGGCGGCGATGATGCCGGCGAGCGCATCACCGGAGCGCGCCGGGGAGGCGGCGGCGAGCAGGGCGCGCAAATCGGCGAAGCGATAGGTTTGGCCGCCGAGGGCGTGGCTCAGGCGCATGGGTGCGCGTCCGGACTGTGCGGTCGGAGTTTGCCACGTCGACGCGCGGATGGATCGAAAACTTCAGCCAGGCTAGAGACAGCCTCCGCTCACGGGTTAGGTCTGACGTCAGGATCCAGGCTTTGGAACAATCGGACATCCGGGAGATGTTTTCTGCGCTCGGTGCGGTGACGATCAAGCCGATGTTTGGCGGCAAGGGCGTGTACTACCGGGGCCACATCGTTGCGGTCGAGTTCCAGGGCGACGTTCTGCTCAAGGCCGACGCGGTGAGCGCACCTGCGTTCGAAGCGGCCGGGGCCGTGCGATGGGTTTACGAGGGCAGGGCCGGGCGAGCCGTCAACATGCCTTACTGGTCCGTTCCTGCGGACGCGTTCGACGAGGCCGACGGCATGGCGCGGTGGGTGCGGCTGGCCTACGAGGCGGCGTTGCGCGCGGCGACGGCGAAAACGAGCAGCCGGAAACGCGGTGCGGATTGATGGTGCGATCCGGAGGCGTTCGCCTCGCCGCTGCGGCGTGAGCTGAGGAATGGATTGTAAAGGCTCCGCCTTTACCGGGATCAAAGGGCAGAGCCCTTTGCCTGCTTGAGCACTCCCCGCCCAGGCGCCGCCGAGGCGTGCCAGCGTGGCGCCGTGCTGCTGGAGGCCGGGTCGCCCGACGCGGCGCTGGCCGCTTTCGATCGCGCGGCGATGATCGCGCCTCGGCTGGCGGCGGCGCAGTTGGGGCGGGCGAGCGCGCTGCTCGCGCTGGGCCGGCGGGCGGCAGCGGCGCAGGCGGCGCAGGCGGCGGCGCGGCTCGGCCTGGATCAGCCCGGGCTGCTGTTTCGGGTTGGGCGATGCCTGCGCGAGGCGGGCGACGAGGCGGCGGCGATGCTGGTGCTGCGGCGGGCGGTACGGCTGGAGCCGGGCCTTGCCGAGGCTTGGTACACCCTTGGGTTGTTGCTCGGAGATGCGCGGCGGCATGGCGAGGCGGCGGCGGCGTTGCGCGTGGCGCTGCGAGCCAGGCCAGGGCTGCACGAGGCGGCGTTCAACCTGGGCGTGGCATGCGCGGAGGCAGGCGACCTGGAGGGGGCGCTCGACGCTTACGCGGCGGCGTTGCGCTTGCGGCCGGAGAGTTTTGGGCGGATCGCGCAGGCGCTGGTGTCGGCGCCGACGGGGTGTCTGTGGCTCGATCCGGCCGAGCTAAGGCGCGTCCTGGTCGAGCGGCGCGGGGTCGTCTGAGCGGGGGCGGGCGGCGCGGTGGTGGCGGCGATAGTGGTGCGGGGTGCCGCCGAGCAGGGCGGCGGCGGTGAGGTCGTAGCGCTCGACGTCGGCGGTGGTGAAGGTCGCGAAGTCGAGCGCGAGCGGCTCGCGCGGCACCGGGACGCACTGCGCGAACGGGGTGCCGCGGGGCAGCACGCCGGAGAAGCCGGGATCGATCCAGACGGCGGGGAAGAGCACGCCGACCTCGGTGAAGCGGTCGGCGTCGACCAGGCCGCTGAGCAGGCGAAAGGGCAGGTCGGGGCGGTTCAGCGGGTGCAGGGCGAGCAGCGACCAGCCGGGGTCGAGCGCGATGGTCCAGAAGCTGTTGAACTTCACGATCACCTGGTCCGGCGTGTGGAACGGGGTGCCGGTGAGCTGGGCCGGGGCGTGGAAGCTGATCGGCGCGCGAGGATGGGCGCTGGCGGCGAGCGGCGGCGGCTGCCAGCTCCAGGACAGGCGGCCGGCCTCGACGTGCACATCGCAGGCGAGCGGCATGGTGAAGCCGTGGCTCATGGCGTCGATGAAGGGCGGGCAGTGCTTGACGGTGCGGACGTCCGTGCCGGCATGCAGGGCCGAGGCGGCGTGGCGGGGCATGTCGCGCAGCCACGCGGGCAGGGTGTCGCGGGCGGGGGCGGGGCGGGGGAGCGTCGGCTCCAGGGCCGGGTCGCAGCGGAAGGTGACGTGCATCTTAAGAAGGAAGGCCAGGGGCTTTGCCCCTGGACCCCATTAAAGGCGGAGCCTTTAAAATCCTTTTGTTGTTCATGTTCGTTTGGCGAGACCGGGGTTTTGGGGAAGCAGGATTGAATGGCTTCGCCAAGCAAGAAAGCTGCGATGGCTCTAAACGGATGCGGGTCTGGAGGCGCCGCCCCCAGCGAGGTCCAGGAGCAGAGCTCCTGGCCTTACATCTCATCCGGCGGCTCATACAGCGCCTGGCGCACGGCGCGGCGCCAGCCGCGGTAGCGGGCGGCGCGTTCGGGCGGCTCGAGGCTGGGGGTGAAGCGGCGTTCGATCGGGGTTGGCGGGGTCATCCGGTCGGGCTCGGGGAACAGGCCCGATTGCAGGCCGGCGAGGTAGGCGGCGCCGAGGGCGGTGGTTTCCAGGTAGGCCGGGCGATCGACGGGCGTGTCCAGCATGTCGGCGAGGAATTGCATGGTCCAGTCGCTGGCTGCCATGCCGCCATCGACGCGGACGGCGTGCTCGGCTTCGGCCGAGGTGTCGGCGACGTCGCTGAACATGGCGCCGAGCAGGTCGCGGGTCTGGAAGCCGACGCTCTCCAGGGCGGCGCGGGCGAGCTCGCGGCGGGTGGTGCCGCGGGTGATGCCGCTGATCGTCGCGCGGGCGCGGCTGTCCCAGTGCGGCGCGCCAAGGCCGGTGAAGGCGGGCACGAGGAAGACCGGCTGGCGAGGGTCGGCGGCGGCGGCGAGCTCGCCGGTCTCGGGCGCGCTGCCGACCAGGCCGATGCCGTCGCGCAGCCACTGCACGGCGGTGCCGGCGGAGAAGATCGAGCCTTCCAGCGCGTAGGTGCGCTGGCCGCCGCGCTGCCAGGCGATGGTGGTGAGCAGGCGGTGGCGCGAGGGCACGGCACGCGGGCCGGTGTTGAGCAGCACGAAGCCGCCGGTGCCGTAGGTCGCCTTGACCGTTCCGGGGGCGAAGCAGCCTTGCCCGATCAGCGCCGCCTGCTGGTCGCCGGCCATGCCGCGGATGGCGATGTCGCCGCCGCCGAGCAGGCTGGTGGCGCCGAACTCGGAGGCGCTGTCACGGATCTCGGGCAGCAGGGCGCGCGGGATGTCGAGCAGGCGCAGCAGCTCGTCGTCCCACTCGCCGGTAGCGATGTTGCACAGCAGGGTGCGCGAGGCGTTGGTGGCGTCGATGGCGTGCATGCGGCCGCCGGTGAGACGCCAGAGCAGGAAGCTGTCGACGGTGCCGAAGGCGAGCTCGCCGGCCTCGGCGCGGCGGCGGGCGCCGGGGACCTGGTCGAGGATCCAGCCGATCTTGGTGGCGGAAAAATAGGGATCGAGGCGCAGGCCGCTGCGCTCGGCGACTATGGCGGCGTGACCGGCGGCCGCGAGCGCCTCGCAGCGCTCGGCGGTGCGGCGGTCTTGCCAGACGATGGCGTTGTGGATCGCCTGTCCGTTCCGGCGGTCCCAGACCACGGTGGTCTCGCGCTGGTTGGTGATGCCGATCGCGGTGACGTCGGCGGCGGTGAGGCCGGCTTTGCCCAGCACCTCGGTGGCGGTGCCGAGGCTGGTGCCCCAGAGCTGCTCTGGGTCGTGCTCGACCCAGCCGGGCTGCGGGTAGATCTGCGGGAACTCGCGCTGGGCGGCGGCGAGCGGGGCGAGCGCGCCATCGAAGATGATCGCGCGGGTGGAGGTGGTGCCCTGGTCGATCACCAGCAGACGCGATGTCACGGCTTACGCGGCTCCTGAGGCAGGCACTGCCTGTTTAAAGACGGCGAAACTATCTTGCCGGTGCTGTCGCGCGCCAAGCGACAGCACCGGCCCTCACGAACGGACGTTTCTTTATTCTTGCTTCGAAACAGAACCTTTGCGTCCTACCCCTTGCTGACCGGGTTGTTCCAGCTTTTGATCAGCTCGTCATAGTCGACTGTCTCACCCTGCGGCTTCTCGTTGGCCAGACGCCGCTGCGGCGAGAGATTGCCATCCTTTTTGGATTGCTCGTACCAGTATTCGGCGGTCTTCGGCTGGTTCATCACCGGGCCGAGTTCGCCCTGCACGCCGGAGCGCTGCAGGCGCGCCATGATGGCATCCTGGTCGCGTGCGAGCCCGTCCTTCGCCTGCTGCGCCGTCTGCTGGCCGGAGATGGCGTTGGAGACGTTCTGCCACCAGCCCTGCGCCATCTTTCCGTAATCGGGCACGTTCACGCCGGTCGGCGTCCACTCCTTGACCGCGGGCGAGCGGTAAAACTCGACCAGGCCGCCGAGTTTCGGCGCGATCTTGGAGGCAGCGTCCGACATGATGTCGCTGGTGCGGATGATGTGGTACGACACCAAGAACTTCTTCAGGGTCACGATCTTCGAGGTCGTGAACTGAGCGTAGAGCCAGCCTGCCTTGACGCGCTCGAGCGGCGCGTATTTCAGCATCGTCCAGCAGCCGACGTCCTGGTAGCCGAGCTTCATGCCCTCCTTCCAGTAGGGGCCATGCGGCGACGGCGCCATGCGCCACTTGGGCGTGCCATCGGAGTTCATCACCGAGAGCTTCGGATCGGACAAGGCGGCGGTAAACGCGCTGTACCAGAAGATCTGCTGGGCGATGTGGCCCTGGCCGGGGACCGGGCCGGACTCCAAGAAGTCCATGCCGGAGGCTTCCGGCGGGGCGTATTTCTTGAGCCACTCGACGTATTTGCGGCAGGCATACTCCGCCGCCGGACTGTTCGCGTCGCCGCCGCGGGTGATCGACGAGCCGCGCGGGCGGCTGTCGGTCATGCGGATGCCCCACTCGTCGTCGGGGCGGCCGTTCGGCAGGCCCTTGTCGCCGACGCCGGCCATCGACAGCCAGGCGTCGGTGAAGCGCCAGCCGAGCGAGGGGTCCTTCTTGCCGTAATCCATGTGGCCGTAGACGCGCTCGCCGTCGATCGTCTTCACGTCGTTGGTGAAGAAGTTGGCGATGTCCTCGTAGGCCGACCAGTTCACCGGCACGCCGA
>CAXUCZ010000037.1:5680-14123 GCA_964249675.1 uncultured Acetobacteraceae bacterium | reverse complement strand
GAGACGAGGGCAAGCCGCAACTGGCCGCGCCAGATAGGTCGTTGTTCGGCCATGAGTGTCGGCTCCGAAGGGAAGGGTTCTTTTTTGAAAAAAGAACCAAAAAACCTTTATCCGATAAGAGCTGCGCTGGGCAGCGCCCCTTTAATGGACGGAAGTTTTTTGCTTCTTTTTTTCAAAAAAGAAGCGCTGCGCTTACTGGCGCTTGCGCGCCGGCGCCGCTTCGGCGGGCAGCCGCTGATCGGCCTCGGCGAAGCCCGCCCACGGATCGGCGCGGAGCTTGGCCAATCGGCCGGGCACGGTCTTCAGCGTCCAGGCGGCGACGTCGAGCTTTGGGCCGACCTCGCGCCAGTGCAGCGGCGTGGCGACGCCGGCGCCGGGGCGGGCGCGAGGCGAGAAGGAGCAGACCGCGGTCGAGCCCAGGCCGTTGCGCAGCCAGTCGACCAGGATGCGGCCGGTCCGCTTGGCCTTGGGCACCGAGGCGACGTAGAGCGAGGGCTGGTCGGCCTCCATGCGCTCGGCGAAGCGGCGGCACCAGGCGCGCACCTGGTCCCAGCCGGCATCAGGGCGGAGCGGGGCGACGACGTGCAGGCCCTTGCCGCCGGAGGTGCGGCAGAAGGAGGCGAAGCCCTCGCGCTCGAGCCGGTCGCGCACGTCGAGCGTCGCGCGGATGATCTGCGGCCAGTCGACGCCCTCGCCGGGATCGAGGTCGAAGACCAGCCGGTCGGCGCGGCCGGCATCCGGCAGGTGCGAGCCCCAGCCATGCAGCTCGATCGCCGACATCTGCGTCGCCGCGATCAGCCCGTCCTGGCCGGCAAGCGCCAGGAACGGCGCGCCGTCCTGCTCGCCCTCGCGCAGCTGCTGGGCCATGCCGCGCAGGGCGTGCTTCTGGAAGAAATGCTCGCTGTCGATGCCGTCCGGGCAGCGCACTAGGGCGAGCGGACGGTCGGCGATGCCGGGCAGCGCCGCCTCGCCGACCGTCCGCCAGTATGTCGCCAGGTCCTGCTTGGTGATGCCGGGCCAGAGCTCGCGCTCCGGATGGGTGAGGCGCACGCCGTCGATCTCGGTGGCGCCGCCGCGTGGCGGAGGCGGCTTGGCGGTGACGATGCGGGTCGGCCGGCGCTGGTCGAGGGTGATCCGCCTGGCCTCAGGGTCGGGGATGTCGCGCACCACCTCGGACGCGGCCTTGTCCTCGCGCAGGCCGAGGAACACCGCGTGGCGCAGCCGTCCGGCGCCCGACCAGCCGATATACTGCACCTCGATCACCAGCTCGGGACGCACCCAGCTCAATCCCGCCGGCGGCTTCTCCTCCGTCAGCAGCAGGCCCTGCGGGGCCGGCGAGGCGAGCGGCTTGAGCCTGTCGGTCAACGCGGCGAGGTCGGCATCGGTAAAACCGCTGCCGCAGCCGCCGACATAGTGCAGCCGGCGCTCGGCATCGAAGAAGCCCAGGTGCAGCGAGCCGAGGCCGCTGCGCGAGCCTTGCGGCCTGGTCCAGCCGAGCACGACGAACTCCTCGCGGCCCTGGCACTTGATCTTCAGCCAGTCGCGTCCGCGGCCGGGCCGATACGGCGCGTCGGCGCGTTTGCAGATGACGCCTTCGAGTCCCATCGTGCAGGCTTGCCTGCGCACCCGCGACGCGTCGCCGGCGACATGGTCGGAGTAGCGCAGCAGGCCGGCGGCCGCCCAGTCGGCGAGCCCGGCGAGCATCGCCTTGCGATCGGCGAGCGGGCAGGGCGCGAGGTCGTGGCCGTCCAGGTGCAGCAGGTCGAAGACGAAGAAGAACAGGGTGTCGTCGCGATGGTCGCGCAGGGCCGACTGCAGGGCGTGGAAGCTGGTGACGCCGTCGGGCTGCAGCGCCACCAGCTCGCCGTCGAGCAGCAGGTCGGCCTGGCCGAGCGCCGCGACCGCAGCGGCGACGGCGGGCAGGCGGGCGGTCCAGTCCAGGCCGTTGCGGGTGATCAGCCGGACGGCGCCACGCTCGCGCCGGGCGAGCAGCCGGTAGCCGTCGAACTTGATTTCGCTGATCCACTCGCCGCCGTCCGGCGCGATGTCGGCAGCGGTGGCGAGCTGGGGCTTCGGCGTCGCGCCGAGCTTGCGCGCGACGGCGTCGGCCGGCATCGCGCGACGGCCGGCGGGCGTCGCCATGGCGGCCGGCTCGGCGGTCTGGACCCGGGGTTTAGCCATGCTTGCGGCAACGCGACCCTCGGGCGCGAGGTTGCCGATCTGTCACCAGCTGGAGCGCGCGCAGGGCTTGCGGAACGGGTTCAGCGCGCAGAACGTGCGCCACGCGTCCCGCCTGTCACCCTGCGCCCGCACCGACGACGAGGAGCCACGCCAGGTGGACCTGCCGACCCCCGCCTCCGACAGCGTCGAACCCGTGCCCCGGGCGGACACCCATGAGGGCGCCGAGTACGCCATCGGCGCCAGCGTCTCGCTGCAGGAGCGCCGTTTCCGCACCCTGAAGGCGGGCGACATGTTCGGCGTCTTCGATCAGAGCGGCAACGTGCTGCCGAGCCGCGGCGGCACCGAGGGCATCTACTGGCGCGACACCCGCTATCTGTCCGCCTTCGACCTGGTGATCAACGATTGCCGGCCGATGCTGCTGAGCTCGACGCTGCGCGACGACAACGGCACGCTGACCGTCGACCTGACCAATCCGGACCTGCTGGTCGGACGCGAGCAGTCGCTCGAGCACGACGTGATCCACCTGCGGCGCTCGCGCTTCCTGTGGGCCGGCGGCTGCTACGAGCGCCTCTCGGTGCGCAACTACTCGGACGCCGACCAGCAGGTGGCGATCGACATCCGCTTCGGCGCCGACTTCGCCGACCTGTTCGAGGTGCGCGGCATGGTCCGGCACCATCACGGCGAGCATCACGCGACGGTGGTCGACGCCGACACCGCCACCCTCTCCTACACCGGGCTCGACGAGCGCCGGCGCGAGACGCGGCTGCGCTTTGACCCGCATCCTGCCCTGCTCCAGCGCGGCCGTGCGCATTTCGACCTTATGCTGCCGGCGTACGGCCGCACCCTGGTGTTCATCGAGATCGCCTGCGACGCCGACGCACCGACGACCTCGCCGCGGCAGAACTTCCTGCGCCACCTCGTCGAGAGCCGCCGCTGGATGCGCGGCGTCTCGGCCAACGCGGCCGCGATCGCGACGTCGAACGAGGTGTTCAACGAGGCGATGCGGCGCTCGATCAGCGACCTCTACATGCTGGTCACCGACAAGCCGACCGGACCTTACCCCTATGCCGGCGTGCCGTGGTTCTCCGCCGCCTTCGGGCGGGACGCGCTGATCACCGCGTTGCAGACGCTGTGGCTGGACCCGAACCTGGCGCGCGGGGTGCTGCGCTACCTGGCGCTCAACCAAGCCGACCATGATGACCCTGCCGCCGACGCCGAGCCGGGCAAGATCCTGCACGAGGTTCGGCACGGCGAGATGGCCGAGCTCGGCGAGGTGCCGTTCCGGCGCTACTACGGCAGCGTCGACAGCACGCCGCTGTTCGTCATGCTCGCCGGGATGTATCTCGAGCGCACTGGCGACGAGGCGACGGCGTGGGAGCTTTGGCCGAACATCCGGCGCGCCATCGACTGGATCGAGCATTCCGGCGATCGCGACGGCGACGGCTTCGTCGAGTATTTCCGCAAGACCGACGAGGGGCTGGCAAACCAGGGATGGAAGGACAGCTACGACAGCGTGTTCCACGCCGACGGGCGGTTCGCCGAGGGCCCGATCGCGCTGTGCGAGGTGCAGGGCTACGTCTATGCCGCCCGGCGCGCCGCCGCCGCGATCGGCCGCCGACTCGGCTTCGCCGACGAGGCGGAGGAGCAGCACCTCGCGGCCGAGCGGCTGCGCGTCGAGTTCGAGCAGAAATTCTGGTGCGAGGAGATCGGCACCTACGCGCTGGCGCTGGACGGCCAGAAGCAGCCGTGCCGCGTCCGCTCCTCCAATGCCGGACACCTGCTGCTGAGCGGCATCATCCCGCAGGAGCGCGCCGTCCAGGTCGCCGACCAGCTGCTGTCCTCGCGCTTCTTCACCGGCTGGGGCATCCGCACGATCGCCAACACCGAGCCGCGCTACAATCCGATGGCCTATCACAACGGGTCGGTCTGGCCGCACGACAACGCGATGATCGCGCTGGGCATGGCGCGCTACGGCTTGAACGAGCACATCCTGAAGCTGTTCGGCGGCCTGTTCGACGCCTCGCTCTACATCGATCTGCGGCGCCTGCCGGAGCTGTTCTGCGGCTTTCCGCGCCGGCGCGGCCAGGGCCCGACCTTCTATCCGGTCGCCTGCTCGCCGCAGGCCTGGGCGGCGACGGCGCTGCCGGCGACGCTGCAGGCAGCGCTCGGCGTCGGCTTCGACCCGGCCGGCCGCACCGTCACCTTCAGCAACCCGAGCCTGCCGGAGTTCCTGCAGGAGGTGACGCTGCATAACCTGACGATCAGCGGGGCGCGGCTAAGCGTCGTGTTCCGGCGGGCCGAGCACGGAGGCGTGTCGATGAACGTGCTCGAGCGCAGCGGGGAAATCCATGCGGTGATGCGGAGCTAGCAAGGAAGGCCAGGGGCTTTGCTCCTGGACCCCAATTAAAGGCGGAGCCTTTAAAATCCATCTCCTCTCTGCGTCGCGCGGCTAGGCCAGGGGCGCGTAGGACGGATTGATCGGCGTTGCCAAGCAAGAAAGAGCCGGTCCGGCCTCGATTGCATGGGGGTCTGGGGCCTCACGGCCCCAGCGGGTCCAGGGCAGCGCCCTGGCCTTTCTTCCACTTGCTTGCACCCCGTAGCCGACGGGCTCAGGTTTACGGCTCGCGGACCCGGACGAGTGATCCATGGACATTAACCTGCCGACCAGCCCGAACGACCTTGACGCGTTCTGGATGCCGTTCACCGCCAACAAGCAGTTCAAGGCCGCGCCGCGCCTGCTCGTCTCGGCGCGGGACATGCACTACCGCTCGCATGACGGGCGCGACATTCTCGACGGCGCGGCCGGGCTATGGTGCTGCAACGCGGGGCATTGCCGCCCGGGCATCGTGGAGGCGGTGCAGCGCCAGGTGGCGACGCTCGACTTTGCGCCGACCTTCCAGATGGCCCATCCGCTCAGCTTCGAGGCCGCGAGCCGCGTCGCCGCGCTGTTTCCGGACGGGCTCGACCATGTGTTCTTCACCAATTCGGGCTCGGAGGCGTGCGACACCGCGCTCAAGCTTGCCCTGGCCTACCATCAGGCGCGCGGCGATGGACGCCGCACCCGGCTGATCGGCCGCGAGCGCGGCTATCACGGCGTAGGCTTCGGCGGCATTTCGGTCGGCGGCATCGGCACCAATCGGCGCGCTTTCGGGCCGTTGCTGCCCGGCGTCGACCATCTGCCGCATACGTTCGACCTGGCGCGCAATGCCTTCAGCCGCGGGCAGCCGCAGCACGGCGCCGAGCTTGCGGACGCGCTGGAGAGGATCGTCGCGCTGCATGACGCGTCGACCATCGCTGCCGTTATCGTCGAGCCGCTCTCCGGCTCTACCGGCGTGCTGCCGCCGCCGCTCGGCTACCTGGAGCGGCTGCGCGACATCTGCAGCAGGCACGGCATCCTGCTGATCTATGACGAGGTGATCTCCGGCTTCGGCCGGCTCGGCGCGCCCTTTGCGGTGCAGCGCTTCGGCGTCACGCCCGACCTCGTCTGCGTCGCCAAGGGCATCACCAACGGGACGGTGCCGATGGGCGCCGTCGTGGCGACGAACGCCATCCATGACGCGATCAACGACAGCGTCGCCGCCGGCATCGAGCTCTTCCACGGCTACACCTACTCGGGACACCCGCTCGCGGCGGCTGCTTGCATCGCGACCTTGGACATCTATGCCGAGGAGGGCCTGTTCGAGCGCGCCGCCGAGCTTGCGCCGTATTGGGAGGAGCGGGCGCATGGCCTGCGTCATGCCGGCGGGCCGGTGATCGACGTGCGCAACCTGGGGCTGGTCTGCGGCATCGAGATGGCGCCTCGTCCGGGGGCTCCCGGTGCTCGCGGCTACGACCTGTTCACCCGGGCCTATGCGAGCGGCCTGCTGATGCGATTCACCGGCGACATCGTGGCGATGTCGCCGCCGCTGATCATCAGCCGCGACCAGATCGACGAGATCTTCGACCTGCTGGGAAACCTGCTGGCCGACATGGACTGACCGGCAATCGGGTAGACGTTTTCGCTTCTTTCGGTACGAAGCGCCCTACTTCGATGCCGTCTGGTTGGCGCCGCTGCCCTGCTTGTCCTGCTCAGGCGGCTGGACCTTGATCTTGGCGCCATCGTCGAGCCCGGCCGGCACGTCCAGCCCGACCGTCTCGCCGCCATCCAGACCGTTGCTGATCTCGACCGTTTGGCCGAAATCGCGGGCAATCGTGATCTTCTTGTAGTGCAGCTTGTCGTCGTGGACGATGGCGACCTGCATGCCGTCGGAGTTGAACACCAGCGCGTCGGACGGGATGATCACGGCGGGGGTCGCCCTCGGGATCTCGAACGTCACGTTGACATAGAGGCCGGGGCGCAGCGCGTGGGTCGGGTTGGCGACGTCGACCTCGGCGGTCAGCGAGCGGTTAACCGGCGAGAGCGCGACCGAGCTGCGGGCAACGACGCCGTGGAAGGTGCGGCCGGGCAACTCGGGCACCGTGATGCTGGCGTCCAGACCGTCATGCAGACCGACGGCGCCCGACTGCGGCACCTGGACGGAGATGCGCAGCACGTCGTCGCTCTGCACCGTGAGAGCCGGCGCGCCGCTGGCGCTGTCGGCGCTTACCAGGTCGCCGACGTCGACGTTGCGCGCGGTGACCACGCCATCGAACGGCGCCGTGATCCGCTCGAACGCGATGAGCGCCTGCAGGCGCTGCACCTGCGCCAGCTGCGCCTGGAAGTTGGCCTCGGCGACGGTGACGCCGGCCTTGGCGCTGTCGACGTTCGCACCCTGGACCGAGGCGTTGGCGGTGGAGTTGTCGGCGTTCTGCTTGGTCTCCCAGCCTTGCGAGGCGAGCGTCGTCTCGCGGAATTTCGTCACCTTGGCGAGGCTTGTATTGGCTTGCGCCTGCTCGACCAACGAGTGGGCCTGCAGCACCGACGCCTGGACCTGGCCGAGCTGGGCGGCGGCCTGAACGAGCTGCTGATCGAGATCGGGGGCTGCGATGCGGATCAGCAGGTCGCCGCGATGCACACGGCTGCCGATGTCGACATGGCGCTCGGCAATGAAGCCGGTCGCGCGTGCATAGAGGTTGGCATAGTCGAAGGCCTGCGTTTGGGCGGGCAGCACCAGGTCGGTGGGCTTGCTGTCGCGCTTGGCGGCGGTGGTGCGCAGCTCGGGCACGGAGTCGATCGTCTGCGAGCGGGCGTTCTGAGCACGGGCGCCCTCGGCCCAATGCCCGTAGGCGCCGTAGCCGATCGCAAGCGCGAGCGGCACCAGCACGTATATCAGCACGCGGGCGCGCGGCGGCGGCGGGATCTCTCTCTTGCCCTGATCCTCCTGCTTCGCGTCAGCGCCGGCTGGTCGCGCATCGGGCTTGGCCGAGGCGCCAGCCGGATCGTGCGGCTCGGCGACGGCCGGCAGGTGCTCCTCGCGGGTTACGAGCGCGCGACTGTCACTGGCTTGGTCACGGGGAGGGAGCTGGTCCATCATACGTAGTCCTCAAGCGGCTTAGCCTCGCCGCGCCGGAGCAGGCTGTAGAGAAACGGCACGAACACCAGGGTCGAGACGGTGGCAACGCCGATGCCGCCCATAACGGCGCGAGCCAGGGCGGCGTTCTGTTCCGAGCCCTCGCCGATGCCGATCGCCATCGGGATCAATCCCACGAACATCGCGCCGGCGGTCATCAGCACGGGACGCAGCCGTGTGTGGCCCGCCTCGATCGCCGCTTCCGCAGCCGAGCATCCGGTTTGCTCGCGGTGCTCGCGGGCGAAGGTCACCAGCAGGATCGAGTTCGCGCTGGCCACGCCCACGCTCATGATCGCGCCGAACAGCGAGGGGATGGAGAAGTGGGTCTGAGTGATGAACAGGCTCAGGACGATGCCGCAAAAGGCCAGGGGCAGAGCCAGCAGGATGACGAACGGGTCGCCCCAGTTCTGATAATTGATCGCCATCAGCAAGTAGACGGCGACAAGCGCGATCACCAAGCCGAGACCGATCTGGTCGAACGAGCTGTTCATGCTCTCGATCTGGCCGCGCACAGCGATCTTGTCCGGCGCCTGCAGCTTCTTCTGCGCCGCGGCCACGATCCGCGCGACGTCGCCCGCCACGTTGCCCAGCGCACGGTCCTGGACGGAGGCGAAGATGTCGTAGGTCGGCTGCAGGTTCACGTGGTTGATCGAGATCTGCTCGTAGGCGCGCTTGAAGGTCGCCACGTTGGACAGCAGGTTGATCGCCGAGCCGCTGGCGGCATTGTTGGTCGAGGCGGCGCTGTCGCTGACCAGCAGGGGAGTGTTCTGCAG
>CAXUCZ010000037.1:0-5670 GCA_964249675.1 uncultured Acetobacteraceae bacterium | reverse complement strand
CGAAGCTTGGCCGAGATCTCCTGCGCGACCTTCAGGTCCTGCGCGGCATGCCGGCCGCTGACCTGGATGTCGATTGGCGCCAAGATGCCGAAATCGAGGATCTGGGTGATGATGTCCGCCGGCTGGAAGTAGAACAGCGCGTCCGGGAAGCGCCGCGCCAGCACAAGGCGAAGCTGCCGCTGATAGGCGAAGGTGGAGCCGTGGTTTTCGCCGAGCGAGACGAGGATCTGGCCATCGTTGTAGGCGACGAACGAGCCGTCGTTGAAGGCCAGATTATAGTTCAGCGACGGCAGGCCGATGTTGTCGATGATGCCGGTCAGCTCGCGCTTCGGAACAACCTCGCGGATCGTGTTCTCGACCGACTGGAACAGCCGCTCGGCCGCCTCGATGCGCAGTCCGGGACGTGAGCGCACGTGCAGCGTCATCTGTCCGGCATCGATGGCCGGAAAATACTCCCGGCCCACGAAGAGGAAGAGCACGCCCGCGAGCGCGACGGTGAGCAGGGCGCCCGCGATCGGGATCAGGGGCCGTCCGATGACCAGATGCAGCAGGCCTACATAGGCGCTCTGAAAGGCGGTGAAGCGCTTCTCGAAGCCGGCATGGAACCGGCCGAAGAAGCCGAGCGCATGCTCAAGGCGGCCGCCCTGCTTGGGCGCGAAGCGACTCTTGCGCTTTGGCGTCCTCGCGTCGGCTTGCGCGTCAGCACCCTCCTGCGGGTGCTTCGCATCGTACTCGCGCTTGATCAGCACGTCGATCAGGATCGGCACCAGCGTGCGCGACAGGCCGTAGGAGGCCAGCATGGCGAACACGACGGCCAGCGCCTGCGGGGTGAACAGGAACTTCGGCGCGTCGGTCAGCATGAAGACCGAGACGAAGGCCGAGCAGATCGACAGCGTCGAGATCAGCGCCGGCTTGGCGATGCCGGCCGCGCCCTCGACGACGCTCTCGCGGAACGGGCGGCCCTCGTCCATGAGCCGGTAGGTGTTCTCGATCGCCACCGTCGCGTCGTCGACGAGGATGCCGACGGCCAGCGCCATGCCGCCGAGGGTCATGATGTTGATCGTCTCGCCGATGGCGCCCAGCACCGCGAGCGAGCTCAGCACCGCCAGCGGGATCGAGACCAGCACCACCAGCGTGCTGCGCCACGAGCCGAGGAAAAGCAGGATCATCAGGCCGGTCAGCCCGGCGGCGATGGCGGCCTCGCGGATGACGTCGACGATGGCGCCGGACACGAACACCGACTGATCGAACAGCGCCGCGATCTTCATGTCCTTGGGTGCGGCGGCATGGATGCCGGGCAGCATCGAGCGCACCCGGTTCACCACCGCCAGGGTCGAGGAGTTGCCGTTCTTGAGGATCTCGAGCAGCACCGAGCGATGACCGTCATTGCGCACGATGTTCTGCTGCGGCGGGCCGCCGTCGCGCACCCAGGCCACGTCGCGGATTAGGATCGGCGAGCCGTTCACCACCTTGACCGGCGCCTCGTTGAGCGAGGTGATGACGGTCGGCGAGGCGTTTAGGTGGATCACGTATTGCGTGTCGCCGATCTTGGCGAGGCCGGACGGGACGGTGACGTTCTGATTGATCAGGGCGCTGGTCACGTCCTGAGGCGTCAGCCCGTAGGCGCGCAACGCGTTGAGGTTGAGATCGATCTGGATCTGCCGCGGCACGCCGCCGAACGGCGGCGTCAGCGTCGAGCCCGGCACCGTGGCCAGCGCCTGCCGGATCTTGTACTGGCCGTAATCGTAGAGCTGCGCCTCGCTCTCCTTGGGCGAGGACAGCGCCAGCTGGATCACCGGCACGGCCGAGGCCGAGAACGGCCGGATCACCGGCGGCTGGATGCCCGGCGGCAGCACGGCGCGGATCGAGTTGGTGGCCGCGGTGATCTGCGACAGCGCCAGGTTGAGGCTGACGGAAGGCTGGAAGTAGATGCGCTGGATCGTGATG
Organism: uncultured Acetobacteraceae bacterium; assembly: GCA_964249675.1. Classification (GTDB taxonomy): domain Bacteria; phylum Pseudomonadota; class Alphaproteobacteria; order Acetobacterales; family Acetobacteraceae; genus CAXMMR01. The sequence continues at coordinate 3,723 of CAXUCZ010000037.1, read as the reverse complement.
CCCTGCAGCGTCGTGCTTTCCAAACGCTTGATATCATTCACGTTGTTCGATAGCGAGAACTCGGTGTAGGTGGTGACCTTGGTCTCCATGTCGCGCGCATCGAGGCCGGTATAGGTCCAGATGATGACGACGACAGGGATGTTGACCTCGGGAAACACGTCCTTGGGCATGACGGAGCTCGCGCCGATGCCGCAGAACATGATCAGCAAGGCCAGGACGTAGAAGCTCACCCGGAACTTCAGAGCGTATTTGACGAGACCCAAGTCAGACCCTCTCGCAGCCTAGCCGGTTCGACACAGTCGGCAGCATGCCATATTGCAATGCGATATTGCACATTGGGGCGACCATGGGCGACAGCATGTGTCAAACGGTAACTGATAACCCCGCCGTCTGACGCCCGCCGGTGTTTACCAACTCTTTACCTGGCACTGCCATTCTGATCTCCGGCCTTTGGCAGGAGAACTCTGCTTGCGGATCAAGTCGCGTCGCCTAGCCTTCAGCGCTCGCGAAAGCGTGCGGTGGGCTGCCGTTCTGACCGGCGTGCTGATCCTGTGCCTGGCGGTGGCCTGGAGCCGCAGCGACCATGGCGCCGCCATCCGGCAGACGAAGGTCGAGGTCACCAACCTGTCCCGCTCGCTTGCCGAGCATACCCACGACGCGCTGCAGGAGGCCGACGCCATCCTGGTCGGCCTGCAGGAACGCGCCCGGGTCGACGGCGTCGGACCAGCCGGCGCCGGCCGGCTTAGCGCTCTGCTGGCGAGCGACGCGGCGGCGCTGCCGATGATCCAGGGATTGCTGATCATCGGGCCGGACGACGTGCCGCTGGCGGCGTCCGCCGCACTGCCCGGATGTTGCCTGAACGGCGCGCTTCGCGCTCGTCTCCAGCTCGCCAGGGCATCCTCGACGCGACAGTCGATCTTCACGGGCCCGGTGCGGAGCGCCTTTGACGGGCGATGGGCGGTGACGGTGTCGCGCCGATTGGAGGACCGGGATGGCCGCTTTGCCGGTGTCGCCGTCGCTGTGATCTCGCTCGACTATTTCCAAGACTTCTACAAGAGCTTCGACGTCGGCGATGCCGGCGTCATCGTGCTGTCGACGACGCCCGGCATCCTTGTCGCCCGGCGTCCCTTCAACGAGGCCAACGTCGGACGTGATCTATCCTCCAGCGAGGTGTTCCAGCGCCTGGCGCGGTCTGGTCCGGCGGCCAGCTTCACCTATACCGCACTGATCGACGGCGTGACACGTATCGGCAGCAGTCATCGGATCGACGGCTTTCCCTTGCGCATCGTCGTCGCCCGCGGCAGAGCCCAGGCGCTGGCCGGCTGGTGGCGGCAGACTGCTCGGATGCTGTTTTTCGTCGCCTGTATCGAGGCCGCGATCATCTGGACGGCGCAACGGCAGATGCGTCAGCTCGACCAGTTGACCCGGACGCAGGCACAGCTTCAGCGCGCTCACGGGCAGCTGCTGCGCTCGGAGGCCAGGTTGGCGGAGGGCATCCGCTGGCTGCAACTCGCCGAGCAGATCAGCGGGGTTGGCCACTGGCGCATCAGCTTGCCCGACATGGTCCTGACCTGGTCTGACGAGGTCTTCCGCATCATGGGCCTGCCGGCGAGCGATCAGGCGCCTGGGCTGGAGGACAGCGTCGCCTGCTATCATGCGGACGATCGTCAAGCGGTGCGGCAGGCGATCGGTGAAGCGATCGCCGACGGCGGCCCGCTGGCCTTCAGCTATCGCATCGTGCGGCCGGACGGCACGTTGCGCTTCCTGGAGACTCGCGGTCTGCTCCAGCATGATGAGCACGGGGAGGCGGTGTCTCTGTTCGGAGTGTGTCTCGACCGGACGGAGCAGCAGCATGAGGAGGCGAGGCTGCGCCGCGACAAGCAGGCGGTCGAGGAGCGGAACATGTGTCTGGACCGTCTCGCCCGTCAGGATGGCTTGACGGGTATGTTCAATCGCCGCCATTTCGACGAGGTGCTGGATATTGAGTATCGGCGGGCGTCGCGCAACGCAGTCCACCTGGGCTTGCTGATGATCGATGTCGACCATTTCAAAGCCTACAACGACACCTACGGTCATCCTCAGGGGGATCGCTGCCTGCAGGCCATCGCCATCACCATAGAAACGATGCTGCGACGCCCGGCTGATCTCGCAGCACGCTACGGAGGCGAAGAACTCGCGGTCCTGCTGCCGGACACCGATACGTCGGGCGCCTACCAGTTGGCGGTTCGGATCGTCGAGGCGATCGCCGCGCTGCAGATGCCCCATGCCGGCGCGCCCAGAGGGTTTGTCACCATCAGTGCGGGTGCATGGTCCGTCATACCCACCTCTTTGACGACGGCGCGCGAGGTCTTACTCGTCGGGGCCGACCGCGCTCTTTACCGCGCCAAGTGCGGCGGCCGCGGCAGGGCGGTGTTCGGCAGCCAAGACGAACACAGCACGGTCTCCTCGACTTAGCCTGGACGGAGCCTTGCCGGTGGCTTGGCGCCCGGAACGGGGCTCGGCGGACTGAGGCGCCGCTACGCGTCCCGCCGCTCGCTCGCGCCGGACCCGGACGAACCCAGCGACGGGGGATTTGCCTCCTGCAGCATCAGCTCCGGCGGCTCGGGGTCCGGCGCCAAAGGCTGGACAAGCGGCGACAACGTGCTGCTCGTCCGCACCAGGGCGGTCAGAAAAGACCGACCCCAAACCATGGGCGTGCTCGTCTCGATCGCACGCCAGGACACCTGCCACCGCTCCTGACGTTCCGCCAGCGACATCGTCAACGCCTTGTCCATGGCGTCGGCGAGCTCGTCAGGGTCGTGCGGGTTCACCAGCAGCGCCGAGGTCAGCTGCCGCGCCGCGCCGGCAAAACGCGACAGCACCAGCACGCCGGGGTCCTGCGGATCCTGCGCTGCGATATACTCCTTGGCGACCAGGTTCATGCCGTCACGGAGCGGCGTCACCAAGCCGACCCGAGCCTCGCGCATGAAGCCTGCGACGGCATTGCGGGCGCTGCCACGCGCGAGCACCCGCAGGGGAGTCCATTCCGGTTCACCCCAGTCGGCGTTGATCGCGCCGGCCTCCTGATCGATCGATAGTCTCAGCTCCTGATAGACGCTGACGTCCTTGCGGCTCTCTGCGGCGATCTGCAGCAGAGTCGTGCGCTTGCGCCAGTCCGGACGCGTCTCGAGCAGCCGGCGGTAGCCCTGCAGACGCTGGGGCAACCCTTTCGTCGGATCCATGCGATCCACACCGAGGATCAGACGCTGACCCTGCAAGCTGCGCCGCAGGCGTTCGGTGGCGGGAGTGTGCCACGCCTTCCTGGCCGTCTCGGCAAACTCGCGCGCTTCGATCTCGACCGGAAAGGCGCCGAGCCGGACAACCCGGCCGTCGAATTCCAGGCTGCCGGTCTGCGGCAATGGCGTGGCGCCGCAAAGACGGCTTGCAGCGGCAGAGAAATTGTCGACGTCGTTTGCCGTCTGAAAACCGAGCAGATCGGCGGCCAGCAGGTCGCGTATCAGCGCTCCGGCCTCGGGCACGCTGGCCAGCATGTCGGGCGAGGGGAACGGTATATGCAGGAAGAAGCCGATCGGGGCGGCGATGCCGCGCTTGCGCAGGAAGGCCGGCATCGCCATCAGGTGATAGTCGTGCACCCAAACCTGGTCGGTCGCTCGCAGCAGGGGCGCGAGAATCTCGGTCATGCGCTCGTTCACCTGCCTGTAGACCAGGGCGGAACGACGATCG
>CAXUCZ010000036.1:0-14315 GCA_964249675.1 uncultured Acetobacteraceae bacterium | reverse complement strand
TCGGTCGGGCTTGAGGACGTGGCCGACCTGGAGGATGACCTGCAACGCGGGTTGTCTTGCGTCTGAACGCACGACCCGGAGCCGAGACTGGCCTTGGCTAGGCGTGATCGGTAGAGTGGCGACATGGCGCGCGAGCAGGGTGACGAGACAGACGATGCCCGCGACTATGCCCGGACCACGCGCGGCATCCGCGTAAGCGTGCAGCCGGTCTTCCTCGACGAGCAATCGCAGCCGGACGAGAACCAGTATGTCTGGGCGTATCGCGTTCGGATCGAGAACCGTGGGCCCGAGCCGGTGCAGTTGCTGCGGCGAAGCTGGCGCATCACCGACGCGCGCGGCCGCCTCGTCAAGGTCGACGGCGAAGGCGTCGTCGGCGAGCAGCCGTCGCTCGATCCCGGCGAGGCGTTCGAATACACGTCGGGCACGCCGCTGGAGACGCCGAGCGGGTTCATGACGGGCGCCTACCACATGGTGGCAAGCCGGTCCGGCGAGCGTTTCGACGTGGAGATACCCGCGTTTAGCCTCGACAGCCCGCATCAGGGCGGCCAAGTGCACTAGAAGCCCTCGGCGAAGCGTTTCAGGCGTCTTAAAAAATGGGGTCTGGGGCCTCCCGGCCCCAGCGGGTCCAGGGCAGAGCCCTGGCCTTCTCTACCCTCTAATCACCGCCGGTCGGGTCACCCGGCAAGAAGACATGCCACCCGGCAGGCCAGCTCTCGACCAAATGGCGAGGATCTTGTTGATGCAACGCGAGCTCGTCGCTCCAGGCAGGGCCAGTCGCGTAGAGCGGATCGGGAACGAACTCATAGCGTAGGCCGACCGCAAGCAGCCAGATCGTGGCGAGGCCGGCGGCCCAGCCTATCGGCGGCGGCCGGCTGGCGGCGCACGAGAGCATGGCGATGCTGAGCAGAGCTTGCGGCGCGTAGCAGTAACGGCCGGCGAAGCCGAGATGGAACAGGGCGACGAAGGGGCCAAGGGCGCCGGCGTAGGACACGACGATGGTGACCACGGCGGCATTGAACAGCCAGAACGAGGCGTCGCGCGGACGTGTCGCCAGGAGGGCTGCGGCGGCTAGGGCCAGGCAAAGGCATGCGGCGGCGGGCCAGAGCAGCGGATGGCCGGCGGCGGCATGCGCCTCGATCGATCGGGTGAGCGGTGCGCCGCGATGCGGGCCCAGGAACGGCAGGACTAGGTGCTTGTCGAAGGCGAGGTCAAGGAACAGCACCGGGTGTACGGCGTAGCGCCGGCCGGGATCGTGCGAGTAGAAGAAGCCAAGCTGGACCGCCACCGCGACGCCGAGCACCAGCGCCTGGACGGCGCGTGGACGCGAGCGCTCAAGGGCCGCGCGAAGCGTAAAGAGCGGCAGCAACAGCCAGGATCCGGGTCCGCTGAGCGCTGCCAGCGCCAGCAGCGTCAGCCGCAATGAAGCGACCGGCGCGGCCGCTCGGTCCTCCAGCCCCAGGACAAGCGCCGCGCAGAGCGACAGATGCACCTGGCTGCCGATCGAGGACAGCCACACCTCGTCGCTGATCGGCGGCACCAGGACGAGGAGCAAGGCCGCGATCAGGATGTGCGGCCGGTTCAGCCAAGGCAGGCGGCTGGTGATCAGCAGCACGGCCGGGTACAGCTGGACGGCGAGGGCGAGCAGGCTGGTCGCGTAGGGCGCGGCGGCGAGGGGCACGACGCGCCAGGCGAGCAGGCCGCCGACATTGGCGGTGAGGTTGAGGTAGCCGCCATAGGGGTGCAGCAGCGTGCGGGGCCAGGGCAGCGACCAAGCGTAGACGAAGAAACGGTTGCCCTCCTCGGCCCAGAAGCGGCCGCGGATCAGGATGGCGGGCAGCTTGGCTGCGACCAGCACCCCATAGGCTAACAAGAGGACGACGCGCCATCGCGGCGACACGGTGATCCGGGACATGACGGAGGAGGACAAGAGCGCCGACCTTTGGCAGAGCGGCCGGAGCATCGTGCGGTTCGGGAGTCGAGACCAGGGCTGGCCAGGCGCCGGCAGGCCGCCTGCCGGTAGGGTCAAGGCGCCCGCCTTGTCAGCGGTTCAACCTTCTGGACCGCCGCAAGGTCGATGGCCGAGCAGGATACACGGTGGCGGCGGGGACGCCGCTGTTCTGGACGCAGGCAGGGCGATCGGTGTTTTTAAGGAAGGCCAGGGGCTTTGCCCCTGGACCCCATCAAAGGCGAAGCCTTTGAAATCGATTGATGATCCGTGCTCCCCCCCAAACAGGCTTGGTGTCGGAGGGAAATGGATTGCATGGCTTCGCCAAGCAAGAAAGCGAGCCTGAGCCATCCAAACGGATGCGGGTCTGAGGCCTCAGGCCCAAGCGAGGTCCAGGAGCAGAGCTCCCAGCCCTTCCTTCAAACGAGCTCCATAACCAGAGGCACATTGCAGCCGGGCAGTCGGACGTGATCGAGCGCGGCCGGGCTGATGCCGCCGCGTCGGAGCAGGTCGAGTGCGACCTCGCGGCAGGCGCTGGCGCAAAAGGCCTCGCCGTCGGATGCGGCGCCGAGGCATTGGGCGAGTCGCTCGCGCCAGTCGTCGCGACGCGGGTCGATGCGCACGAGCCAGCCTGGCGGCTTGGTGCGCGCGGCCTTGTCCCATTGCTCGGCGAACCAGCGCGCATGCGCCTCGTATTCGGTGATGAAGCGTCGGAAGCACAGGGCGGCGACGTGCGGCGGGATGGCGCGCAGGCGCTCGATGTCCACGCCCTCGGCGAGCGTCGGCGCGGCGCCGAGCAGAGTTTCGCAGAACGCGACGAGCGGGTCGCCGTCGACGACGACGACGCGCACGTGCGGGCGGTCCAATGCCAGCTCGGCGATATGCCAGCCCTGGCCACGGCGGAGCAGAAAGCCGCTCAGCCTGGTCTTCTCGGCACCGACCAAATCGGCGACGAAGACGGGGGCGGAGAGGTCGCGCATCTTCACGTCGGTCGCGTCGTAGCCGGCGAAGCTCGGAGCGTTGCGGGCGAACTCGATGCGGGCGGGATGAAAGACCTGCCCGTGGCAGAGCACGCCTGGGGCGCGGGCAAGCGCCGACTGAACGGCGGCGAGCTCGGCGGTCGAGGAGCCGAGCACGGCGAAGAACGGCCTCGTGACGCGCTTGTGGTCCTCGTACCAGCGGCCCTGCGAGCGGCCGGCGACGGGCCGGCCGGGCGGGCCATCGCGATGGCCGAGCCGCCAGTCCTCATACTCGGCCGACAGCAGGCCGACCTGCAGGTCGGAGAACGGCGGTAGCTGCACCTCGCCGGACCAGGCGAGATCGAGCCGGTCGCGCAGCTTGCCGCAATGGACGGAGATCTTGCGGGCGAAAAAGAAGTTCTGCCGCAGCAGGTAATCGTAGTGGTCAGCGTGATAGACGACCGGGTAGCCGTAGTCGGAAAATTGATAGAGCGTTAGCGGACAGTTGGCGACCCGCTCGGGCCGGGCGACATGGCGCACCATGGTTTGAAAAAACAGCTCGTCCGGCACCAGCGTGTTGCGAAAGAAGCGCTCGACGTCAGGCGCGCGGGCGAGCTGCATGATCTCCTGCAGCGTGCTCCAGGTCAGCACCCACCATTGCGAGCCCATGTAAGGCGTGAGGCCGCGCACGAACGGGCGCGTGAGGCCGAGCCAACGCTGCAGCTTGTAGCTGAGCTCGGTGCGTCGCTTCTGGTCACGCCAATTGAACCACCAGCGATAAAGATAGCGCTCGCGCTGCGGCCCGGTCTTGACCCAGGGCTCGCTGTCGGCGGCCGCAGTCTCGATGAACTCGTCGCCGCGGTTGCGCTCCAGGAAGTCGAGGAGCTGGACGCTTGGGCGGATCGGGTAGTCCATGCCGCTGAGATGGTAGACGTAATCGGGGTCCCAGCCGCTGGCGGCGATCTCGTCGAGACAGTTGAGCGTGCCGAGCACCACCGACCATTCGCCCCAGTGCACCGAAAGCCGCCGGGCGAAACGAACGCGCTCGTTGCCGGTGAAGCGGCGATACAGCGCTCGAAAGCCGTCGTCGGAGGATTTAAGGTCGTAATGAACGGCGACCGCGTGGCCCTGGCCGACCAGCGTGAGGATCAGCCGCTCCACGTCAGCCGCTTGGCCATGCGCGAGCAGCGCGAAGGCTAGCTTGATGCGCGGCGGCGAGATGGCGTCGAACACGCTACACGCCGCTCTGGTCGCGCAGCGCGCCGGCGAGCAGCGAGCCGACGGCATAGGCGATCAGGCTGCCGATCAGCACCGAAAGCGTGACGGTCAGCGCGTGAAACGGGTCGGCGCGGTCGGGCAGCATCGGCTCGGCGAAGTCGATCAGATAGTTCTGCTTGCGCGCGGCGTCGGCCCTGGCGACGGCCAGGCCCTGCTCGGCGGCGGTGTAGGCGGTGCGGGCGAACTCCTGGTCGAGCTGCAGGCGCGCGTAGTCGGCGAGCAGCTGCGAAAAGGGCGTGCCGTTGCTGCCGGCCAGGCGCTGCTGCTCGCCGGCCAGCTGCGCCTGCAGCGAGGTGATGCGGGCGCGGATCTGCTGGCGAATGGGCGCATTGCCGCCGAGGAAGGGCGCGGTCTGGGCGAGCTGGGTGCGGGCGGCCGCAAGGTCCGCCTCCAGCGTGCCGACGATGCTGCCGAGCTGGCTGGCCATGCGCTCTGGGTCCTGGTCGCCATGCGCGTCCTGGAAGGCGGCGAGCGCCAGGCGGGCGCCGCGCATGCGCTCCTCCTCCTGGTTGACCTCGGTCTGCGCGAAACTCATCTCGTCATTGCGCGCCCGCTGCGTCATCGCGTCGACCATCCGGTCGCAGGCGTCGACCACCGCCTGGGCGAGGGCGAGCGAGAGCGCCGGGTCGGCGGTCGCGACGTCGATGGTCAGGTAGCCGCCGAGGCCTTCGCTGACCGAGACGCGACGGTGATAGGCGGCGAGGAAGGCCTCCTCGGAGGCATGCGGCGGCATCCGCGACCACCAGTCCAGATGATGGTCGCTGAAGCGGGCGCGCAGACCGAGGGCGGCGTCGAGCCGGCGGAGGATCGCCGGCGAGCGGACATACTCGTAGACGATCGCGCCGAGGTCGACGTTGTTGGTCTCGCTGGTGCCCGAGAAGCTCTGCGTGATGCCGGCCGCAAGCGAGGCGGGTGGTCGATAGATCTCGTAGGTGAGCTCGGTCTCGCTGACGTAGCGGGGCGAGGCGAGCAGGCCGAAATACAGCCCGGTCAGCAGCGTCGGCAAGCCGACGATGAGGCCGAGCCGCAAGGCCAGGCGCCGGCCGCGGCGTCGACGTCGGGCGAGCAGCAGCTCGGCATGCGCCTCGGCCGCCGGCCAGGATGGAGCGGAGGGGATCGCCGTCTGCGGCGAGAGCTCGGCGACGGGAGTGCCATGCCGGGTCATGCCGCGACACCCTGCCGGACGTCCGCCGCCTCAAGCCAGGCGATGGCGGCGGCGCAATCGTCGAAGCGGCGCAGCGACGCCTCGGCGATCACCACCGCGACCTCGGCACGCAGGCGTGCCAGGCGCGGCACGGTGGAGGCGAAGATCAGCCCAGCGCCGCGGGCCCGCGCGGCGGCGAGGCAACGCGCCAGCACCGGCGCCGGCAGCTGCTGGGCGTCGTCCAGCAGGTAGCAGGCGAAGGGCAGCATCAGCGCCAGCGAGCATTCCAGCACCCGGCGCACGCCGCCCTCCATGGCGCGCACCCGCTCGCCGAGCGCGGCGCCGAGGCCGCAGAACGCGTCGAGGGCGCGCACCAGGCGGTCGGCGTCGAGCCCGTAGACGCGGGCGACGAAGCGGCAGTTCTCCAAGCCCGTGAGGCCAGGATGCAGCAGACGGCCGGCATTGATCACCGGCGAGAAGCCGCCGCCCGAGCGCCACGTTGCCGGCGGCAGCACGTGGCCGCCGGCATCCGGCCGCAACCGGCCGGCCAGCAGCTCCAGCAGCACCGTCTTGCCGGCGCCGCGGCCGCCGAGGATCGCCACCGACCGATCGGTCGGGATGTCGACCTCGCTCGGTTGAAGGACGACGCTCGGCCTTGCGCCGGCTCCGGGGAAGCTGCGGCCGACGCCGCAAAGCGCCACCATGCTGTCGCGGCGAGGGGCGGTCATGCGGGTATCCTGATGGAGCGGCAGGCGGCAAGTCCGAGCAGCAGCAGCAGCGCCGCCAGCGCGGCCGGATAGCCGAGGTCGACCAGCACCAGCGGGTAGCCGGGATCGAACGCGTGGCGCTCGTATTCGACGAGGTGGAGCAGCGGGTTCCACAGCAGCACGGCGGCAAGCGCGGGCAAGGTGCGGTAGACGACGAAATAGAGGCCAGACGTGACGAACAGCGCCCAGGTGATCAGCTTCTCGATCGGGCGGGCGAACGGGCTGATCGCGCCGAGGCGTTCGGCGAGCAAACCGAAGCCGACGCCGAGCGCGCCGGCGAGCCCGAAGATCAGCGCCGTCTGCGGCAGCGACGGCAGCGGCCGAACGATGCCGAACAGCCGCAAGGGCAGCACCGCGGCGAGGCAGAACACCAGGTTGACCAGCAGCGGCCAGGCGGCCCTGGCGAGGCGCAGGTGCATGGCGGTGACCCCGGGGAGCAGCGTCGCGCCGGCGGGGAAGCGGGCGCCGTTCGCCGACCCGGTCGCCGAGTAGTTGAAGGCGAACCAGACGGAGAAGCCGGCGAGCACGAAGATCGGGATCGGGATTTCGCCCGGCATCGGCTTGTGCAGCAGCGCGAACAACGCCCAGTGCGCGAGCACCACCGCGATGGGGCGCAGCACCTCGAGCGGCAGGCCGAGCGGGTTGCTGCCGTAGCGCACCTGCAGGTTGCGCAGCATCAGCGCGCGCAGGATGCGCAGGTCGTCAAGCGGCGAACGCCAGGAGGGTGGAGCAGCCGGCGGACGTGCGACGGCGGCGAGCGCCTGGACGAGGGCGGGCGGCAGCTCGGGCTCGGCCGGGATCTCCGGCTCAGGCTCGGGCACGGCGATGGCAGCCGGCGGGTCAAGAAAGAACTCAAGCGCTGCCCAGTCCGGTCGCGCCCGCGCCAGCCGGGCGGCCATCAGGCGGGCTTGCGCGAGGTCGCCGCGGGCCGCGTGGCACTGCATGATGACGAGGCTGGCGGCGTGGCAGTGCGGATCGCGCGCCAGGGCGGCGCGGGCGGTGCTCAGCGCCGCCTCATGCTGGCCCCGCCTGGCGAGCAGGGCGGCGAGGCGGGCGCGCAGCGAGGCCGCCTGCGGACGCAGCGCCACCGCCCGGCGCAGCGCCACGATCTCGCCCTGCGGATTGCCCCGCCGCTCGGCGATGCGGGCGAGCAGCAGCGAACCACGCAGCAGCGACGGGTCGAGCGCGAGCGCTGCGCGGCTAGCGTCCTGGGCGCGCTGCAGCTCGCCGGCCAGCAGGTGCGCGCGCGCCTGATCGAGCAGCGTCGCGCCGCCGCCGTCATGCTGCGCAAGCATGGCAAAGGCTTGCGCCGCCTCGGAAAAGCGTCGCGCCCGACACAGCGTCAGCGCGCCGGCGCGCAGCGCGCCCGGAGCCTCGCCGCCGTTCGCGCCGGCGCTCAATCGGCGGCCAGCGGCATCGCGCTCGCGCTCGCGCGCTTGATGCCGATGCCGAAGATGCGCGGCGGCATGGAGGACACCCGCACGTCGCGCACCTCGTAGCCGTCCAGCACGACATGGCGCATCGCCTGTGGGCTGATGCGCCAGAAATCCGGCGAGGCGTGGATGCGGTAGGTCGGCGTCGTGTCCGGGATCGGCTTGCCCTTGGGCCCGGCGACGGTGACGCCCGCCTGGTTGGCCGCCTTGGAGAAGCCGGGAGCGGAGAAGATCACCATGCCGTCCGGCGCCAGCACCCGGCGAATCACTTCCAGCGTGCGCCAGAAGCAGCGGTCATGCACGAGCGCGTCGTTCCAGAGCACCGTGCTGAACTGTCCGTCGACGAAACGGTCGGCGACCTCGCCAAGCTCGCCCCGGTGCAGCACGATGCCCTCCGCCGTCGTGCCGGCCTCCAGTTCCGGTCCGACCGCGTGGCGCGTCGCGTCGGCGTATTGCGCGTCGGCAACCGCGCAGTCCTCGGCGTCGGCCAGGCCAAGCTCGAGGAACGGGCCCTGCGGCGCCTGCAACTCCACCAGCCTGCGGAACTCGGCCACCATGCGCTGCGCCGGCTTCATCGTCCTGTTTCCCTGCTTGACCTCGCCCGCCTCGGCCACGCCGCCGCAGCCGGCTGCCGCCAGCGCCGAGCGCGCCGCCTCCAGGTTGGGCACGTAGGCGGCGACGTTACGGGTCTCCTGTCCGGCGTGAAAGATCTTCGCTTCCATGACGAAACGATGTCGGTCGACATCGGCCTGGGTGAAGCCGAGAAAGTTCAGCAGGCCGAGCAGATGCGCGAGCCTGGTGTCGCGGTCGCCCTCGTAGAGGTCTTCGTAGTAGACGCGCCGACTGTCGGGGCCGACGTCGGCAAGCCACCCGGACACCGTCTCGGCCGCGTCGCGGCAGCGGCGAAAATGCTTCACCATGTCCTCGACCGGCAGCGACGGCAGCGCGCGCTGCCCGTCCGCGACCTCGGCGAACACCTTGCGCGCGTAGTCGCGAAACCACGTCCCCTGCGACTCAGCGATGAACTTCGAGGTCAGCCGCGCCGTCTCGTCACGCCGCAGCAGGTGGACATGCCGGTAGCGGGTCTTGGCCGTTGCCTGCATCAGGTGCTGGTTGAACGGCATCTGCAGCAACTCGTAGCAGTGCTTGATCAGGAAGTTCTGCGCCAGGATCGCATCGAGCTCGCCGGAGAGCGCCACATGATCGCGCGTCTTGTTCCACGCATCGGTCACCGGCCAGAACTGACGCGGGCTCTTCTTCGCCCAGTTGAACGGCTCGTGCTCGGCGCTGCGATGCTCGGACATCTCCATCAGCAACTCGGCGAGCGCCGTGCCGCCGGTGCGCTGCATCGTCCAGATGATGAACGGCCTCGACATCCGGCGCCTTTCTAAACCTGCGGTTGCAGCCGCGCAGTCTGCGGATGGTGGCTGGGAACTGACGTATCGCATTGTAGCGCCGCCGTCCGTCATCGCTGTGTGACAGAGTGGCGCGGCATGGGTCAAGCAATGAGCTTGTTGCCGGCACCCCTGGCCGCACAGCAGTGAACGCTGTATCAAATCATGGTGCGTCTCCCGCCGGACACGCAACGTCTTTGCCGCACGCCCGGGTTATTGTTCGAGCGCTGCACGCAAAAGTTGAAACGGGGGTCGAGTGCTTCGCTTGCGTGTTGCTGTTTTTCCCCGACCAGGTTGCCGTCCGCTCGTTGCGGTCACGTTGTTGTCGGCGGCGCTGCTTGCGGGCTGCAACCAGCTGCCAAGCGCGGCGCCGACCATCGGCGAGTTCCAGGCCGACGCGGCGCCGGCGCATGCGGCGCCGCGCTTTCTGATCGTCGAGCTCGACGCGCGCACGCTGGCGCTGCTGGCGCAGTCGCCGGGCGAGGAGCTCGCGGGCCAGTTCGATGCGATCGCCTACACGCCGCAGGCGGTGCTGGTGCCGGGTGACAGTGTCGGCGTCACGCTGTACGACCTCGGCGCGGTGCCGCTGTTCGGCGGCAGCGCGGCGCCGACGGGCGGTGCCGACAGCAGCGCCGGCGCGATCCCGGCCGGCGCCCACGGCACCGCGCTGCCGACCCAACTCGTGGGCGCGGACGGCACGATCACGATCCCGTTCGCCGGCCGCGTGCATGTCGGCGGATTGACGCCGCTCGCGGCCGGCGAGCGCGTCGTCGCCGCGCTCGCCGGCCGCGCGACCACGCCGCAGGCGGTGGTCAGCCTGGTCGGCGCCTCGCTCGACACCGCGACCGTGGGCGGCGACGTCGCCCATCCGGCCCAGGTGGCGCTGACGTTGCGTGGCGAGCGCATCCTGGACGCGCTGGCGATCGCCGGCGGCGCCCGCTACGAGCCGTACAACTGCCAGGTGCAGCTCGTGCGGCACAATCGCATCGCCAGGATCGGCCTGCAGCGCATCGTCGACGATCCACGGCAGAACCTGGTGCTCGAACCAGGCGACAGCCTGTTCGTGCTGCATACGCCGCGCTCGTTCCTGGTGCTCGGCGCGGCGCTGAAGGTGGCGCAGTTCGACTTCAACACCGAGCGGGTGAGCCTGGCCGAGGCGGTGGCGCAGGGCGGCGGGCCGAGCGAGCTCACCGCCAACCTCAGCCAGCTCTTCCTGCTGCGCACCGAGCCACCGGCCCTGGTGCGCCGCCTGCTCGCCGGCGTGCCGAACGCCGCGGCAATCCCCGAGGCGCCGGTCGCGGTCGCCTATCACCTCGACCTGCGGCACGGCAGCGGATACTTCCTGGCCCAGAGCATGCCGGTGCGCGACAAGGACGTCGTGCTGATGGCGAACGCCAACGAGGTGCAGGTGCAGAAGCTGCTCAACATCATCCGCACCGGCATCTACTACGACGTCAACAGCAACAGCGAGTAGCCGATGATCCCACCGCGCCCGCGCCAGATGAACCGGGCCGGCATGCCCGGCGGCTGGTGGAACCGGCGGGCGCGGCCGACCGCGGGGCGCTGGTGGCGGCGCCTGCTGCCGTTCGCCAAGGCGCCGCTGCGGCGGCTGCCGCTCGGCGACACGCTGCTCGCGCTGGCGAGCCTGCGCCAGCTCGCCTGCACGCTGCGGCCCGCCGAGGCCACGGCCGGCGGGCCGGTCGCGATCGTCACCTATCGGGGCGAGGCGGCGCTGCTCGACGGTTTCCTCGTGCACCATCGCCGGCTCGGCGTCGCGCGCTTCGTCTTTCTTGACCTGTCGGCTGCGGCCGACCTCGCCCGGCGCCTTTCGGCCGCGCCGGGCTGCACCGTGTGGCAGCCGCGCACGGGCATGGCGAACGATCCAGAGCGCGCGCTGGCCTGGAGCAACGCGCTGCGCCATCGTCACGCCGCCGGCCGCTGGTGCCTGTCGATCGACGCCACCGACCTGTTCGTCTTCGCCCGCTGCGAGACCCGGCCGCTGCGCGCGCTCACCGACTTTCTCGAGACCGAGCATCGCGGCCACCTCTATGCGCTGGTGATCGAGACCTACGCGGGCACGGCGCCGGCGGAGGCCACGAGCGAGCCGCTGTTCGACCCGTGCGGCTACGTCACCGAGGCGCCGGAGCCGGATGGCGGGGTCGCGGTGCGCGGCGGGCCGCGGCGGCGCACCGACTTTCGCACCGCGCCGGCGCTGAGCCCGCCGATCGACCGGGTGCCGCTGGTGCGCTGGCGGCGCCATCATGCCTACCTGGAAGGCACGCGACGGCTGCGGCCAAGCCGGCTGAACGCGCCGCATGCGCCCTGGCACAGCAGCCCGACCGCCTGCCTGCTGCGCCTCGGCACGCTGACGTCGGACGTCAGCCCCGAACCGCAGCGCCACAGGCTCTGCACCGACGTCAGCCGCCGCTTCCGCAGCAGCGACGACCTGGTGGAGTGCGGCCTGCTCAATCCCGGCCAGTGGTTCTGAGCGGCGGCCGCGCCGTGATGCGCCATCTCGGCCTGCTGTCGCTGGCCGCCGCCGCCGCCGCCGGACCGGCCGACGCGCAGCCGGGAGCGCTCATACCCGGCGCCGCCCACCTCGTGGTGGCGGCCGCGCCGGCGATCCCGATCGACCCGCGCCTGTTCGGCGTGAACTACGTCTGGCACCTGGTGCCGGCCGGCGTGTTCGCGGCGTTCACGGTCGCCATGCGCGGGCCGGTCGGCGCCACCCTGATGCGCTACCCGGGCGGCTGGGCGGCGGAGCGCTACGACTGGGCGAGCAACACCGAGAGCGAGCTCAGCGACAGCCAGGCGGCGCACGGCCCCGGCGTCGGCCCCGCAGCGTTCCTCGCCGTCGCGCCGGCGGCCATCTTCGTCACTCCGAGCGTGCCCGCCATCCGCGACCCCGGACAGGTCGAGCCGGTGGCGCAGCTCAGCGCCAGCCTGGTGCATCGCTTCGCCGGCCGGGGCGGGCGGTGGGAGTTCGGCAACGAGGGGTGGCTCCAGCGCGGCGCCAAGCACGCCCCGGCGGCACGGGCGCAGAACCTTGCTTCCTATGCCGCCCTGGTCGCCCGCGCCGCGCCGGCGATGCGCGCCGCCGCACCCGGCGCGAGGATCTACGCGACCGTCGAGTGGACCCACCCCGAGGACGCCGCGACGCTGCGCCACCTGGTCGGCCCGGCCGGCTGGGCGGCGGTCGACGGCATCTCGATCCATCCCTATTGCGGCACCCTAGAGGCCGAGACGCTGTGCAGCCTGCTGCCCGAGCGCGCCGCCCAGATCCGCGCGGCGTCCGGCCGCACCAGCCTCTACGCCTCCGAATGGTCGCTCGGCCCGCGCGTCACCGCCGACGATTACGGCGTTCGCAACGCCAACCAGATGGTCGGCGCCTTCGGCCTGCTCGCCGAGGCGCGGCTGGACGCGGCCGCCTACTGGCCGCCGGTGCGCGCGGTGCCGGGCACGGCGCTGCTGTCGGCGGACTGCGCCACGGTGTTCGCGACCGGAGCGCTGTTCGGCTGGATGGCGCGCAGTTTCCGCGGCGCCATGCTGGCCGTAAGCGGCGACCTGCCGGCCAGCGCCGCCAGAGAGGACCGCCGGCTGTCGCTGGTGGTGCCGTCGATGGGAGACGGGCCGCGCACGGTCACGATCGACCTGCCCGGACAGCCGGTCACCCACATCGTCGAGGCCGAGGTGATGCACGCCGCCGACACCGCGGATCCGGATCGCTCCCGCCACGTCAACACCACCACACTGCCCGCGACGCTGCGGCACGGGCCAGTCGGACCACAGCTCAGCTTCACCCTTAATCCGGGCACGCCAGGCCGCGGCGATGGGTGGGAGATCGCGCGGGTGGTGCTGGAGTAGGGCCATTGAAGAAAGGCCAGGGGCTTTGCCCCTGAACCCCATTAAAGGCGGAGCCTTTAAAATCCATTATCACTAAACGGATGCGGGTCTGGGGCCTCAGGCCCCAGCGGAGTCCAGAGGCAGAGCCTCTGGCCTTACCCGAGCACCCGCCGCACCAGCGCGTTGGCTGCCGGTGCGCTCCAATCGGCCGAGCCCTCCAGCATCCCGCGCTCCAATCCGTCGCGGCCGATCAGCAGGGTGGTCGGGAAGCCGCTGAGGCCCAGCGCCTGCACGCTAGTGCTTTGCGGGTCGAGCAGCACCGGCAGGGTGGTCAGGCCGTGCGCGTCCAGGAACGGGCGCACGACCGAGGCGCCGGCGCGGTCCGCCGAGACGGCGAGCACGATGATGCCGCTGCCGGCGAGCGAGCGCGCCAGGGCCTGCAGCGCCGGCATCTCCTGCACGCACGGGCCGCACCAGGTGGCCCAGAAGTTCAGCACCACCGCCTGGCCGCGGTAGTCCTCGAGCGTGCGGCGGCTGCCGTCCTCGGTGGTGAAGGCGAGCGCCGGCAGCACCACCGGCGGGGCGACGGCGCTGAAGTTGCCGAGCCCGTCCACGCCTGGCTCCGACGGCGGGTGCATGAGCGGCGGCGGCGAGGCGAGCGGGCCGCCGAGCCTCGAATTGCGCAGCACGACGACGCCGAGTACCGTCCCGGTGCCGGCCAGCAGGGCGCGCCGGGTGATTAGCTTCAGGGCGGATGGGCGGTTGGACATCGAGGGAGAGCCTGGCGCGACGGGATCGAAAGATGGCGCGCGGCCGGCCAATGTCCAATGGGGCGGGCGCTTCGCCGGCGGTCCGGCGGCGGTCATGGGCCGGATCAACGCCTCGATCGACGTCGACCAGAGGCTGTGGCGGCAGGACATCCGCGGCTCGCTCGCCCATGCGGCGATGCTGGCGCGCCAGGGCATCATCGCCGCCGCGGACGAGGCGGCCATTCGCGCCGGGCTCGCCGACATCGCGGACGCCATCGAGGCCGGGCGGTTCGCCTTCGACGCCGCCCTCGAGGACGTGCACATGAACATCGAGGCGCGGCTCTCCGAGCGCATCGGCGAGCCGGGCCTGCGGCTGCACACCGCGCGCAGCCGCAACGACCAGGTGGCGACGGATTTCCGGCTGTGGATCCGCGATGCGATCGACGACGCCGATGCCGGGCTGCGGGCGCTGATGCGGGCCCTGGCCGACCGCGCGGCCGAGCACGCCGCCGACCCGATGCCGGGCTTCACCCACCTGCAGACCGCCCAGCCGATCACCTTCGGCCACCATCTGCTCGCCTATGTCGAGATGTTCGCCCGCGACCGCGGTCGGCTGCGCGACGCCCGCGTTCGGCTCAACGAGTGCCCGCTCGGGTCGGCGGCGCTCGCCGGCACCTCGTTTCCGATCGACCGGCGGATGACCGCATCCGCGCTCGGCTTCGACCGGCCCTGCGCCAACTCGCTCGACGCCGTGTCGGACCGCGACTTCGCGCTCGAATACCTCGCCGCGCTGCCGATCTGCG
>CAXUCZ010000035.1:0-14829 GCA_964249675.1 uncultured Acetobacteraceae bacterium | reverse complement strand
GCTCCAGTATCTCGGCGCCCTAGCGCGCCCTGAACCCGAGTCCCCGTCGCCGCTCTCCTCCGCCTACGCGTGACGGGGAGGGGCTCCGGCCGTGCGCTCTTGCCGCCGGCTTGCGATCGTCCGCGAAGGTCAGCCTTGATGAGCCACCTGCCGTCCATCCTCCGTCTACGTCCTGCCCATCATGTCACCAGTGTCCTGCCGAGCGTCGCCGAGCTCGTGCGGATCGAGCGCCCGACGGAGCCGCTGCACTGCGTTCGTCCGGCCGCCATCACCGCCGCCGCCCGCCGCTTCAGCACGTCATTCGCCGGCCAGACGCTGTTTGCCGTGAAGTGCAACCCTGCGCCGGCGGTGCTGCAGGCCGTGTGGGAAGGCGGCGTGCGGCACTTCGACTGCGCCTCGGCGGGCGAGGTGCGGCGTGTGCGCGCCCTCCTCCCAGACGCGGTCATCCACTTCATGCACCCGGTGAAATCTCGTCCGGCGATCCGCGAGGCCTACGCGTCCGGAGTACGCAACTACGTGCTGGATGCGGCCGCCGAGCTCGGTAAAATCCTCGCCGAAACTGGCGCGCGCGATGCTGGCGTCGCCGCCGACCTAGGCTTGATCGTGCGCCTGGCGCTGCCGCGCGGCGCAGCGAAGTACGACCTGTCGGGCAAATTCGGCGCCGAGGCCGACGAGGCCGCGGCGCTCCTTCGTGCCGCGCGCCCGCATGCCGCGCGTCTTGGCGTCTCCTTCCACGTCGGATCGCAATGCCTGGACCCGCTGGCGTATCGCCGCGCGATCCGGCTGGCCGGCGAGGCGATCCGCGCTGCTGGCGTCGCGGTGGACATCGTCGACGTCGGCGGCGGCTTCCCGGTGAGCTACCCGGACCAGGCACCGCCGCCGCTCGGCGCCTACCTCGCCGAGATCGACGCCGCCTTCGAGGCGCTCGACCTGCCCGAGGGTGTCGCACTCTGGGCTGAACCGGGCCGTGCCCTGGTGGCAGGCGGCGCTTCGGTGGTCGTGCAGGTGCAGCTTCGCCGCGGCGACACGCTGTACGTGAATGACGGCGTCTATGGCAGCCTGTCGGACGCCGGCGCGCCCGGCTTTCGCTTTCCGGCGCGGCTGATGCGCGCCTCCGACGGCGCCGAGCGCGGCTATGCGCTGTTCGGCCCCACCTGCGACAGCGCCGACCACATGGACGGCCCGTTCCTGCTGCCCGACGACGTCGAGGAGGGCGACTGGATCGAGATCGGCCAGCTCGGCGCCTATGGTGCATGCCTCGGCACGGCATTCAACGGCTTCGACCCGGCCCGAACCGTCGAGGTGCGCGACCATCCGATGCTGAAAACCCCCGGCCTCTAGCCACCTCGGCCTCTTACCAGACGGGATACAAGGGCCTCGGACCCGTCGCGCGCAGCACGCTGACGCGCGACGCGGGTCGAGGGCAGAGCCCTCGCCTTCCCTGGAGCAGTTCTCATGCACCACGCCTCTCTCCCCGGACGCCTTCTGATGATCGGCTGCGGCAGCATCGGCCAAGGCGTCCTGCCGCTGATCCTGCGCCACATCGACATCCCGGCCGAGCGCATCTCGGTCATCACCGCTGACGCCCGCGGCGCCGACGTCGCCGGTCGATACGACATCGCATTCGACATCCACCCGCTCACCCGCAAGAACTACCGCGACGTGCTGACGCCGCGCCTGCGCCCCGGCGACGTGCTGCTGAACCTGTCGGTCGACGTGTCCTCGCTCGACCTTGTCGCGCTCTGTCAGAGCCTTGGCGTTCTGTATCTCGACACCTGCATCGAGCCCTGGCCCGGCGGCTACACGGACCCGTCGCTGACCCCGTCGCAGCGCTCGAACTACGCGCTTCGCGAAGCCGCTCTCGAACTCGCTCGCCACACCATCGGCGGCCCGACGGCGGTGTTGACCCACGGCGCCAATCCCGGCCTCGTCTCGCACCTGGTCAAGCGGGCACTGCTCGACGTCGCCCGCGACGCTGGCCTGCCCGCTGCGCCAAGCTCACGCGACGGCTGGGCCCGCCTCGCTTGGCAGCTCGGCGTGCGGACGATACACGTCGCCGAGCGCGACACCCAGGTCGCGAACGGCGCCAAGCAGCCCGGCGAGTTCGTCAACACCTGGTCGATCGACGGCTTTGTCGGCGAAGGCTGCCAGCCGGCCGAGCTTGGCTGGGGGTCGCACGAAAAGGCGCTGCCGCCCGACGGCCGCCACCACGCGTTCGGCGACAACGCCGCCATCTATCTCGAGCGACCGGGCGCCTCGACCAAGGTGCGCAGCTGGACCCCGCTCGCCGGTCCGATCCACGGCTGGCTGATCACCCACAGCGAATCGATCTCGATCGCCGACTACCTCACGATACGTGAAGGTGGCCGCGAGGAGGGCGCCGTCGCCTACCGCCCCACAGTGCACTACGCCTATCACCCCTGCGACGACGCGGTGCTGTCGCTGCACGAGCTCGCCGGCCGAAACTGGTCGATCCAACCGCGGCAACGTCTGCTGATGGACGAAATCGTCGCCGGCGCCGACGAGCTCGGCGTGCTGCTGATGGGTCACGCCCGCGGCGCCTATTGGCTCGGCTCGCGCCTCGGCATCGAAGAGGCCCGCCGCCTTGCGCCGCATAACAACGCCACCAGCCTGCAGGTCACCGCGACCGTGCTCGCCGGCCTGGTCTGGGCGCTGGAGAACCCGCGCCGCGGCATCGTCGAGGCCGACGAGATCGATCACGCGCGGGTGCTCGAGATCGCGCGCCCGTATCTCGGCGAGGTCGTCGGCATCTACAGCGACTGGACGCCGCTGAGCGATCGGGGAACCCTGTTCGGTGAAGCGTTGGATACCGAAGATCCCTGGCAATTTAGCAACTTCCGCGTCCGTTGAAGGAGCTGGGATGGACGCGCTGAGCAGCGTGCTGTCGCCCGAGGAGGTGGCGCACAGCATTCAGGTGGCGCTCACCCCGGTGTTCCTGCTGTCCGGCATCGGCACGCTGCTCAATGTCTTCAACCAGCGCGTCGCACGCGTCTCCGACCACATGGAGCACCTGCACGCGCTACTTGCGGAAACCGCCGACGAGGTGGTGCTCGCCCACCACGTGCGCCACCTGCGGCGACTGGCCAAGCGCACCCTGGCGCTGGATGCCGCCATCCTGTGCGCCGCGGTTGGCGGCGGCTCGAGCTGCTGCGCCGCGTTCACGCTGTTCCTCGTCTCGGCCCGGCAAAGCGGCGGCAGCTGGGTCCTCTCGGCGCTGTTTGGCGTGGCGCTCGCCTGCACGATCGCCGCCCTTGGCGCGTTTCTCGTCGACAGTCTGCTCTCCTGGCACGGCCTGCGCCGCGACGGCCCGATGCCACATTCTCCTGCTCGGGCGACGTAAGGAGGGTGAAGGGCTTTGCCCCTCGACCGATGAAAGGCGAGGCGGTGAGAGTCCATCTCTTGTTCATGCTGGGGCGGGGTCGGTGCCGTTTGCGGGCCAATGGCATGGCTTCGCCAACCAAGAGCGAGCGATTTTAGAGCAATGGCCGAGGGCCAAGGTACAGGATCTGGGAGCCTCGGCCCAACGGGTCGAGGGCAGAGCCCTCGCCTTGCCTGTGAAACTGCGGCACTCCTGTGGTCCGTGCTCTCGCCTCACGAAAGTTGATGAATGGGCCTGCTCTTCCTGTTCCGTGTCCGCAACAGCGTCGCCGGCGAAGAGCCGTTGCCGACGCGCAGCAAAGACTGGTTTCGCAGCGCGTTGCGCCGGCAGGGCTGGGAGATCGGCGAGACCTGGCGGCCGCTGCTGCAAATGGAGGCGCATCGTCGCGGCCTGCCGCGGCTGTTCATTGGCTGGCAGTATGACCCGCTGCACGAGTTGCTGCTCGACTCGCTGAACGTCACCGGCGGCGTCGACAATCAGGCAGTGGTGATCTTCACCCTCGTTCACCCGCCCGATTATCTGCTGCAGGCGGCAGCCGCGCGCAACGTGCTGCTGATGCGTTACGACCAGATCCCGCGCCTTGCCGAGAAGGTTGGCGAGATGAAGGCGATGCTGCAGGAGGAGCGGCGCCGCGCCAAGGAGGCGAACCAGGCGCTGCCGGCTGGCTCGAGTGAGGCGGAGATCGAAGGCTAAGGCGCTTCTTTTCAAAAGAGTTTTCGACTTTGCTTCGCGCCTGATATGCAAGATCGAAATCGGACAAAAGCTTTTTGTTCCGTTTCTGAAAAGTAATCGCTCCCTACCTAGCCTCGCTGCACCACGTAGCGCGCCATCAGCGCCGTCTCGATCGACTGCGCGTGCAGCTGATCGCGCGCTTCCACCATCACCTCGAGCACCGCCGCCTGCACGCTCGGCACTGCCCGCAGGCGTTGGTGCTGCACCTCGATGATGTTGCCGCCCGAACGGCCGATGATTGTCGCGATGTCGGCCAGCACGCCCGGCCGGTCCGGAATGTCCATTCGCAGCCGCAGCAACCGGCCATCGCGCAGCAGTCCGCGCATCAGCACGTTGGCCAGGATGCGCGCGTCGATGTTGGCGCCGCACACCGGCACGCCGACGCGCCGGCCGCGGAAGCGCTCGGGATGCGCCAACATGCCGGCGAGTGCCGCCGCCCCAGCGCCCTCGGCCACCAGCTTAGCTCCTTCGGCCAGCAGAACCACCGCAGCCTCGACGCTCTCCTCGGGCGCCACCAGCACCTCGCAGACGTGCCGGCGGATCATCGGCCGCGTCAGCTCTCCGGTTTGGCCGACCGCGATGCCCTCGGCGATCGTCGAGCCGCCGGCGATCGGCATCGCCACCAGCGAGGCGTATGAGGCGACCTGCACGCCGATGATCTCGATCGCCGGGTTCAGGCCCTTCGCCGCTGCGGCGCAGCCGGCGATCAGCCCGCCGCCGCCGATCGGCACCACCAGCATGTCAAGGCCCGGCGCATCCTCCAGCAGCTCGAGCGCCAGCGTGCCCTGACCGGCGATGATCGCCAGGTCATCATAAGGATGGATGAACACCAAGCCGTGCTCGTCAGCCAGCCCGTGGGCATGGGCGCTGCTCTCGGCCAAGGTGTCGCCGTGCAGCACCACCTCGGCGCCGTAGCCGGCGGTGCGGCTCACCTTGGCCAGCGGGGTGAAGCTCGGCATGACGATCACGGCGCGGATGCCGAGCAAGGCGGCGTGACGGGCCACCCCCTGCGCATGGTTGCCGGCTGACATCGCAACGACGCCACGCGCCCGCTCGCTCGTGTCGAGCAGCGCCAGCCGGTTGGCGGCCCCGCGTTCCTTGAATGAGCCGACCGCCTGCAGCGTGTCGAGCTTGAGCGTAACCTCGGCGCCGGTCGCCTGATTGATCGCCTCCGAGCTGATCGAAGGCGTGCGCAGCACCTTACCACGGATCCGCGCCGCCGCTGCTCGCACGTCCATCAGGCTGACGGCGGGTTCGTCGAGGGCGCCCTCGGGCAGGCGGTCGACGACGACGTCCACCGGCGGTCAGACGAACTTTACGGCGAGGATTTCGTAGGTGCGGTCGCCGCCCGGCGCAGGGACCGAGATGCTGTCGCCCGGCTTCTTGCCAATCAGCGCCTTGGCGAGCGGCGAGGAGATCGACAGGCGCTGCGCCTTGATGTCCGCCTCGTGCAGCCCGACGAGCTGATAGCTCGCCTCCTTCTCCGTCTCCTCGTCGACGAGGCGGACATGGGCGCCAAACTTCACCGTGTCGCCCGACAGCGTGGACGGGTCGATCACCTCGACCGAGGAGACGATCTCCTCGAGCTCGGCGATCCGCCCCTCGATAAACGACTGCCGATCGCGCGCGGCGTGATACTCGGCATTCTCCGACAGGTCGCCATGCGTGCGGGCCTCGGCGATCGCGCGAATGACCTCAGGCCGCGCCTCGCTCTTGAGCTGCCGCAGCTCGTCCTCGAGGCGCCTCAGCCCAGGCCCGGTCATCGGAAATTTCTGCAATGAAGCGTCCTCGGCGGCATATCGCGCGATGCCGGATGAAAGCGTGGCGTGCAACCGCGAACGGCCTCCGGCCAATCCGGAGGCGACTAGTACGATCCCCGAAAATACGACTGCAGCGGCGCGACTTCAAGTGTGTCGGCCTTGAGCGCCGCGATCGCATGCACGGCGGCGCGCGCGCCGGCCACCGTTGTGTAGTGCGGCACCCCGGCGGTGAGCGCCGAACGGCGGATGTCGAAGCTGTCGACCGCAGCCTGCGCCCCGGCCGAGGTGTTGATCACCAGCTGCACCTCGCCCGAG
Source organism: uncultured Acetobacteraceae bacterium (assembly GCA_964249675.1). Lineage (GTDB taxonomy): Bacteria > Pseudomonadota > Alphaproteobacteria > Acetobacterales > Acetobacteraceae > CAXMMR01. The sequence continues at coordinate 8,622 of CAXUCZ010000035.1, read as the reverse complement.
CGGATCGCGTCCACGCAGTGCGGCCGGCCTTCCAGCACCTTGTTGACCACGGTGCAGTCGATCCCCGAGGCGCGAATGCGCGCCGCCGTGCCGCGCGTCGCCAGGATGGAGAACCCCATCGAGCGCAGCCGGCTGGCCAGCCCCGCGAGCGCCCCCTTGTCGCCCTCGCGCACCGACATGAAGGCGCAGCCGGCGAGCGGCAGCTTCACCCCGGCGCCGAGCTGCGCCTTGGCGAAGGCGCGCTCGAAGCTGCTGTCGAGCCCCATCACCTCGCCGGTCGACTTCATCTCCGGCCCGAGCAGCGTGTCGACGCCGGCGAAGCGGGTGAACGGGAACACCGCCTCCTTGACCGCGACGTGCGGCGCGATCGCCTGGTCGTCGAGCCGAAACTCCGCGAGCCGCGCCCCGGCCATCACTCTGGCGCCGATCTTAGCCACCGGCACCCCGGTCGCCTTGGCGACGAACGGCACCGTCCGCGACGCCCGTGGGTTCACCTCCAGCACGTAGACGTCGTTGTCCTTGATCGCATACTGCACGTTCATCAGCCCGATGACGTTCAGCCCCCGCGCCATCGCCTCGGTCTGCAGCTTCAGCTCGGTGACCATCGACGGGCTCAGCGTATACGGCGGCAGCGAGCAGGCGCTGTCGCCGGAATGGATGCCGGCCTCCTCGATGTGCTCCATCACCCCGGCGACGTAGACCGTCTGCCCGTCGCTGATGCAGTCGACATCGACCTCGATCGCGTCGTTCAGATAATGGTCGATCAGCACCGGTCCGGCGCCGAACGAATCGTCGGCCGAGACCCGCACCGCCTCGCGCATGTAGCGCTTGAGCTGCGTGCGGTCTTGCACGATCTCCATCGCCCGCCCGCCCAGCACGTATGACGGCCGGATCACCACCGGATAGCCGACCCGCTCGGCAATCCCCTCCGCCTCCGCGGCGCTGCGCGCGATACCGTTTTCCGGCTGGCGCAGATGCAGCTCGCGCAGCAGCGCCTGGAAGCGCTCGCGATCCTCGGCGACGTCGATCGCGTCGGCCGACGTGCCGAGCACGGCGATGCCCGCCTCCTCGAGCGAGCGGCTAAGCTTGAGCGGCGTCTGGCCGCCATACTGCACGATGCAGCCGAGCACCCGCCCGACCTCGGCCTCGCGCTTTACTAGCGCGATCACGTCCTCGGCGGTTAGCGGCTCGAAATACAGCCGGTCGGAGGTGTCGTAATCGGTGCTGACCGTCTCGGGGTTGCAGTTGACCATGATGGTCTGAAAGCCCGCTTCGCGCAGCGCGTAGGCGGCATGCACGCAGCAGTAATCGAACTCGATGCCCTGCCCGATCCGGTTCGGCCCGCCACCGAGGATGAAGATCTTCTGCGCATCCTCCGGCTCGGCCTCGCAGGCGGGCAGGCCGAAGCCGCCCTCGTAGGTTGAGTACAGATACGGCGTCACGGAGGCGAACTCGCCGGCGCAGGTGTCGATGCGCTTGTAGACCGGCCGCACCCCAAGCTCCGCCCGCAGCGCCGCCACGTCGGCTGCCTGCTCACCGGTCAGACGCGCGAGCCGGACGTCGGAGAACCCGAGCGCCTTGAGCCGCCGCAACGCACCCGCCTTGCGCGGCAATCCGTCGCGCGTCACCACCCGCTCGGCGGCGACGATGCGCGCCAGTTCGCGCAGGAACCATGGGTCGAAGCGGCTTACCGCATGCACGTCCTCGACGGACAGTCCTGCCCGCAGCGCGTCGGCGGCGATCAGCAGCCGGTCCGGCGTCGGCTGCGACAACGCCGCGCGATAGGCATCGTGGCTGCCATCGCCGGGCACCTCCACCGGGTCGAGCCCGGCCAGCCCCGTCTCGAGCGACCGCAAGCCCTTCTGCAGCGCCTCGGCGAAGCTGCGCCCGATCGCCATCGCCTCGCCGACTGACTTCATCGACGTCGACAGCAGCGCCGGCGTGCCGGGGAACTTTTCAAATGTGAAGCGCGGGATTTTCACCACCACGTAGTCGATCGTGGGCTCGAAAGCGGCCGGGATGGTGGTGCCGCCACCACCCTTGGGACGCGTGATGTCGTTGGCGAGCTCGTTCAGCGTGTAGCCGACGGCGAGCTTGGCGGCGATCTTGGCGATCGGGAACCCGGTCGCCTTGGAGGCAAGCGCCGAGGAGCGCGAGACCCGCGGGTTCATCTCGATGACCAGCATCCGCCCGTCCGCCGGGTTGATCGCGAACTGCACGTTCGAGCCGCCGGTATCGACCCCGATCCGCCGCAGGCAGGCGATCGAGGCGTTGCGCATCCGCTGATACTCGCGGTCGGTCAGCGTCAGCGCCGGCGCGACGGTGATGCTGTCGCCGGTATGGATGCCCATCGGGTCGACGTTCTCGATCGCGCAGACGATGATGCAGTTGTCCGCGCAGTCGCGGACCACCTCCATCTCGTATTCTTTCCAGCCGACCAGGCTCTCCTCGATCAGCACCTCGTCGGTTGGCGAGGCGGCCAGCCCGCTCAGCACGAAGGCGTCGAACTCCTCGCGGTTATAGGCGATGCCGCCGCCGGTGCCGCCCAGGGTGAAGGAGGGCCGGATCACCGCCGGCAAGCCGACGCTGGCAAGCCCGGCGCGCGCCTCCTCCAGCGAGTGCGCGATCGCCGAGCGCGGCCCGGCGATGCCGATCTCCTCCATGGCGTCGCGGAACTTCAACCGATCCTCGGCGCGATCGATCACCTCGGCCCTGGCGCCGATCAGCTCGACGCTATGCCGCGCCAGAACCCCCGACGCGTCGAGCTTCATCGCCGTGTTGAGCGCCGTCTGACCGCCCATCGTCGCGAGCAGCGCGTCCGGCTTCTCGCGGATGATGATGCGCTCGACCATCTCCGGCGTGATCGGCTCGATGTAGGTGGCGTCCGCCAGGTTCGGATCGGTCATGATCGTCGCCGGGTTGGAGTTCACCAGCACCACCCGATACCCCTCGGCACGCAGCGCCTTGCAGGCTTGCGCGCCGGAATAGTCGAACTCGCAGGCCTGGCCGATAATGATCGGCCCGGCGCCGATGATCAGGATCGAGTTGATGTCCGTCCGCTTGGGCATCCGGCTCAGCCCGCCATCAGGGCGACGAAGCGCTCGAACAGGTGATGGCTGTCGGACGGCCCCGGCGTCGCCTCGGGGTGGTACTGCACGCTGAAGGCGCGTTTCGCCTCGCAGGCGATGCCCTCGTTGGAGCCGTCGAACAGCGAGCGGTGGGTGACCCGCACGCCCTCCGGCAGTGTCGCCTCGTCGACCGCAAAGCCATGATTCTGGCTGGTGATCTCGACCCGCCCGGTCGCAAGATCTGTCACCGGCTGGTTCTGGCCGCGGTGGCCCTGCCTGAGCTTGTAGGTCCTAGCCCCGAGCGCCAGCGCCAGCAGCTGGTGGCCGAGGCAGATGCCGAACACCGGCACGCCGGCGTCGAGCACGCCGCGGATCGCCGGCACGGCGTAGATCCCGGTCGCCGCCGGGTCGCCCGGGCCGTTGGAGAGAAACACGCCGTCCGGCGCCAGCCGCAGGATGTCCTCGGCACTCGCATCGGCCGGCACCACGGTGACGCGGTTGCCGGTCGTCGCAAGACACCGCAGGATGTTGCGCTTGGCGCCGTAATCCACCGCGACGACGTGGCGGCTCGGCGCCGCCTGCTCGCCGAACCCTGTCGGCCAGGCCCACTCCGTCTCCCGCCACGCGTAGCTCTGGGTGCAGGATACCGCGCGCGCCAGGTCCATCCCCTCGAGCCCGGCCCAGTCGCGCGCCGCCGCGGTCAGCGCCGGCACGTCGAAGCGTCCGTCGGCCGGAAAGCTGATCACGCCCGCCGCCGGTCCGCCCTGCCGGATGCGCAGCGTCAACGCCCGTGTGTCCACCCCGGCAATACCGCTCACCCCCTGGGCGCGCAGCCAGCGGTCGAGCGGCTGGCTCGCGCGCCAGTTAGACGCCTCGGTCAAATCCTCCTTTACGACCAGCCCGCACGAGGCGATCGTGCCGGCCTCGATGTCCTCGAGATTGGCGCCGACGTTGCCGATATGCGGGAAGGTAAAGGTGATGATCTGGGCGGCGTAGGAGGGGTCCGTCAGCGTCTCCTGGTAGCCCGTCATGCCGGTGTTGAAGCACACCTCGCCGACCCGTCCCGCGCCCGACGAGTGCGCGCCGAAGCCGCGCCCCCACAGACAGGCGCCATCCGACAGCACCAACACCGCCGTAGCACCCTCCGCCGCCTCGCTCTCGCCAGCCGGCTCGCCGCACTCAAGCTCAGCGAAGCTCAGGCCGGTCGCCGCCATGACGGCGCTCCAATGCCGCGTCGGAACGGCGCGCGACTGCCGCCACTTGCGCACCGCCTCGGTGCCGATGCCGCAAAGCGACGCGGCGCGCTCCGCACCACCTAGCCGCTCGATGATGCCGTCGATGTCCAGGGCCATGCCGCACCATAGGGGAACAAACTTCCCAAATCAAAATATGCGAGCCATGCCTGGGAAAAATTTTCCGATCGATGGATAATGGCGAGACGTGGCCCGATCGCGGCCTGACCTTCAGGAGAGCAAGCATGAACCTGCGCAGCGAAGTGGCCGAGGCCGTGAAAGCCTCGATGAAGTCCGCCGACCGCGCTCGCACCGGTACGCTCCGCATGATCATGGCGCGCATCAAGGACGTCGACATCGCCGCCCGGACGAAGTCCGCGGACCCGGTGCCCGACGACGCGTTGCAGGCCGCCCTCCGCTCCATGGTCAAGTCGCGCCACGACTCGATCGCCCTCTACGAACAGGGCAATCGACCGGAACTCGCCGACAAGGAACGCGCCGAGATCGCGGTTATCGAGCACTTCCTGCCGAGGCAGCTCGACGACGACGCCATGGTCACAGCCGTCGATGAAGCTGTCGCCAGCACCGGCGCCACCAGCCCGCAGAAGATGGGCCAGGTCATGGCGGCGCTGAGGGCGAAATACGCGGCTAGCCTGGACATGAGCAAAGTCGGGCCGATGGTGAAGGCCAGGCTCGGCGGCTGAGGCTCGGCAAGGCAAGGGGCTTTGCCCCTTGACCCCATCAAAGGCGAGCCTTTGAAAGCCATCTCTTAAGCAGGGCTTGGCACTTTGCCGCGTCGGTGCCTTAGTCACGCTCGCAAACGGCCGCGCAACACCCGATCCGCGCTGTGGTCAGCCGCGTAAGAGTCGAACAATCAAGATGTTATGGAGATCTTGCCGATAGGCAAGATTCCCAACAAAAATCTACTATAAAGGGGGGTCCGGGGCCTTCTGGCTCCAGCGGGCCAAGGGCAGAGCCCTTGCCTCCCGTCACCTTGTCTCGACGGGTTACTCGTTGAGCGACAGGTCGCTAGCCTGATCTTGCTGTATTTCATGCTAGCGTAAACATCCGATGCCCCTGCCTGCCGCCTTTCTCGACGAGCTTCGCGCCCGCACGCCGCTGGCGGTTGTGGTCGGCCGCCGCGTCAAGCTGGAGCGATCCGGCCGCAATTGGCGCGGCTGCTGTCCGTTCCACGGCGAGAAGACCCCGAGCTTCTACGTCTACGAGGACCACTACCACTGCTTCGGCTGCGGCGTGCATGGCGACGCGGTCAGCTTCGTCATGGGCAGCGCCGGGGCGAGCTTTCCAGAGGCGGTGACGCAGCTTGCCGCCGAGGCGGGGCTGGAGGTGCCCAAGCCCACCCGCCAGGTCGAGGAGGCGGAGCGTCGTCGGCACGACCTGCACGACATCATGGCGGCGGCCGAGGCGGCTTATCGGCGCCGGCTGTTCCTGCCGGAGGGGGCGCCGGCTTTGGCCTATCTGCGCCGCCGCGGCCTGACCGACGAGACGATCGAGCGCTTCGGCCTCGGCTGGTCGGGCGAGGGCAGGGGTTCGCTGGTCGCCGACCTGGCGCGCGTCGGGATCGAGCGCGACCGGCTCGGCGAGACCGGGCTGTTGCGGGTCGGCGAGGACGGGACGCTTGGCGGCGAGCTGTTCTACGCCCGGGTGGTGTTTCCGATCCGCGATCGCTCCGGCCGGGTCGTCAGCTTTGGCGGCCGGACGCTGGGCGACGGCCAGCCGAAATACCTCAATGGCCCGGAGACCCCGCTCTTCGCCAAGCGTCGCACACTCTACGGCATCGACCTGGCCCGCGCGGCGGCCCGCAAGGACGTGGTGGTCGTGGTCGAGGGCTACATGGACGTCATCGCGCTCCATCAGGCCGGGCTGCAGGCGGCGGTCGCGCCGCTCGGCACCGCACTGACGGCTGAGCAGCTGGAAGCGCTCTGGCGGCTGTCGCCTGCACCGGTGCTGTGCTTTGACGGCGATGCGGCGGGCAGTCGGGCGGCGGCGCGGGCGCTATCGATTGCGCTGCCGCTGATCACGCCGGAGCGCAGCCTGGCGGTCGCCAGCCTGCCGGCGGGCGAGGACCCGGACACGCTGGTGAAGCGCCAGGGAGGGGCCGGCATGCGCCGGGTGCTGGAGGGCGCCAGACCCATGGTCGAGGCGGTCTGGGCGTTCAGCCGCGAGCTCGCGGGCAATGGCGGCACGCCGGAGCAGGCGGCGGGGCTGCTGGCCCAGCTGGATCGTCAGGCGGCACTGATCCAGGATCGCGGCCTCGCCGGCGAGTACCGCCGCGCGCTCAAGGACCGCTTCTACGCGAGCCGGCGCCGCCATGCTCTGCCGCAGACGCCGCGTTATCTGCGTCCCGGCGCCGAGGCGATGGCGACCGGCTCGGTGGCCGAGCAGGCGCGCATGCTGACCGCCATCCTGCTGCGTCATCCGTCGCTGCTGCACGACGTGGAGGAGGCCTATGCCGGCCTCGCGCTGCCGCCGCCGCTTGCCGAGCTGCGCGCGGCCCTGCTGGCGCAGCCGCATGCAGCCGAGCCGCTTGACAGCACCGGGATGCTCGACCACTTGCACCACTCTGGGTTGGGCGAGGCGGTGGCTCTGGTCCTAGCCCGAATACCATATCCGCTGCCGGCCTGCGCCGCCCCCGACGCGATGCCGGCCGACGCGGAGGCTGGCTGGTGGCACAGTTTCGGCATGACGCACCGGGATGGCCTGGAGGAGGAGGTGTCGGGCGCGATGCACGCCTTCGCCGAGCAGGCGGACGAGGCCGGGCTGCGCCGACTGACCGCGCTGTGCGAGGCGCGCAATGCACTGCGCGCCGGCGGCCAGGGTGTAGGCCTGGACAGCGCCGATCCAGCCGTTCCCACGCGCCATGTGCAGTAGCCTATATATAGAGAGAGAATTTTGCGTGCGTCACGAGCGTGATGCCAGCGCACGCATTGATGGAGCACGCTGAACGATGGCGACCAAACAGGCCGTAGCCACCGACACCGCCACCGCCGAGCAGGAGGCGGACACCACCCTTCTCGACACCCAGTCGGCGTCCGTCAAGCGCCTGATCGCCCGCGGCAAGGACCGCGGCTACATCACCTTCGAGGAGCTGAACGCCGTGCTGCCGCCCGACCAGATGTCGAGCGAGCAAATCGAGGACGTGATGGCGATGCTCAGCGAGATGGGCATCCAGGTCGTCGAGGGCGAGGATCAGGAGGAGGGCGAGGCGCCGGCGCCAGCCGACAAGGTCGAGGGCGAGGCCGAGGTCGAGGATGGCCCGGTTGCCGGCAACGTCGACGAGGCGAGCCTCGGGCGTACCGACGACCCTGTGCGCATGTACCTGCGCGAGATGGGCTCGGTCGAGCTGCTGTCGCGCGAGGGCGAGATCGCCATCGCCAAGCGCATCGAGGCCGGGCGCGACATGATGATCGGCGGCCTGTGCGAGAGCCCGCTGACCTTTCGCGCCATCATCGCCTGGCACGAGGCCCTGAAGGGCGGCCGGATGCTGCTGCGCGACATCATCGATCTCGAGGCGACGCAGGGCGCGGGCGTGGACCCTGTCGCGGCCGCCGCCGAAGGCGCGGCGCAGGCCGAGTTCGCCGCTCCCGCGGAGGATCTCGACGAGGACGCGGAAGGCGAGGGGCCCGGCCTGTCGCTGTCGGCGCTTGAGGAGAAGCTCAAGCCCGACGTGCTGGCGAATTTCGAGGAGATCGAGACCCTCTACAAGAAGCTGCACAAGGTGCAGTCGCGCCGCTTGGAGACGTTTTCCGCCGGCGAGAACATTTCGCAGCGTTCCGAGAACAGCTACGAGAAGCAGCGCGGCGAGCTGGTCGCCCGTGTCGAGCAGGTGCGCCTGCACAACAATCGCATCGAGGAGCTGGTGACCCAGCTCAAGCAGCTCAACCAGCGCCTGAACCAGCTGGAGGGCCAGTTGCTGCGCATGGCCGAAGGCTGCAAAGTCGGCCGGGAGGACTTCCTCACCCACTACCGTGAGCACGAGCTTGATCCGAACTGGCTCGACCAGATCGCAACCTTGCCCGGCAAGGGCTGGAAGGCGTTCACGGCCCGCCATGCCCATAGCGTCGTCGAGGTGCGCACCCGCATCGGCCAGATCGCCAACGATGGCGGCCTGCCCATCGGTGAGTTCCGGCGCGTCTACGCGACGGTGAGCCGCGGCGAGCGCGACAGCTCGCGGGCGAAGAAGGAGATGATCGAGGCCAACCTGCGCCTGGTGATCTCGATCGCCAAGAAATACACCAATCGCGGCCTGCAGTTCCTGGACCTGATCCAGGAGGGCAACATCGGCCTGATGAAGGCGGTCG
>CAXUCZ010000034.1:5543-15070 GCA_964249675.1 uncultured Acetobacteraceae bacterium | reverse complement strand
GTGGATTTTAAAGGCTTCGCCTTTAATGGGGTCCAGGGGCAAAGCCCCTGGCCTTATCTTGGCGTAGGAGCACCCGATGGACACCGCGCGTTACCCTAGCCTTCAGGACGCCGCGGTTCTCGTCACCGGCGGCGCCGCCGGCATCGGTGAGAGCATCGTCGAGGCCTTCGCCGACCAGGGCGCCCGCACCGCCTTTCTCGACATCGACGCCGCCGCCGGCCAAGCGCTGGCCGACCGCCTCGCCGAGGCCCCGCATCCGCCCTGCTTCCACGCCTGCGACCTGCGCGACATCGCAGCGCTCCAGGCAGCAATCGCGTCGCTTGGGCCGTTCACCGTGCTCGTCAACAACGCCGCCCACGACGAGCGCCACGCCATCGCCGACGTCACGCCGGCCTACTGGGACGATCGCCTGGCGGTCAACCTCCGCCACCAGTTCTTCGCCACCCAGGCCGTCCTGCCCGGCATGCGACAGGCCGGCGGCGGCTCGATCATCAACATCGGCTCCACCAGCTGGCACCTCTCCGAAGGCGGCATGCCAGGCTACGTCACGGCAAAGGCCGGCATCGAAGGCCTGACCCGCGGCCTCGCCCGCGACCTCGGCCCCGACCGCATCCGCGTGAATTGCGTGCTCCCCGGCTGGATCATGACCGAACGGCAGGTCACCCGCTGGCTGACCCCCGAAGGCGAAGCCAAGCTGATGGTCGACCAGTGCCTCAAGGAGAAGCTCGGCCCGATGGAAGTCGCAAAGATGGTGCTCTGGCTCGCCGCCGACGACAGCCGGCTGTGCACGGCGCAGAACTGGATCGTAGACGGCGGGCGGGCCTAGGGCAGACAAGCAAGCGGTCCTTTTTTGAAAAAAAGGACCAAAAAACTTTTGAACGATACGAGTGGGACGACGCGATGGTCGTGCTAGGACAATCTGCGTCAGCGCGACTCCCTAGGGCGGCGTGCAAATCTTGCCTATAGGCAAGATTTACATAAACCATTGATAAACAACAAAATAGATCATGGCCACCCAGCCATGATTAGAGCCCGCCCCGCCCCGCCCCACCGCCATCCCGATCTTGCGGTATTTCGCCCGTTTCATCGCCAGCGCCTTAACGAGCAAAAGTTTTTTGCTTCTTTTTTTCAAAAAGGAAGCCCTTCCCTCACCCCACCGCCTCATCATACGCAGCGATCGCTGCGCGCCCCCGTCGGCTGAGCTCAGCCGCGTCGAACCCGGCCCGGTACAGGCTTGAGCCGAGCCCGAAGACGGTGACGCCGGCCGCGAGGTAGCGTGCGTAGTCGGCGTCGCCCACGCCGCCGACGGCGCCCAGCACGGTGCCGTGCGGCAGCACCGCCCGCATGGCGCCGATCCCCTCCGCGCCGAGTGCCGAGGCCGGAAAGAACTTCAACGCCGAGGCGCCGGCGGCCAGCGCCGTGAACGCCTCGCTGGCGGTGAACACGCCCGGCAGGCTGACCATGCCGAGCGCCGCGGTCCGCCCGATCACCGCCGGGCTCGTGTTGGGCGAGATGATCATCCGTCCGCCCAGCCCATGCACGGTGGCGACGTCCGCCTCGGTCAGCACCGTGCCGGCGCCGACGAGCACGCCGGACGGCATCGCCCGGACGACGCGCGCGATGCTGTCGAACGGCTCGGGCGAGTTGAGCGGCACCTCGATCGCCTCGAAGCCGGCCTCGGCGAGGGTCAGCGCCATCGCCACCGCCTCGTCGGGGCGAACGCCGCGCAGGATGGCGACCAGCTGGCGCCGCAATCTCGGCCAGGGGGCCCGCTCGGAGCTCGTCGCGAGGCTCATGCGCTGCGCTCCATCCGGCCGGGCCAGAGCCGGCGCGCCGCCTGCATCAGTCCGGAGCGGGTCGCCGCCTCGGCATCGACCAGGTCGGCAGGAATGCCGGCGATGGCCAACGCCCGGCCATAGCGCTCCGCGAGCCCGCCGCTGGCAACCAGCGTGACGCCGGCGAGCCGCCCGGCGCCGGCGATCTCGGCGCCGATCAGCAGCCCGGACAGCCTTGCCGTGGCCGCCGCACAACCGAGCCCGTCCAGCAGCGTCGCGGCGCGGACGCCGAACAGCAGGCGGGTCAGTCGCTGTGGCGCCGCCAGCCCCCGCGCCACGCCCTCGGCAAAGGCGTCGTCGTCGTAGGCCGCCGAGAGGTCGACGCCGTGGCGCAGCACCGACTGGCTGCCCAGCAGCGCGAACAGCTCGCCGGTCATCGCTGTCTCGAAACGGCTGATCCGGCCCTCCGCCAGCCACACCCATTTGCTGTGCGTGCCCGGCAGCAGGACGACGCCGTCGAGGCCCGCCGCGCCGGCCAGGCCGAGCAGCTGCGTCTCCTCGCCCCGCATCACGTCGGCGGGCTCGGCCGCCGACAGGCCGGGCAGTATGCGCAGGTCCACGTCCCGCATCCCGACCGGCATCGCCGCGTCGCAGATCGCGCCGAGGTCGGCGGGCAAAGCGACATAGGGCGCCTCGCGCCAGCCCTGTCGCGCGCCGACCATGCCGCACAGCAGCACCGGCGCCTCGCCGGCCGCGAGCGCCGCCAGATGCGCGCGCAGCACCGGCTCGAAGGCCTCCGGCGCAAGCCCGCCCATCCCCTGCCCGGAGCGCCGCTCGGCCAGCACCCGCCCGGACGGGTCGACCGCCCACAGCCGCAGGCTGGAGGTGCCCCAGTCGCCGATGACGCACGCCGCGTCTACCACTCGGCGAAGCTGCCGTCGGCGTGGCGCCAGATCGGGTTGCGCCAGCGATGGCCGATCGCGGCCTGCTCGATCACGACGGCCTCATCGATCTCGATGCCCAGCCCCGGCCCCTGCGGCATCTGCACGTGCCCGTCCTCGTACTGGAACACGGCCGGGTCGACCAGGTAGTCGAGCAGGTCGTTGGTCTGGTTGTAGTGGATGCCCAGGCTCTGCTCCTGGATCCAGGCGTTGTAGCAGACGGCGTCGAGCTGCAGATTGGCCGCCAGCGCGATCGGCCCCAGCGGGCAGTGCAACGCCAGCCCGACGTCGTAAGCCTCCGCCATCGCGGCGATCTTGCGCGTCTCGGTGATCCCCCCCGCGTGCGAAGGGTCGGGCTGGATGATGTCCACGTAGCCGCCGGCCAGGATGTGCTTGAAGTCCCAGCGCGAGAACAGCCGCTCGCCCAGCGCGATTGGGGTGGAGCAATGGTTGGCGATCTCGCGCAGCGTCTCCGCATGCTCGCTCAGCACCGGCTCCTCGATGAACATCAGCCGGAACGGGTCGAGCGCATGCGCCAGCACCTTGGCCATCGGCTTGTGCACCCGCCCATGAAAATCCACCGCAATCCCGAAATCGGCCCCACACGCCTCCCGGATCGCGCCGACCCGCGCCAGCACCGCGTCGATCTTGGCAAAGCTGTCGACGTATTGCATCTCCTCGGTGGCGTTCATCTTGATCGCCGTAAAACCCCGCTCCTGCGCCGCGCGGGCCTGCCGCGCGGTGTCGTCCGGCCGGTCGCCGCCGATCCAGGAGTAGACCCGGATCCGCTCCCGGCACTGCCCCCCGAGCAGCTGGTGCACCGGCACGCCCAGCGCCCGCCCCTTGATGTCCCACAGCGCCTGGTCGATCCCGGCAATGGCGCTCATGTGCACCGCGCCGCCGCGGTAAAATCCGCCTCGATACAGCACGTTCCAATGGTCCTCGATCAGGAACGGATCGCGACCAACCAGATAGTCCGCCAGCTCCTCGACCGCCGCCGCCACCGTCGCCGCCCGCCCCTCGACGATCGGCTCGCCCCAGCCGGTGACGCCCTCGTCCGTCTCCACCTTGAGAAACAGCCAGCGCGGCGGCACGGCGTAGGTGGTGAGCTTGGTGATCTTCATGGGATCGAACCTTCGACGTAAGTCAGTAAGGAAGGCCAGAGGCTCTGCCTCTGGACACCGCTGGGGCCGGTAGGCCCCAGACCCCACTCGTTAGAAGTCCAGGGTCGTTCGTCCTTGCCTGGCGAAGCCATTCATTTCCTATCCAACGCACCCGACCTCGCCGTGTGGCATGAACAACAAACGGATTTTAAAGGCTCCGCCTTTAATGGGGTCCAGAAGCAAAGCCCCTGGCCTTCCTGTCTCACGTCCGTGCCTGCCGCCGCCGCGTGAGGCCCGACTGCACGATCACCGCGAACAGCAGGAATGCCCCGCTCGCCAGCCCCTGATACGAGGCATTGAGCGTGCCGACCTGGTTGATCACGTTGTCGATCAGCCCGAGCAGCAGGGCGCCGCAGAGCGCGCCGGTGAGCGTGCCGACGCCCCCGGTGAGCAGCACCCCGCCGACCACGGCGGCGGCGATCGACTGCAGCTCGTAGCCGGTGCCCGCCCCCGACAGTCCGGAGCTCAGATGCGCGGCCAGCAGCGCCCCGGCAAAGCCCGCGATGCCGCCGCTCAGCGCGTAGGTGGCGAGCTTGATCCGCTCGACGGGGATGGCCAGCATGCGCGCCGCCTCCTCGTTGCCGCCGACGGCGAACACCGCCGCGCCGTAGCGGGTGCGGTTGAGCAGCACCGCCGCGAGGCCGACGCCGAGCAGCAGGATCCAGATCAGGTTGTCGAGCCCGAGCGTGTGGCCGTTCACCAGCCGGCCGAACAGGCCGGGATCGGCGATCACCATGCTCTCGCCAGCCAGCACGATGGACAGCGCCCTGAGCGCCAGCAGGGCGGCCAGCGTGACGACGAACGGGGCCATCCGGCCGAACGCGATCAGACTGCCGTTGACCAGCCCGACCGCGATGCCGCAGCCGGTCGGCAGAAGCAGCTCCGGCAGCGCGCCGTATGGGGCGGCGTAGGCGGCCAGCACGGTGGCGAGCCCGACCATCGAGCCCACCGAGAGGTCGAAGCCGCCGAGGATGATCACGAGGCTCTGCCCGATCGTGACCAAGCCGACGAAGCTCGCCGCGGTGACGATGTCGGCAAGGTTGTCGGGCCGGAGAAAGTTCGGGAACGCGAGCCCGGCGGCAAGCACCGCGAGCCCCAGCAGCACCGCCGCCCCGCGCGCCTGCAGCAGCCCCAGCAGCCGGGCGCGTCGTTCCCCGCCGCGCTCCGGCGCCCGCTCAGCCACCGGAGCGCTGTAGGTATAGGGCCGCGATGATGAAGCCGGCCTTGAGCATCTGCGCGTAGTTGCCGTTGACGTCGTTCATGATGAAGCTCGCGTCGAGCACCGTCAGCAGCAGCACGCCGAACACGCTGCCGAGGATGGAGATGCGGCCGCCGGAGAGCGGCGTGCCGCCGATCACCGCGGCGGCGATGGCGTCAAGCTCGGCGCCCGCGCCGATGTAGTTAGGGTCCGCGGCGCCGAGCCGGGCGGTCGCCATCGCGCCGGCGATCCCGGCCAGCAGCCCGCTGGCGCTGTAGACCAGCAGCAGGGTGCGCCGCACCGGCACCCCGGCAAGGAACGAGGCGGTGCGGCTCGCGCCGACGAACACCACCCGTCGGCCCCAGACGCTGCGCGCCACCGCGAAGCCGACCAGGGCGGCGATCACCAGCGCCCCGATCGCCACCAGCGGCAGCCCGGCGACCACCGCCCGCCCGAGCGTCGCGTAGGCAGCCTCGGGCGGCAGGTTCACCCGCGCGCCGCCCAGCATCGCCTGCGCGAGGCCGCGCGCCGCGACCAGCAGTGCGAGGCCGGAGATCAGCGGGTCGATGCCGAGCAGAGCCACCAGCGCGCCGTTCAACACCCCGGCGGCGAGCCCGGTCAGCACGCCGAGCGGGATCGCGACCGCAGCGCCGGCGCCGAGCGACAGCCCGATCGTCGCCGAGGCGAGCCCCATCACCGAGCCGACCGAGAGGTCGATCCCCCGCGTGCCGATCGCCAGCGACTGGCCGAGCGCGATCAGGATCAGTGGTGCGGCGGTGAACAGCAGGCTGCGCACGGCGAACGGGTTCTGGAAGCCGGGCGTCGCCACCAGGTCGAAGCCGACCAGCAGCGCAAAGGCGACGTAGACGCTGCGCGCCTTGAGCCAGGCCGCCGCGTCCCACAGGCTCGTTTCCGGAACGCGAGGCGGGGCGGCGACGTCGACGGGCGTGCTCATGCGACGCCCGCAGCGGGTGCTGTGGCGAGCAGCGCCAGCATCGCCTCGGGCTCAGCCCCCGCCGTCGACATCCCGCCCGCGACAGCACCCTCGGACAGCACGACGAGCCGCCCGGCCAGCGCCAGCAGCTCCTCGATCTCCGACGAGGTGACCAGCACGCCCAGCCCCTGCTCGGCCAGGCTGCGGATCGCCCGATGCACCTCTGCCTTGGCGCCGACGTCGATGCCGCGCGTCGGGTCGTCCAGCATCACCACGCGCGGCTCGAGCGACAGGCAGCGCGCCAGCAGCACCTTCTGCTGGTTGCCGCCGGAGAGCCCACCGATCACCTGGCCCGGCCCGGCCGTCTTGATGCCGAGCGAGGCGACGAAGCGGCTGACCAGCGCGTCCTGCCGGCGGCGTGAGACGATGCCGAAGCGCGCCAGCCGCGGCAGCACCGCGGCGGTCAGGTTCTCGCGCACCGACAGGCCCGGAAAGATGCCCTCGGCGCGGCGGTCCTCCGACAGGAAGCCGAGGCCGCGCTTGAGCGATCTCGACGGGCTTGGCTGGGAAAGCGGCCGGCCGTCCAGCCGCACCGTGCCGCCGTCCGGCCGCTCGGCGCCGAACAACGCCTTGAGCGTCTCCGTCCGCCCGGCGCCGAGCAGGCCGGCCAGCCCGACGATCTCGCCCGACGCCACCTCCAGCGACACGTCGCGCACCCGGTTGCGCCACTGCAGGCCGCTCACCGAAAGCCGCGCCCCGCCCGCCGGGCCGCTTGCGGCAGCAGCGCTCGGCGGGCTGCCCAGGCCACCCTCGCGACCGAGCATGGCGGCAATCAGCGCCTCGCGCGGCAGCTCGGCGGGTGTCGCGCTCGCCACCGTGCGGCCGTCGCGCAGCACCGTCAGCCGGTCGCACAGCCGGTAGCACTCCGACAGCCGGTGGCTGACGAACACCACGCCGATGCCGTCGCGCCGCAACGCCTCCACGACGCCGAACAGCACCTCCACCTCGGCGCCGCTCAACGCCGAGCTCGGCTCATCCAGAATGACCACGCGCGCGCCGAGCGAGACCGTCCGCGCGATCGAGACCATCTGCTGCAGCCCAAGCCCGAGCGAGGCCAGCCGCGCCCGCGGCAAAACCGGCAGGCCGAACCGCTCGAGAATGGCCGCGGTCTCCGCCTCCATCCGCCGCCGGTCGATCAGCAATCCGCGCCGCGGCTCGCGCCCAAGAAACACGTTCGCCGCGACGCTGCGCTCGGGAATCAGGTTGATCTCCTGATAGACCGCGGCCACGCCCTGGCGCTGCGCCGCGCGCGGGCTGTCGAACACCACCGGCTGCCCGTCCAGCAGCAGCTCGCCGCCGCTGGGCTGATGAAACCCGGTCAGGATCTTGATCAGGGTCGACTTGCCGGCGCCGTTCTCGCCCATCAGCCCGTGCACCTCGCCGGCGGCGACCGCGAGGCTGACGCCGCGCAGCGCCACCGCGGCGCCAAAGCTCTTAGTCACCGCGCGGGCTTCCAGACTCATGAAAGAAAGGGCTTCTTTTTTGCAAAAAAGAAGCAAAAAACGTTCATCCGTAAGTCGCTCCCCGCGCCGATAAACCAGTTACCGGTCAGAAGTTTTTTGGTTCTTTTTTGCAAAAAAGAACCCCTTGCTTCCTTAGTAAGGCGCCCCGCTGCTCACCGCCGCCGACGCGTTCGTGCTGTCGTAAAGCGCGTCCTTCATCGTCATCGTCTGCGGCACCGGCTTGCCGCCGAACCAGTCCGCCAGCGCCTTGAACGACAGCGTGCCGAAGCGCGGGTTGGTCTCGATCACCGCCTGCGCAGTGCCGTCGGCCACCGCCTGCACCATCGCCTTGGTGCCGTCGATCGAGACGATCTTCACGTCCTTGCCGGGCGTCCGGCCGGACTGCGTGATCGCCGTCATGGCGCCGAGCGCCATCACGTCGGCCTGCGCGTAGAGCGCGTTGACGTTGGGATGCGCCAGCAGCAGCTGGTCGGTGACCTTCTGCGCGTCGGTCGCGGACCAGTTGCCGGTCTGCGCGGCGAGCAGCGTCATGCCGGAATGCGCCTTCAATCCCTCGGCGAAGCCGTCGGTGCGGGCGGTCTCGACGCTGTTGCCGTAGGCGCCCTGGATCTCGATGATCTTGGCCTTGCCGCCGGTCGCCGCCGCCATCGCCGCCGCGGCGCGCAGACCCTGGGCGTGGAAGTCCGAGCCCAGGAAGGTGATCACCGGCTTGCAGGCGGTGCCGGCCGTCTGGCGGTCGATGGTGACGACGGGGATGTTCTTCGCCGCCGCCTGCTCGAGCGCCGGCTGCAGCCCGGTCGCGTTCAGCGGCGCCACCACCAGCGCCTGCGCGCCCTGGCTGATCATGCTCTCGATGTCGGCCACCTGCTTGGCCTGGCTGTCCTCGGCGTTCGTATAGAGCAGGCGGGTGACGCCGGCCGCCGCCGCCGCCGCCTTGACGGAGGCGGTCTCGCCGGCGCGGAACGGGTTCTGCTCGTTCTCGGACTGCGAGAACCCGACCACCATGCCGGCAAGGGAGGCATGGCTCGGCGACGGATCGGTGCAGGTCGCGCTCGACTGCGACTGCACCGTCTGCGGCCCCGCCGACTGCTGCGCCCGCGCCCCCGGCGCCGTCACGGCGAAGCTCAGCAAGGCGGCGGCCGGCCAGATGGCGGCCCGTTGCTTGGTCATCGTCGCACTCCCCATGATCCAGCCATTGACCGTCCCATGACGGCGGCCGTGTTGGCCGGCACAGTAGTGAGCAGGCGGATGATCTGACAAGGTATCGAAGCAAAGGCCGGAGGCGTCGCCCTGGACCTGATCGAAGGCGAAGCTTTTAAAATCCATTTGTTGTTCATGCGTTCGCCGCGAGCTCCATGCTGTGCAAACCGGATTGAACGGCTTCGCCAAGCAAGCAAGCGCCCGTTGCGCCTCCAAACGGATGCGGGTCTGGGGGCGCCGCCCCCAGCGGGTCAGGGCAGAGCCCTGACCCTGTCCTCCTAGAAAGCCCGCGCAAGCAGGTTTTCGAGCCGCTCCTGACCGCCGGAGCGAGGCTGCGGATCCAACGTCCGGGTCTCGGCGTCGGCCGCGATCTCCGTCAGCCCGAGCTCGCCGACGAGCATCGCGCGGGCGCGCTCCGTCTGCCAGCCGGCGTAGCGTGCTTCGAGCGGCGCCAGCAGGGTGCGCGTCTCCACCAGCTCGGCGGCGACGATAAAGGCCCGCGCGCACAGGTCCATTCCACCGACATGGGCAAGGACGAGGTCGGCCGGGTCGATCGACTGGCGGCGTATCTTGGCGTCGAAGTTGAGCCCGCCCTGGCCGAGGCCACCCGCCAGGATGACGTGGTAGAGCGCCAGCGTCATGTCCTGCAGGCTGCTCGGAAACTGGTCGGTGTCCCAGCCCAGCAGCGGGTCGCCGCGGTTGACGTCGAGCGAGCCGAAGATGCCGAGTGCCGCGGCGGTGGCGATCTCGTGCTCGAAGCTGTGGCCGGCGAGCAGGGCGTGGTTGGATTCGA
>CAXUCZ010000034.1:4129-5533 GCA_964249675.1 uncultured Acetobacteraceae bacterium | reverse complement strand
CGCGGTCCAGTCCGTAGTGGCGCAGAAAGCCATACACCGTTGCGGCATCAAAATCGTACTGGTGCGCCGTCGGCTCCTTCGGCTTCGGCTCGATAAGGATCTGGCCGGCAAAGCCGACCTTGTGCTTGTAGTCGACGACCAGGCTCAGGAAGCGCCCAAGCTGGTCGAGCTCCTGCGCCAGGTTCGTGTTGAGCAACGTCTCGTAGCCTTCGCGCCCGCCCCACAGCACGTAGTTGGCGCCGCCGAGCTGATGGGTCACGTCCATGCAGTGCTTTACCGTGGTCGCGGCGTAGGCGAACACCTCCGGGTCCGGGTTGGTCGCAGCGCCCGCCATGTAGCGCGGATGGCTGAACAGGTTCGCCGTGCCCCAAAGCAGGCGCGGGCTGCCGGCAACCTCCATTGCGCGCGCGAGATAATCGGCCATCTCGTGCAGGTGGCGGAGGCTGGCGGCCAGCGTCTCGCCCTCCGGCGCGACGTCGCGATCGTGGAAGGTGTAGAACGGCGCATCGAGGATGCGGAACAGCGCAAATCCCGCATCCGCCTTGTCGCGCGCCGCCGCCATGGCGTCGGACCGATCCATCCAGGGGCGCTTGAGCGTCGGCGCGCCGAACGGGTCGCTGCCGTTCATCGCCAATGAGTGCCAGTATGCGACGGCGAAGCGCAGCTGCTCGGCAAGCGGCCGGCCGAGCACGACGCGGCCCGGATCGTACCAGCGATAGGCGAACGGGTTGTCGGTGTGCGGGCCCTCATAGCGCACTGTGGCAATGTCGCCGAAGAAGCTGGCAGTCATGCAGTGCTCCTGAAGTGGGCCTCGCGACGAGGCGTCACGGCACGTTGTCGCGCAGAAAGATCTCGGTCGGGATCGGCCGGACGCCGCCGTTGAACGGCAGCGGCGCAAAGCCCGCGGCGGCGCGCAGGGCGGCGAGCGCCTCGGCGGCTTCGTGCGCCTGGTTCTGGTGCAGCACGGCAGTGATCACGCCGCTGAGCAGGGCGTCGCGGACATGGGGCGAAAGCTCGTGGGCGACCACGACCGGTCGGCTGGCCGCCGGCAGGTCGGCCAGCGCCGCGATCACGCCGCGATTGCCGGCCCCTGCGCTGTAGAGGCCGACCAGGTCCGGGTGCCTGGCCAGCAATCCCCGCGTCAGCGCCCCGGCGGTGGCGCTGTCGTCGCGGCCTTCCAGAACCTCCAGCAGCCGGAGCGAGGGATACTCGCGCCGGATCACCTGCTCGAAGCCGAGCCGCCGGTCCGCATGGTCGTGCAGCGTCATCTGCCCGACGATCAGCCCGACAAGCCCTGCCGCAGGTCGCGCCATCCGGCCGATCAACGAGGCGGCGACGCGCCCGGCGGCCGTGTTGTCGATGCCGACGAAGTGGCGCCGCCGCGAGGGCGAGACGTCGGAGACC
>CAXUCZ010000034.1:0-4119 GCA_964249675.1 uncultured Acetobacteraceae bacterium | reverse complement strand
AGCCGGTCGATCTCATGGCGCACCCCCGGCGCGTCGATCCCGACGACGGCAATCCCGTCCAGGCCGCGTTCGGGAATGTCCGCCATCAGTCCGCCGAGCGCGACGCAGAGCGAGGCGTCGTCGAGCGGCCGATAGTCGACGATCCGGATCGTCACGCGCTGGTCGGCCATCGCCGACGCCAGGGCGACAAGGCTGTCGCGCAGCGTGTCCATGAAGGAGCTGCGCCCGGCGGCGGGCAGCACGAAGGCGTAACGTTCGCGCCGGCGCGTGGCGAGGCCGGCGGCGAAGGCGTCGCGGCGGAAGCCGAGGCGCTCGACCGCACCCTGCACGCGCTCGATCGTCAACGTCCGCACGCCGGGCCGCCCGTTCAAAACCCGGTCGACCGTCGCCAGGCTGACGCCCGCCTCGGCGGCGACCTCGAACACGGTGACCTTGGTCAAAACGCCTCCCTGCGCCACGCCCGGAGGCGTGCAAAACTCTATGGCCGAGCCTTGAGGCACGTCAATCAAGCATGCCCGTTCCGATCTCCTCCGCATCGATCTCGCGCCGCAGATCTTTGTCGTGTTGCAGCGCGATGACGCACGTTCGCCCCTTGCGTAGCGTAACGCATTTTGCTCGGATGCGCCCGCATCAAGACCGAGCCGCCCGACCATTCCGGCGAAGTTCGGCAACCAGGGAGATGACGATGACGATGACGACGAGCGGCCGCACGGATCAAGCCCGACGCCCGAGCCGCCGGGCGCTGTTGCTCGGCGCCGTGCTGGCGTTCGCGCCCGCCCTGCCGGGCGCGGCGCTGGCAAACGCGGCGCATCCGAAGATCGGCTTTTCGATCGACGACCTGCGCCTCGAGCGCTGGGCGCATGATCGCGACTACTTCATCGCCGCGGCCAAGGCCCTGGGCGCCACCGTCAACGTGCAGTCCGCCGATGCCAGCGAGGAGCGTCAGACGGCGCAGATCGAGAACCTGATCTCGCGCGGCATGGACGTGATCGTCATCGTCCCGTTCAACGGCAAGGTGCTCGGCAACACCATCCGCGAGGCCAGGCAGGCCGGCATCAAGGTGATCTCCTACGACCGCCTGATCCTGGATGCCCCGCTCGACGCCTATGTCTCGTTCGACAACGTCCGCGTCGGCGAGATGCAGGCCCAAGGCGTGGTCAACGCCGTGCCGAGCGGCAACTACTACCTGCTCGGCGGCTCGCCGACCGACAACAACGCCAAGCTGCTGCGCGACGGCCAGATGAAGGTGCTGCAGCCGCAGATCGACGCCGGCAAGATCAAGGTGGTCGGCGCGCAATGGGTGCCGGAGTGGAGCGCCACCACCGCACTGTCGGACACCGAGAACGCGCTGACCGCCAACCAGAACAAGATCAACGGCATCGTCGCCTCCAACGACGCGCTGGCCGGCGGCGCCATCCAGGCTCTGGCGGCGCAGGGCCTGGCCGGCAAGACCGGCGTCTCCGGCCAGGATGCCGACGTCGCGGCCGCGCAACGGATCGAGGCCGGCACCCAGACGATGACGGTCTACAAGCCGCTCAAGCTGATCGCCTCGACCGCCGCCCAGGTCGCCGTCCAGCTCGCCCGCGGCGAGAAGCCGGCCTTCACCTCGACGATGAGCAACGGCGCCGAGAACGTGAACACCATCCTGCTCACGCCGATCGCCCTCACCAAGAGCAACGTCAACCGCCTGGTCACCGACGGCTATCTTACTCAGGCGCAACTCAACGGAAAGTAAGTGCTTCTTTTTTGTAAAAAAGAAGCAAAAAACTTTCTTCCGTCGTCATGCACTAACCCAGCCACACCCTCATAGGGCAAAAGTTTTTTGGTTCTTTTTTTCAAAAAAGAACCGCTTCCTTAAGGAGCTCCGATTGGCCGAGTACCTGCTGGAGATGCGAGGCATCACCAAGAGCTTCTCCGGCGTGTCGGCGCTGGACGGGGTCGATCTGCGGGTGCGGGCCGGCGAGTGCGTCGGGCTGTGCGGCGAGAACGGCGCCGGCAAGTCGACGCTGATGAAGGTGGTTTCCGCCGTCTACCCGTACGGCAGCTGGGGCGGCGAGATCCTCTGGAACGGCGTGCCGCTCCGCGCCGGTTCCATCCGCGAGACCGAGGCGGTCGGCATCGTCATCATCCATCAGGAGCTGATGCTGGTGCCCCAGCTCAGCGTCGCCGAAAACATCTTTCTCGGCCGCGAGCCGCGGCGCCTCGGCTTCATCGACGTCGACCGCATGCAGGCGGACGCGGCCGCGCTGCTCGCCGACCAGCGCATGGGCCACATCGACGTCTCGTTGCCGGTGGCGCGTTACGCCGGCGGCGAGCAGCAGCTCATCGAGATCGCCAAGGCGCTTAGCAAGCAGGCCAAGCTGCTCATTCTCGACGAGCCCACCTCGTCGCTCACGCAGTCCGAGACCGCCATCCTGCTGCGCCTGGTGCGCGACCTCAAGCGCCGCGGCACCGCCTGCGTCTACATCTCGCACAAGCTCGAGGAAATCGAGGCGATCGCCGATCAGGTGACGGTGATCCGCGACGGTCGCTTCGTCGGCAACGCACCGATGCGCGACCTCGCCACCAGCGACATCATCCGCATGATGGTCGGCCGCGACATGACGTCGCTGTTCCCGCGCGAGGCGCATGCGATCGGCGAGGTGGTGTTCGAGGCGATCGGCATCACCTGCCTTGATCCGGACAACAGCGCCCGCCGGCGTGTGGACGACGTCTCGTTCGCGCTCCGCCGCGGCGAGATCGTCGGCATCGCCGGCCTGGTCGGCGCCGGCCGCACGGAGCTGGTGAGCGCCCTGTTCGGCGCCTATCGCGGGCCGCATTCCGGCGAGATCCGGCTCGATGGCCGCGTGATCCGGGTGCGCTCGCCAGGCGATGCGGTGCGTCAGGGCCTGTGCATGGTGCCCGAGGACCGCAAGGCGAACGGCATCGTGCCCGGGCTCGGCGTCGGCTACAACATCACCCTGGCGGTTCTGCAGCGCTTCAGCGCCGCCGGGCTCATCAACGAGGCCGAGGAGTTCGGCGTCATCGACGACGCGATCAGGCGCATGCGCATCAAGACCGCAAGCCCGCTGCTGCCGATCGCCAGCCTCTCCGGCGGCAACCAGCAGAAGGCGGTGATCTCGAAGATGCTGGAGGCCCGCCCGCGCATCCTGATCCTCGACGAACCGACGCGCGGCGTCGACGTCGGCGCCAAATACGAGATCTACATGCTGATGTTCGCCCTGGTAAAGCAGGGCGTGTCCATCATCATGGTCTCCTCCGAGCTGCCGGAGGTGCTCGGCATGAGCGACCGGGTGCTGGTGATCGGCGAAGGGCAGCTGCGGGGCGACTTCGTCAACGACGCGACGCTGACGCAGGAGCGGGTGCTGGAAGCGGCGATCACCGCGCGGCCGAGCACCGCCGACGCGTTGGCGCTCGCCAGCTAAGGACCTCCGATCCATGGCCGAGACCAGTATGCTGCTGCCGCCGTCGGCAACCCCCGAGGCCCTGACGGCGGCACCCGCCGAGCGTCGGCGGACGCTGCGCGCCGAGGCCCTGAAGCGCGCCTTCGGACGTTACAAGATCCTGGCGCTGGTGATCGCCATCATGCTGATCTGGGCGCTGTTCGGCCAGCTCACCGACGGCGACTTCCTCAGCCCGCGCAACCTGTCGAACCTGCTGCGGCAGATGGCGATCACCGGCATGCTCGCCTGCGGCATGGTGTTCGTGATCATCTCCGGCGAGATCGACCTGTCGGTCGGCTCGCTGCTCGGCCTGCTCGGCGGCATCGCCGCGCTCCTGGACGTGAGCGTGCACCTGCCTCTGGCGCTCAACATCGTGCTGGTGGTCGCCGCCGGAGCGCTGATCGGCGCCTTCAACGGCTACTGGGTCGCCTATCTGCGGGTGCCGTCCTTCATCGTCACCCTGGCCGGGTTGCTGGCCTTCCGCGGCGTCCTGCTCGGCATCACCGGCGGCGTCACCATCGCGCCGGTCTCCGCGAGCCTGGTCGCCGTCGCGCAGAGCTACTTGCCGGACGTCGCCAGCTACGTGCTCGCGCTGCTGCTGCTGGCGGCGATCGCCTTCGTCACCTGGCAGACGCGCAGCCGCCGCGCCGCGCACGGCCTGGCGCCGGCCGCCCTC
>CAXUCZ010000033.1:10116-15149 GCA_964249675.1 uncultured Acetobacteraceae bacterium | reverse complement strand
GTGCGCCGGTATCGCCGCATGGTGGCGCCCGGCAGTGCCACCTCGGACGTCGCGGTGGATGTCTGGCTCGAGCAGATGGAGCGCCTGCACCCGCGCGCCTTCCTGCAGGTGCTCAACGAAACGGTGTCGGTGGAGAGCCACAAGCCGCCCCGCCTGGCGCGCCGGCTCGAGGCGATGGCGCACCCGGCACGGCAACCGCTGCCGGGCTACCGGCCCTCGGTGCGGCCGGTTCGGCCGGCGGCGCCGGAGCGCACGATCAGCGAGCAGCTAGAGGCTCTGGTCGAGACGAATGAGAAAACCGTCTCGCCTGTCTCGCGGCCGGCAACTGCCGTTTTTTCAGAAAATCCGGCGCCGGAGGCGAGACAAATCGGGGGCTCGAGACACGCCGAGCCCGCGCGTCTCACGCCCTCAGAGCTGCCCAAGCAGACGTTCGGCGATCGGGAGAGGCCGTGATGGACCACGTCGATAATTGCGATTACCGCGCGCCCCTGCCGACCCTGCCGACGCCCTCGATGTTGGCGGCCGGCCTGGACGAGCTCGGTGAGCATTGGCCAGGCTCGCGCATCGTGCGCATGCAACTGCTCGAGGCGATCTGGGCGCGCATGGCGGTCGAGGGCGGCGCGCCGCCGATCCCCACCGGACGGTGGGTGCTCAAGATCGATGATCCGGCGGTGGTGGCCTCGATCAAGGCGGGCTGGCTGCAGGTGGTCGAGGACATGGCTTCGCAACCGAAGGTCGAGATCGACCCGTACAACCAGCCGCTCGGGCGCCGGCGGCCGCCTGGCGCGATCGAGGCGGAGCTGACGCGCACCCGGCTCGACCTGGACGCCGCCCTCGAGGCGGTGCGCGACCTGCAGCGCCAGCTTGGGCATGCCCCGCAACATCAAATCCACGGCTTAGGAGGCCGCTAGAGCATGGCAGACGACAAGGACCTCGAGCACAAGGCGAGCACGGCGGCCAAGATCGCGGCCAATCGCGACGCCAAGGCCGGCGTGATGATGCAGAAATCCGCCGCCGCCGGGCAGGCCGAACGCATGCACGGCGACGTGTCGAACACGGTGACCAGCTACGGCGCGCAACTGGTGAGCTCGGGGATCGACACCGAGATGGTCAGCGCCGGCCTGCTGCATGGCGCGGCCGGTTTCGCGGTGCACGGCTTCCAGCAGCTCCATGGCCGGGTGCCGAGCATCGATGACGTGGAGAACCTCACCAACCGCTTCCGGATGATGGTGCGCGGGCACATCACGCGCGCCACCACCGGCAACCGGGCGGCGGCCGCGGTGATCCACACGCCGCCGGCGCACATGGTGCAGGGCACCGCCAAGATTGACGCCCCGAACGCCGCGGTCACCGGCGAGGGCACGGTCGAGCCGCCGCCGAAAGAGGCGACGTAGATGGCCGGCTCGATCAACAAGGCCACCGTGCTCGGCTACGTGGGCAAGGAGCCGGAGATCCGCACCGGCCAGGCCGGGCAGACGATCGCCACCTTCACGCTGGCCACCGCCGAACGCTGGAAGGACAAGCAGACCGGCGAGGATCGCGAGGTCACCGAGTGGCATCGCATCGTGGTGTTCAACGAGCGCATTGCCGAGGTGGTGCGCAAGTATGTGCACAAGGGCTCGCTGCTGCATGTCGAGGGCCAGCTCAAGACGCGCAAATGGACCGACCAGGCCGGCGCCGATCGCTGGACCACCGAGATCGTCCTGAGCAGCTTTCGCGGTGAGCTGACGCTGGTGGGCCCGAAGCCGGACCAGGGCGGAGCCTCGAGCGCGGGGCATGCCAGCGGGCCGGCGCCGGTGCACGGCCGCTCGAGCTCCGAGGCCGCCACCCACCGCGACTACGCCGCCGAAGGCCGGGAACTCGATGATGACATACCGTTCTGAATACGTAACGACCTCACCCCGTAGCAGGCCAGAGCCGGACGCATGACGAAACGCAAGGACAAGGGGCTGCTTTCCGCGCTCGAGCTGGTGGCGCAGATCGATGGCAGCAAGCCGCAGGTGCTGCTGTTCCGCGCGCCGGCGGACACGCCTGAGACCGACCGCATCGCGATGATGACGGCGCTGCGCGACGCCCTCAACCTCGGCGGGTCGCAGCGCGTGGTGCTGGCGCTGATGCCGAACGAGTGGACCGCCGAGACCATCCCGCTCGGGATGCTCGAGGAAATGGTGCGCGAGACGCGCCTGGCGGCGACGTCGACAGAGGTGCGCAACTGATGGAGCTCACCATCGCGCGCGCCACGCTGCTGCGCGCCGCCGGCCGTCTGGTCAAGGTCGCCGCGCAAGGCAGGGTGCCGATCCTCGAGACGGTGCTGATCGATGCCGAGGCCTCCGGCCTGGTGCACCTGCACGCGACCGACCAGCAGATGACGATTACGCTCGAGGTGGCGGCCGCGGTTGCCACGCCGGGCCAGGTGGCGGTGTCGGCGGAGGCGCTGCACGAGGTGGCACGCCGCCTGGACAGTGCCGAGCTCACCCTGCAGGGCGACGCCGGCGGCCTGCTCACCATCCGCGCCGGCCGGTTCAAGTCGAGCCTCAACACGCTGGATCCGCGTGACTGGCCGACCGCGCGGATCGTGCCCGGGCTCAACCCCTTCACGATCCCCTCCAAGGACCTGCTGCGCATGATCGATCGGGTTGCGCATGCGATGAGCAAGGACAGCAGCCGCTTTCACCTCAACGGCTTCTACCTGCACGTGGCCGGCGACAGCGACAACGCCACGCTGCGCGCGGTGGCCACCGACGGGCACCGGCTGGCACGGGTCGACGCGCCGCTGCCCGCCGGCGCGCTGGCCATGCGCGGCGTGATCGTGCCGCGCGAGGTCACCGACGAACTCCGCCGCCTGTGCGAGATGGCGGAGCAGCTCGACATCGATGTGGACGAGCGCCGCCTGCTGGTGACGGCCGCCGGCGTCAGCTTCGCGACGAAACTGGTGGACGGCGTGTTCCCGGAATACGAGCGCGTCATCCCGAGCGACCTGCCATACCGCCTCACGGTCAACCGGACGGCTTTCCAGGCCATCGCGGAACGCGTCGGCTTTGTCGGCGGCGAGCGGGACAAGCAATTACGCTTCTCGCTCGAGCAGAACGGCCTGACGCTCTCCATGGTCGATGAGAAGCGCGGTCGCGCCATGGACACGCTCGGCGACGATCACGTGGTCTATCCCGGCCCGGAGCTGCTGGTCGGCTTCCAGGCGCGCTACGTGCGCGATTGCATCGCGCAACTCGCCGGCGGCACGATCGAGCTGGCGATCGGCGATGCGACCGGGCCGGCGAACTGGTCGGATCCGGACGATCCGGCGGCGCTCTACACGCTCATGCCGGTGCGGGTGTCGCGGATATGATCGTGAGCACCTCGCTCCATGTCGACATCCGCCTGATCGTGCGCCTGCACGAAGAGGGCCTCTCGGCGGCCGACATCGGCCTGCGCGTCGGCCTCAAGCCGCGCTCGGTGCGCGAGCGCCTGCAGCGGGCGCGAGGCGTCAAGCGCATTCGCCCGCTGCGGTCCCGCGCCTCGCGCAAGAGCACCCGCAGCCGCTCGCCGCGCGAACTGGAGGGCAAGGACCCGCTGCCGCCGGGCCATGCGCTTACCTGGTCGGCAATCTCGGACATGCCGTTTCCCGGCTCGGTGCCGGTCCGGGAACGGCACTTATCAGGAGCGCAGGCATGAGCCGCCGCACCGCGAGGGTTAAGAGGGTCGTAACAGGGGCGCTCGAGCCGTTGACATCTGCCGTGATGCGACTGTTCGCGGACATCGGCATGATCAATCTGGGCGGAGACAAGCCGAACGAGCGGCCGAGCTTCAAGCTGCGTCTCCAGCTCGAGGGCACTCGGGCGGTGGCGCAGCGGCGTAGCCGGCAGAAGGCCGCTCGCCTGGCGCGCAAGATCATGCGCCATCGCGGGCTGCCCTGATGCGCGACCTGCTCCCCGAGGCGCCGCGGCGCCGCTCGGATCCGGATGCCAAGGCGGCCGCGCGGCATCGGCTCTGGCACGACGGCCTGGCGCTGCTGCGCGCCATCACCGGCAAGCCGGAACGTGGCGCCCGCGCCCTGATGGGCAAGCTGCTGGCGGCCTCGCAGGACGATCCGGTGCGGGTGCTGCGGGTGCTGCGCGACGGGCACAACGAGATCCTCGATGATCCGGTGCCGTGGCTGCTCGAGGGCTGCAAGCCGCCGGGCGAGCGCATCGCGCAAGCGCGCGCCCGGCGCCGGCAGGACAGCACGCAACGCGAGGTGGTCGCCAACAATGCGGCGCGGCGGGTGGTGGTGCTGCAGCGGATGCGTGCAGTGGCACAGAAGCCGGATCCGGACGGCTGGGCGGTGGTGTGGTTCCACCAGGTCAAGTTAGGTCAGGTGACGGCCCGGCAATTCGCCGCCGCCTGCGGCACCCTACAGAAAGGCGGCCTGTACCGGACCGGCAACGGCTTCTCGTTCGGCATGGTGCGGATTGCGTGAGGCACCCCCTGCTCTGGGCGGCGGCCTGGCTCGACAATGCGGTGTCCAGCGTCGCCGGCTTGTGGCGGGGGCGGCCGTTGATTGAGCCGGTCCTGCTGCTGGCGCCGCCGAGCGCGAGCGCGAGCATGCCGCCGCCCGCATCGCCGCCACCACCACCCGCTCCGGAGCCGGAACGGATCGACGCCGCCGCGGCCTGGGAGCGGATGTCGCGGCGCATCACCGTGATGGTCGACCAGACGCATCGCGGCGGCCCGGTGAGCGAGATGAACGCCGAGCACGGCCTGATCGTGCGCTGCACCCTGTTCCAGGCGCGGCAGATGCAGCGCCGCTTTGCCTTCCGGCTGCTCGCGTTCCCGACGCGCACGCTGGCGATCTACAGCATCAACGGGCCTGGCCTACCGGTGCTGACCCTGTCCGACCCGCCCTATCAACCCAGAACCCCGTCATAGGAGCGACCATGACGATCAGCTTCACCCGGCAACAGATCTTCGACCAGGCCTTCCTCGAGTGCGGCGGCAACCTCACCGAGACCCTCAAGCTCATCGAACGGTGGGATGCCCTGCAAGCCGGGCCGGCACCG
>CAXUCZ010000033.1:0-10106 GCA_964249675.1 uncultured Acetobacteraceae bacterium | reverse complement strand
GCTGGCGCTGCTGGCGCCGGCCAGCGTCGTATCGGCACCGCCGCCGCTGGTGCTGACGCAGCGGCTACCGGAGACCGCTATGGCGCCGGCCGTGAGCGTGACGGCGCAGGTCGCGCCGAGGCCGGATCCGGTGGCGGCGCCGCCTGCCAGGCCATCGAAGCCGGCCCGGTCGAGCTGCAAATACACCGAGGCGGACAAGAAAATGGGCAAAGAGGCGCTCGAGGGCGGCTGCTCCTACGCGGAGATTGCCGAGCTGCTCGGTCGCACGACGCAAGCGATCGAGCACGCCGTCTGCAAGCGGGTGTTCGACACCGACATCACCATCGCCAATCCGCTCAAGGTGGCCGCCGGCTACAAGGCTGCCGAAACCAAGGGGCAGAAAGTGAGCGATCTGCCGCGTGCCCGGGCGGCGCATCTCGCGGCCGCGGCCGAGCTCGATCGCAGGATCGGACAGACCGGCGGCACGCCGGCGCCGGACGCGGTCGAGGCGCGCGAGACGCATCGCGACCCCGAGCTCGCCCTCAACTGAGGGCGCGATAAACCGCAATCCCCAACCCTGAAAGCTGAGCTCATGCCGAACGATTTTACCCTTACGCGCCTGCAGCGGTCGGTGTGCCGCGACCTGGTGCACGATCGCATCCAGCAATGCGAGCCCGACGAAGGCCGCGATATCGAGTGGCTGGAGCTGTTGGCGGTCGACCTCGACCCGAACGAGGAACAGGAGCAGCCGCCGGTCCTGATCCCCACGCCGCCGCTGCCGCCCGCGGAGAGCACGATCGACTTCCGCGCCGGCTTTGAGCTCTGCGCGCGTATCGCCTCCTACGTCATCGACCCGACGCAGCCGGTCTACGAGGCCACCGCTCCGCGCGACTGCCGCCTGGTGCTGGAGGGTCTGTTGCGCGCCGTTGCGCACCGTCCCGGCGTCTATTGGCAGCTCAACGACAGCCCGGACTATCTGCACCTGGTGCTGAAGGCGGAATTCCCGATCGAGAAGCAGCACCTCGAGGGCGACGCGTGAGCAAGCCGCCCGCCGGAGTCTCGCCGAACCTGGTGTTTCCGGACCAGTCGGACAGCTT
Source organism: uncultured Acetobacteraceae bacterium (assembly GCA_964249675.1). Classification (GTDB taxonomy): domain Bacteria; phylum Pseudomonadota; class Alphaproteobacteria; order Acetobacterales; family Acetobacteraceae; genus CAXMMR01. The sequence goes on along the minus strand of CAXUCZ010000033.1, from coordinate 9,030 downwards.
CGCGCACGGCTTCATGTGCGGCGTCATCTGGCACCAGATGGGCATGCCGCACACCAACCGGGTCGACGCCACCCTCAAGCCGGAGCTGCGCGAGGCGGTGCTGGCGATGGCGATGGCTACCGGCTGGATCGAGGAAATCAGTGTGGTCGAGGGCGGCTGGATCAAGGTGGTGCTGTACCGCCACCACCCGGACCACGCGCCGCAATGAAGGGACAGAGCATGACAGACGAAGAGATTGCGCGCGTCGCGCACGAGGTGAACCGCGCCTATTGCGCCGCGATCGGCGATCGCTCGCAACCCGCCTGGGAAGAGGCGCCGCCCTGGCAGCGCGACAGCCCGGTCAACGGGGTGGCGTTCCATCGCGCGCACCCGGGCGCGGAGCCGGCGGACAGTCACGTCGCCTGGCTGAACGAGAAGCTGCGCGACGGCTGGACCTGGGGGCCGGTCAAGAACCCGGAGCTCAAGCAGCATCCGTGCTTCGTGCCGTACGACCAGCTTCCAGAGGCGCAGCGCGCCAAGGACTACCTGTTCATGGGCACGGTGAAGGCGCTGCTGCATCCGGGCGAGAAGCTGCCGGCGCTGCCATGAGGGGGCTCGCCCTGGACACCGACGAGTGGGAGCTGCTGCTCGAGGTGGTCAGGGATGCGCAGGCAAAGGCCAGCGGTGCCCGTGAGGATCGGCTGAGCTCCATCGGCAGCGAGATCGAGCGTCGCCGCTACGTGAGCGATGACGACGACTTCTAGCGGGGCACCTTGGCGGTGCTCGCGGCGCGCGCCTGCAGAGCCTCGTCCAGGAGCTGCCGCACCAGGTCGGCGCGCGACGGGTGGCGCTCGGCAAACCGCACCGCGTCGAGCCGGGCCACCAGGGACGACGGCATGGGAGTGATCACGCGCACGGAATTCGGCTCACGGTCGGGCATGGTGGCGACCCTCGCACGGCGGCATAACCAGCGTCAACGGCGCCTCTCGCGTCACCAGCATAATGTATGCCGTTGACGCCGGTTATGCCGGTCCGTAGGGTGCGGTAAGTCCATTTCCCGGAGACCTCTCATGTCCATGCTGCCTGCCCTCATCCCGCCGATCACCGAGGGGGCGCTGGTGATCCCGCCCGTCGGCCGGTCGCGCGACTACATCCTCGAGGCGGAGAGTGCGTCGACGCGTCGCGCCTATGCGTCCGACCTGCGCACCTTCAAAGCCTGGTGCGCCCTGCGCGACCTCTGCGCCATGCCCGCCACCGGCACGACGGTCGCCGACTTCCTCGCCGAGGGCGCGGATGCAGGCAAGGCGGCGTCGACGCTGGGGCGGCGCATGGCGGCGATCCGCTACGCGCACCGCCTGGCCGGCCTCGAGACGCCGACCCGCCTGGAAGAGGTCTGCAAGACGATGCGCGGCATTCGCCGCAAGATCGACTGCACCCCCAAGCGCAAGCGCGCCGCCACCGACGACGTCGTGCTCAAGATGGTGTCGACCTGCGACGGCTCGCTGATCGGCCTGCGCGACCGCGCGCTGCTGGCGCTGGGCTTTGCCGGCGCCTTCCGGCGGTCCGAGCTGGTGGCGCTGCAGGTCGCCGACCTCGAGCCGGAGAAGAGCGGCCTCATGGTCACCATCCGGCGCTCCAAGACGGACCAGGAAGGCCTGGGCCAGCGTATCGGCATCCTGGCCGGGCGCACCATCAAGCCGGCCGCTTCGGTGCAAACCTGGCTCGCGGCCGCCGGCATCACCGAGGGGCCGATCTTCCGGGCGGTGCTGCGCGGCAACGTGCTGGGCGGCCCGCTGTCCGGCGAGGCGGTCGCGCGCATCGTCAAGAAGCGCGCCACGGCCGCCGGCCTCGATCCCAAGCCGTTCGCCGGACACTCGCTGCGCGCCGGCTTCCTGACGTCGGCGGCGCGCACCGGGGCCACCATCTTCAAGATGCAGGCGGTGTCGCGGCACCGCTCGCTCGAGGTGATGTCGGGCTACGTGCGCGAGGTCGAGCACTTCACCAACCATGCCGGGGAGCCGTTCCTGTGAAGCCGCCGGCGCCCTGGACGGCGTTTGCGCGCGCGACGCCGGTGGCATCCCCGCCTGGCGAGGCGGAGCGCATCGCCGCCGCCCTGCACGTGCCGCTCGCCGACGTGCAGCGGCAGATCGACACCTCGCTGTTCTCCGAGCTGTGGAAGAACTCGCGCTACCAGGTGGCGATCGATCGCGCCTCGGTGGTGGGCGAGAATTGGCCGCCGATGATCCACCTGAGCATCAAGAGCCTGGACCGCCGGCCGATCCATGACTGGCGCGACCTGCAGCGCATCAAGAACGAGCTGCTCGGTCCGGAATACGAGGCGGTGGAGCTCTACCCGCGGGCGAGCCGCGTGGTCGACCTGGCGAACCAGTATCACCTCTACGCCTTCGCTGACCCGGCCCTGCTGTTCCCGTTCGGCTTTGCCGACGGCATGCGCAGCGACGCGCCGAAAGTCGGGCAGGCACGTCAACGCAAGGGAGCCCAGCCATGAAGCCGACACAGGAAGCCAACACGAAGGTCTATCGCTGGTTCCGCCTCGAGCGCGCCATCGCCTATGCCTTCGAGGCGCATAGCGAGCAGACGCGCAAGGGCTCCGGCACCCCTTACATCGCGCATCTGATGGCGGTCTCGAGCCTGGTGCTCGAGTATGGCGGCGACCCGGAGCAGGCGCAGGCCGGCATGCTGCACGACGTGCTCGAGGATTGCGGCCTCGAGCACGAGGCGCGGATCTTCGACCAGTTCGGGCCGCGGGTGGCGCGCATCGTGATTGCCTGCACCGATTGGCGGCTGCCGGATGCGCCGCCGCCGTGGCATGAGCGCAAGGCCTCCTACCTGAGCCATCTCGAGCGCCAGCCCCAGGACGTGCTGCTGGTCTCGGCCTGCGACAAGTTGCACAACGCGCGCGCGATCCTGTCCGACCTGCACGCGCACGGCCTGGCGGTGTTCGATCGCTTCGCCGGCGGCCGGCCGGGCGTGCTCTGGTACTATGGCCAGCTCGCCGCGATCTATCAGCAGCGCATCCCGGGCCCGCTCGCGGCGGAGCTCGCCCGCGCGGTCGAGGACATCGAGATGGAAACCGACGCGCTGCTGGCGTTCGGGGCGCTCGAGGCGGCGGCCGCGGGAACGGACATTACCGCGCCATGATCCGGCACGGCCGGCGCACTTGGCTCTATCGTCCAGCGCCGCGCCGTCCCCGGCTGCTCTACGCCGTGCTGGTCGCCGGCGTCATCCTTGGTGCGGAAGAGCTCTGCCGGCTGCTGATCGGCCCGTAGCGGGGTCGTGACGCCAGGGTGCGCCTATGCTGATCCTGCTCAAGTCCGCGGTCCGCGCCTACACCAAGCGAGACGGGACTTTCGTGGCGGCGCACGCGGACAAGCGCACGGCACGCGAGCGCGCCCGTGGCCCGGTCGACCAGGGCGACCTGTTCACCAACCTCCGCCCACCACCGCCGCCGCCCCTGGTGCCCCCGCCCGGCCCCAAGCTGCTCTACATCAACCCGGTGGCGCGCACCGAGACCGAGGGCGTGCCGGACTTCGCCGACTACAAGCACGTGCTGGTGATGTTTTCCGGCGGCAAGGACAGCATCGCCTCGGTGGTCAAGCTGCTCGAGGATGGCTGTCCCAAGGACAAGATCGAGCTCTGGCACCACGACATCGATGGCGGCGCCGAAGGCTCGTTCATGGATTGGCCGGTCACCCCGGCCTATTGCCGCGCCTTCGCCAAGGCGCTCGGGGTGCCGATCTACTTCTCGCACCGCGAGGGCGGTTTTGAGCGCGAAATGAACCGCGATGCGCAGAACACGGCCGCCGTGGTATTCGACAAGCCGGACGGCACCCAGGGGCGCGCCGGCGGCGTCTCGACCAAGCTGGGCACCCGGCTGAAATTCCCCCAGGTGTCGGCGGATCTCTCGGTGCGCTGGTGCTCCGGTGCGCTCAAGGTCGACGTCGGCGCGGCCGCGATCCGCAACCAGGAGCGGTTCGCCGACGGCAAGACGCTGGTGGTGACCGGCGAGCGTGCGCAGGAGAGCAGCAACCGGGCGAAATACAAGGTGCTCGAGCCGGACCGCACCAACACGCAGAGCCGGTCCGTCGACCACTACAGGCCGATCCACGGGCACTCGGAAGAGCAGGTGTGGGGGGCGATGCAGCGCCACGGCATTGTGCCGCACCCGTCCTACCAGCTCGGCTATTCGCGCCTGAGCTGCCGCAACTGCATCTTTGGAAGCCCGGCGCAGTGGGCCACCAACCGCGCCCTGTTCCCGGACAGCTTCAAGAAAGTGGCGGACTACGAGAAGAGCTTTGGCACCACCATCCACCGCACCGACGACATCGGCACGCGCGCCGACAAGGGGACGCCGTTCGAGGCGGCGATGAAGCAGCCGGAGCTCGCCCGCATGGCAGACGGCCGTGTCTGGGACCAGCCCATCCTGGTCAACCCGCGCGACTGGAAGCTGCCGGCCGGCGCCTATGGAACGGAAAGCGGACCGACATGAGACCCCCCTTTGAGACCTTCAAGCATCCGACCTGCCGGGGTTGCTACGCGTTCGGAAGCGCGTGCGGGCGATGTGAGGCATGCGCCTGGGAGCGTGAGCAGATGGCGGCCGCGCTGGCTGATCCGCCCAAGCCGCCCGCCGCCGACGGCTGAAAAGCGCACACCCGGACCGGGCGTGACGGCAGCCTGGGCCGGGTGATGAAGAGGTTGCGGGCGATGTTCAAGACGACGCCGCCGATCAAGGGGCTGCTGGAAGTGTGCGCGTCGTGCTGGGGCACCGGCATGCGCGACAAATCGCGCATCGCGGCCGACGGGCTGACCGACACCTGGTACGTCAAGTGCAAGGCCTGCAAAGGACGCGGCACGCTCGAGCCGCGGACGTGTGACGATGCTGGATGACTGGATCGCCACCGCCCTGCTGCTCACCGGCGGCTTCTGCTTCGTGACCGGCGGCGTGGCGCTGCAGGCGGTGCTGGTGGCACGCATCCTCGAGCTGCACTGCCGGGCGAACATCGCCGAGCTCGAGCCGCACGTGGGAATTGACCTTACCGCGACCACGGCTCGACAACTGCTCGATCCGATCTAGGCTGGCCGGGCCCGGGTGCGCTTGGTGCGCACCCGACAACCCCGGATGTCGCCATGCCTCGCAAACTGGTCCAGATCGCCACCGCCCCAAGCCCGCACGGCGCCACCCGCACGCCGTGGGTGTTCGGCCTCGCCGATGACGGCACCCTCTGGCAGTGCGCCATGGGCAACTGGACCCGGCTGCCGGACCTTCCCGGCTCAACGCCGGTGGCGCAAGAGGCGGCCGGAGACGCCGCATGAGCAGCCTCGAGGTGATCACTCGCGATGAGCTGACGCGCCGCGCCGAGGCGCAGGGCGTGAGCCATCCTCGACATTGGGCGTTCGTCTGTCCGATCTGCAGCACGGTGCAGTCGCCGGCCTCGCTGATGGCCGCCGGCGTGCACCCGGATGAAGTCGACCACGTGCTCGGCTTTAGCTGCGAAGGCCGCGCGACGGATGCCGGGCCGTGGCCCGGGGATCGCGCGCGCGGCAGTCGGGCGATGGCGCGCCGCGGCGTGCGCGGCTGCGACTGGACGCTGGGCGGCCTGTTCCGGATCCACACGCTCGAGGTGGTTTGTCCGGGCGAGGGCGGCGACTATTCCCGGCCGTGCTTCCAGGTGGCCAGCCCGGCGGAGGCGCAGGCGCTCGAGCGCGAGATGAGCCGGGTGGTCGCGGCATGAGTACCTCGAGCATGGCCTATCAGGACGCCGGCGCTTGCCCGTTCTGCAAGGCCAAGCTGGATCAGCATTTTGCGGCAGATGCGGGGCCGCGCGCGATGCCGGCCCCCGGCGACCTCGCGATCTGCGCTTATTGCGCGGAGGTGATGCTGTTTAACTGGAACCTGCGCGCGACCAAGCCGGCGCCCAACGCCCTCGAGCAGGCCTTTGCGGAGGATCCGGGGCTGGCGCGCACCATTCGCGTCGGACAGAACATGATCCGTGCCAAGCGGGGGCTGCAATGAGGCGCGGCCTACCGCAGGTGCCCCCTGCCCCGGTGGCGCCCTCACGTGTGCCGCGCCGCCCGATGCTCGGCGTGTGCGAGGCCTGCGCGCATGTCTGGCCGGTGCTCTGGACGCCGATGGACCTTCGCCAGGTGGGCAAACTGGCCAACGCGCTGTTCTGTCCGATGTGCGGCGAGCGTGCGGGCAAGGTCGGCACCGGCATCGATACCCTGGCCACTTACGTCGCCGCGGCGACGCGCGAGCTGGCGCGCGCGAAGGCGGAGCTCGAGGCGAGGCAACACGATCCGAAGGAGGCGCCATGATGTCGGACGATGAGCCCAAGGGCCTGTCGGTGGTGGCCACGCAAAGCATGAACGGTAGCCCGATCTTTACGGGGCTCAGGCTCGACGGAGCACCGAACGACGTGGGGTGGCCGGAGACGGCGGAGGACGCGGACACCATCCGGGCGCTCTGGTCGACCGGCGCGGTGCAATGGATGCGCGGCGCCAGCAGCGCGCCGTTTCCCGACGGCGCTGTCTGGGTCGAGTTGGCCTATTGGCTGGCCGATCGCCGGCTTGCAGTGCCGAAGTGGGCAGAGGCGCCGGCGTCAGTTCAGAAGCCGCTGAACCGGAATGTGCCGGACGTGGTCAGCGAGCGCATGCTCGGTGCCTCCGGGGCCTTCGTGAACGTCGAAAGGAACCTGACGCTGTCGGTCGCGGATGAGGGGCCGGAGCGGGATGCGCGGGTCGATGCGGTGGCGGAGTTGCTCGGCTTTCGCCACGACGTGCTCGAGCTGGTGTCCGAGCTTTCCGACGACGTCGAGGAAAAGGAGGTGGCCATCACGCTGCGCGACCTGGCGGACCGGATCGAGCGCGACGACTGGCCGCAGGAATGAGGGGGCCGCCACCCCCGCCGCCGCGCGCGCAACGCCCGGTGCTGCTGCTGCACGGCTTCCCGCGGCCGCGAGTGCCACCGTCGCCCTATCGGCTGTGTGGGATGATGGCGGGCGGCATGGTGGTCGCGCTGTGCGGCCTGTGCCTTGGCTGGCCGCATGTCCGCGGCGCGCACCTGGCGCTGGTGGTGTCCGGCGATGGCGTGGCGATCGCGGCGATGGTGCGCATGCTCTACCGCATGGCGGAGTATCGCCGCTTCCTGAAACGATGAAAGGCGCCCGGTGGGGCGCCTCTCGATGTCGAACGGCCGCGGCCGCGTGGCGTGGGGTCTAGGTGCGCTGCAGGCCTCCGGAAGGGTAGTAGCCCCAGCCTCGACCTCGGCTCCGCGGTGGCGAGCGGCGGACGTGTGCGGGTGCAATCATAACGAGCTCCCTGGTGACGCCTTTCGGCCTACTCAGGGTGCGGTCACGACGCGCGGGAAAGCCGCTTATCAGTAGCGGCCGAACACTTGCTCGATCAGCACGTCCAGGGTGTGCCGCGGCTCGCTGTCGGTGGCGCCATAGTCGCGATACTCACGCATCACCGCCTCGACCGCGGCGCGCACCTGCTCCAGCGATCCGCCCCCGTTCACGGCATCCTCGAAGGCAATGTTGAGCAGGGCGGCGACCCGGCTGCAGTCGCGGCTGGCGGTGAAGAGCTGCCACTGGTCGGCGGTCAGTCGGCATCGCACCTGCGGCGCCCGGGTGAGGCGCAGGTTGCGCATCACGGCTTGGAATCGCCGAACACGACCTGCGGCTCGACCTCGTCGTGAAATTCGACGCGGGTGATGTCATCGACACCATACACCCGCACGTGGCGCGTCTTGCCGTCGACCTTGAGCGGCAGGATGAAGCGGAACTCGAACAGGCTACCCACCTGCGTCATCATGCCGGCAACCGGCTCGAAGGTGCTGTGCGGGCTGTCGTCGTTGGCCATGTCGCGGGTCCCTGTCACGTAAAACGCTAGTCGCGCGCGGCGGGGTGATCAACCCTACAGGCGCACCCATTTGACGCTGTCGAGCCAGTCGCGCGCGGCCGCCTCGGTGCTCGGGCCATGCACCAGCACCCAGCGCGTGCCGAGCAGCCAGCGCACCGTCCAGCGATGCTCGCGGTCCTCCAGGATCCGGTAGAGCTCGCGGACGGCGCTAGGCATGCCCCGTAGCGGTCATGTTCGGCGCCACGGTGATCAGCAGCGTGGTGAGCGCCGCGCTGGCACTGGCGAGTTGCTCGGCGGTGGCGACGTCGGCCTCGATCGCCGCCATCGGCGCGGCCAGCGCGACCTGCGCGGCGGTTACCACCGGGCCAAGCGCCGGCACCGCGAGGGCGGCGACGCCGGCGATGCCCATGATGATGCCGTAGGTGGCTTTGACGCCGCCGGCGGTGAGGCTGAGCTCGGTGGCGGCCTTGCTCGCGTCGGCCTCCACGCCGGCACAGGCAGCAAGCGGCAACACGGCCGCGGCAGACAGCAAGAGGCGACGGTTCATGGCGGAGCTCCAGCAAGAGGCGATTGGACGTCCTGTTCTGGCGTCACGACCCGGCACGAAATTCATCCGTGCGGTTGTCAGTCATACGAAAGCCCGTTGCAGGGGCCGCCCTGTCGTTTGGACGGCCCCTGCAGGGTGGATAACGCGGCTTCCCGCTGGCTTAGTGATGGGCCACCGCGAGCACCTGCGTCGCCTTGGTCGAGGTGGCCACCAGGTCGGCGATCGAGCCCGTCGCCGTCTTGGTGAAGTCGTACGTCGCCACCGTGCTCGAGCCGTCGAAGGTGAGCTGCAGCACGTGTGCGCCGGCGGTGACATCGCCGAGCAGGCCGGTGGAGAAGCTGCCGTCCTTCATGGCGTCGGTCACCGTGCCGAGGTAGTGCCCATCCATCGTCTCGCGCATCGTGTTGGCGCCGCCGAGCTCCTTGCTGCCGGTGACGTGCAGGTTGCCGTTCTGCTCCGTCAGGCTGGCAAGGATCACACCTGACGCCGGCGGCGTGGTCGACACCGGCACGACCGGGGCCACCGGCTGCGTCGGCGTCGGCGCACCGATCGGCGCCCCGCTCACCTTGCCCGCGCTCGCCACGATGAACAGTGCCAACCCGGCGAAGATCGGCCCCCGCCGC
>CAXUCZ010000032.1:0-15348 GCA_964249675.1 uncultured Acetobacteraceae bacterium | reverse complement strand
CGCCATCGCCGCGCTGCGCGCAGGTGCGGCCACCGTCGCCGTGCTGCCGATGCCGGCCGAGCCAGCGCCCGCCTGGTGGCCGGCGCTGCTCGACCGCTCGGCCGTGCGCCTGCACGTGGTCGGCCGCCTGCCCTTCTGGCGGCCGGAAGCCGGGCCGGCCGCCGGCGCCCTGGTGGTGGCCGCCACCCCGCCCGACCCGAGCGGCGACGACGTCTCCCTGGTCGCCCTGCCGCGCGCGCTCGGGGCAGCCGGGCCTGCCAACCGCCAGGTGATCGCCCAGGGCGACCACGCCCTGACCGAAATCCCAGGCTTCCTCGAAGACGGCGACGCCAGGCTGATGGCCCTGCACCCGGCCGCCATCGTCCTCGGCGCCTACGCGGCTCCGCTGGCCGGCGCCCCCATGACCCCGCCATGAGCCCGCCCACCCCGCGCCCCGAGATCCTGGCCATCGCTCCCTACAAGGGCGGCGAGAGCCGCCTTGCCGGCGTCGATCGGGTGATCAAGTTGTCGGCCAACGAGGGCGCCTTCGGCCCGCCGCCCGCCGCCGCGGCCGCCTACGCCGAGGCCGCCGCCACCCTGCACCGCTACCCCGACGGCTTCGCCACCGCGCTCCGCCAGGCCATCGGCGCCCGCTTCGGCCTCGACCCCGGGCGCATCGTCTGCGGCGCCGGCTCGGACGACCTGATCTACCAGCTCGCCCTGATCTATGGCGGACACGGCACCGAGCTGCTGATGTCCGAGCACGGCTTCGGCCTGTACGACATCGTCGGCCGCTACGCCGGCTGCGCCATCGTCAAGGCCCCCGAGCGTCACCTGACCACCGACGTCGACGCCCTGCTCGCCGCCGTCACCCCCGCCACCCGCCTCGTCTTCATCGCCAACCCGAACAACCCCACCGGCACCTTGATCGATCGCGACGCCCTGGCCCACCTGCGCCGAAACCTACCCGCCGACGTCCTGCTGGTGCTCGACGCCGCCTATGCCGAGTACGTCACCCGCGCCGACTACGAGCCGGGCGCCGCCCTGGTCGAGGCCGGCGACAACACGGTGATGCTGCGCACCTTCTCCAAAATGTGGGGCCTGGGCGGCGCCCGCCTCGGCTGGGCCTACGCCCCGCCGGCCGTGGTTGACGCGTTGAACCGTGTCCGTAGCCCCTTCAACGTCAGCGTGCCCGCCAACGCCGCCGGCATCGCCGCCCTCTCCGAGCCCGGCTGGGTCGAGCGTTGCGCGGCTCACAACGTCCGCGCCCGCGCCACCCTTGTCGCCCGCCTCGCCGCCATCGGCCTGCCGAGCGCTCCGAGCGAGACCAACTTCATCCTGGTCGACCTCGGCTCCGCCGGGCGCGCCGCCGCCGCCGACGCAACCCTCCGCCGCCACGGCCTGATCGTGCGCCCGGTCGCCAGCTATGGCCTGCCCGCCCACCTGCGCATCACGGTCGGCACCACCGAGGAGGTCGAGCTGGTCGCCGCCGCCCTCGAGGCTTTTACCCGCAGCAACCATGCCTGAGCCGCTCTTCCAACGCCTCGCTCTGGTCGGCGCCGGCCTGATCGGCAGCTCCGTCGCCCGCATCGCCCGCGCCCGCGGTGACATCGCGGCCGAAATCGTCGTCACCGCCCGCAGCGAGGCGACGCTCGAGCGCCTGCGCCAGCTCGCCATCGCCGACCGCGTCGAGCCCGACCCGGCCGAGGCCGTCCGCGACGCCGACTGCGTCATGCTCTGCGCCCCGGTCGGCGCCTATGCCGAGCTCGCCGCCCGCATCTCGGAAAACCTCGCCCCCGGCGCCATCCTCACCGACGTCGGCTCGACCAAGATGTCGGTGCTCCGCGACGTCGGCCCGCACGTTCCCGCCGGCGTCCACTTCGTCCCCGCCCACCCGCTTGCCGGCACCGAGCACTCCGGACCGGACGCCGGCTTCGTCGAGCTCTTCGACGGCCGCTGGACCCTGCTCACCCCGCCCCCCGGCACCGACCCGGCCGCAATAGAGGCCATCGCCGAGCTCTGGCGCCGCTGCGGCGCCATGACGCGCGTCATGGATGCAGCCCACCACGACCGCGTGCTCGCCATCGTCAGCCACCTGCCGCACCTGCTCGCCTTCACCATCTGCGGCACCGCCGACGACCTCGCCGACGAGACCCGCGACGAGGTGCTGAATTTCGCCGCCTCCGGCTTTCGCGACTTTACCCGCATCGCCGCCTCCGACCCGACGATGTGGCGCGACGTCTTCCTCAACAACCGCGAGGCGCTGCTCGAAATGCTCGCCCGCTTCACCGAGGACGCCCAGGCGATGGCGCGCGCCATCCGCTGGGGCGACGGCGACTACATCACCGACAAAGTGACGCGCGGACGCAAGATCAGACGGTCGTTGATCGAACGAAAGCAAGCGTAAGCCCTTCTTTTTTTGAAAAAAGAAGCAAAAAACGTCTATCAGTTTAGGATGTATGCTGTGCCGACCGGCGTCGTAACGGGTGAAAGTTTTTTGGTTCTTTTTTTCAAAAAAGAACCTCTTTCCTAATGCCCCACATCAAAACCGTCGCGGTATTCTGCGGCTCCAAGACCGGCGACGATCCGCGGCACGCCGAGGGCGCGCGGGCGCTCGGCGCCGGCCTCGCCGAGCGCGACATCGCGTTGATCTACGGCGGCGGCAACATCGGCCTGATGGGTGTCGTCGCCGACGCGGTCCTGGCCGCCGGCGGCCGTGTGGTGGGAGTCATCCCCGAGTTCCTCACCCGCTACGAGGTCGCCCATGCGGGCGTGAGCGACATGATCGTCACCGACAGCATGCACAGCCGCAAGCAGCTGATGTTCGACCGCGCCGACGCGTTCGTCACAATGCCCGGCGGCATCGGCACCCTGGACGAGACGGTCGAGGTCATCACCTGGCGCCAGCTTGGTTTGCACGACAAGCCGGTCCTGATCTGCAACCAGCACGGCTGGGCCACCCGCCTGCTCGCCGCGCTCCACGCCACCGTCGCCGACGGCTTCTCGAGCCCCGAGCTCAACAGCCTGTTCGAGGTCGTCCCCGACGTCGTCACGGTGCTCGCGCGCCTTGTCGAACAGGCGCCCGGCACCGGCGACGTCGCCGGTTTGTAGCATATCGGCACCTACCTCGCACAACCCTCGTCTGGGCGCGGCGGCGCCGCTCGCCTGGCACGCGGCTGGCTTAGCCGCTGACGGTCCGACCCTGGACCGATCAGTTTGCCTTCCCCTCGGGGGCGCTCTCAGAAAGGATCACCCGCTTGGCCAACAGGACAAGACGTCTGTTGCTCGCCTCGGCCGCTCTCATGGCCGCCGCGCCGACGCTGCGCGCCGCCGACACCGCCGCCATCCCCGGCAACGTCGCCAGCTGGGTTGCCGCCGCACCCGCGGTGGGCACTCCCTCGGACAGCAAGGCGGTCGCGATCGTCGTGCACATGGCGCTACGCCACCGCAACGAGCTCAAGCAGGTCGCCGACGAGGTCTCCAAGCCCGGCAGCCCGATGTATGGGCACTATCTGACCCCATCGACCTTCCGCAGCGAGTTCGCTCCCGCCGCCGAGGACGTCGCCGCCGTCTCGGCGATGCTGACCCACGCCGGCATGTCGGACATCACCGTCGGTCCGGCGAACGCCTATGTTTCGGCCAGGGCCAAGGTCGGCCAGCTGCGCACCGCCTTCGGCGTCACCCAGAAGACCTATCGCTACGGCGCCATGGCGTTGCGCGCCAACCGCGAGGCGCCGCGCGTGCCGGCCGCGATGGCGGGCAAGATCCTCTACATCGAGGGCCTCGACGACACGACCTTCCTCAAGCAGCCGCTGCACCGTTCGGTGACCGTCGGGGCGGCGATCGCACCGGCCAGCCTGGCCGCCGCCACCGTGACCCCGCCGCCGGTCGCCGCGAGCAACCCCTCGCCCTACTGCGACACCTATTTCGGCGACCTCAAGGCGACGCTCAGCACCAAGCCCGGCGTCTACGACAAGACGATGCCCTGGCTGATCTGCGGCTATACGCCGGCCCAGGTCCAGGCCGCCTACGGCTTCGACAAGGTGAAGTTCGACGGCGCCGGCGTGACCGTCGCCTTCATCGACGCCTACGCCTCGCCGACCCTGCAGGCCGATGGCGACAAATACGCCAAGAACCACGACCTGCCCTCGCTCACGGCGGCGAACTTCAAGCAGATCATCCCGGCCGGCATCTACGACGTCCCCGCCGCCGAGGTCACCAACGCCTATGACTGGTGGGAGGAGCAGTCGCTCGACCTCGCCGCCATCCACGGCTCCGCGCCCGGCGCCTCGATCGTCTATGTCGGCTCGACCGATAACGGCACCGCGCTGACAGTCGCGCTGCTCAACACGATCTACAACAAGCAGGCCGACATCATCACCAACAGCTACGGCAACGGCGGCGAGGCGGTGCCGGCGGCCGACGTCGCCATGGAGGACCAGGCCTTCATGACAGCGGCGGCCGAGGGCGTCACGGTGCTGTTCTCATCCGGCGACGACGGCGACCTGTCGCAGCTCAACGGCGTTGCCAGCGGCTCGTGGGAGGCCACCAGCGCCTACGTCATCGGCGTCGGCGGCACCTCGCTCGGCATCAAGAACGCCGCCGGCACCAAGATCGAATACGGCTGGGGCAACTACCGCGACCTCCTGGCCAACGCGACGGTGAACAGCGGCACCTCCATCACCACCAGCGGCCTGACCACGACGACCGCATACGGCCTCACCTTTGACGACTTCGCCTTCTATTCCGGCTCTGGCGGCGGCATCAGCCTGCTCGAGGCGCAGCCGGCCTACCAGGCGACGCTGGTGTCGAACGCGCTCGCCACCACGCTGAACGAGGCCAGCGGCGACACCGTGACGCTGCCGACGCCGATGCGTGTAAGCCCGGACGTCGCGATGGTGGGCGACCCGTACACCGGCTACCTGTTCGGCGAGACCTTCACCATCGCCGGCAGCAAGCTTGCCGACTCCGGCTGTACCAAGAGCACCGCAACCACCGAGTACTGCGAGAACGACATCGGCGGCACCAGTCTCTCGTCGCCGCTGATGGCGGGCGCGGTCGCCGTGCTGAATCAGGCCCGCCTGGCCCGCGGCAAGGCGGTCGTCGGCTTCGCCAACCCGCTCTTCTACTCGATCGGCATGGGCACGGCGACGAACGACAAGGCCGGCGCGCTCAACGCCATCACTCCGCCGACGATAGCCACCGCCGTGCTGCGCGGCTATGCCGCCGACCTCAACGAGATCCGGGTCGTGACGATCAACTCGGTGCCGACGCTGATCATCACCGCGCCCTTCGCCCTGGAGGTATGCGGCGCCAAGATCTGCGAAGGCCTCGACGACGTCTTCAACTACACGTCGCCCGGCTTCAACGACGTGACCGGCCTCGGCGTGCCCTACCTGCCGAACCTGGTGAAGCAGTAGGTCCCGCCTCCCGTGCGGCCGGCCCGACGCCCGGCCGCACGGGGTTGCCGCCTCGGCGGGCGGGCGGTATATCCCGCCACCTTGGCCGGAGTATAGCTCAGCCTGGTAGAGCACTGTGTTCGGGACGCAGGGGCCGGAGGTTCGAATCCTCTTACTCCGACCAATGATTACGAAGATCGACGTGACCAGGCCCGTTTAGAGGCACGCTGCCTGCCGGTCCATTTGGGCGGGATCGCTTTCTTCCGGCTTGGCTTGGCCGGCTCGGTTCCGGGCGAGCGGAGCGTCGTGAAAGCGTCCGCGCTGCGCCGCCACTGGTCCATCGTCAACCGGATCTCGCCCGCCGCCTCGTCCAGCATGGCGATGATCACGCGACCGTTTCGCGAGTTGGGGATTTGGTCGGCCAGCCAAGTCAGTTGATCAGCAAGCGACCACGTGGCGAACTCGGCCGGAAGCCGCGGCGACATCGGCAGCCCCCGTCAGCGTCTTGTGAACTGATCCGGCGAATGGGCGGCCGCGAGATGGCAATTCGTCTCGGTCATAGCGTCGAGTCCCGTGTTGCAGACTGGAGCTACTCTCCCTCAGGTTGCAGCCTCGTCGCAACGTGGTTGTCATGAGCTTCGTGCAATCCTCAGCGCCGATGCGCCGCCCACAGCATCAGCCACCGGATCGGAAACACCCACACGAACCCGGCCACCAGGAAATACACCGCCCGCACGGCCCAATGCATCGGCTCGTCCGCCAGCGTCACCGCCGCCACCACCCAGGCGGCAAAGAACAGCAGGCCGGCGATGACGGCGATCGGAGTGCGCGACATCGCCCCCGCCTAGCCCACCTTGCCCATGATGGCCACCGGGCTATACAGCCGGACGTCAGACAGCGGGCGCCACGGAGCCGACGATGGACCTTAAGGACCATATCCGCGGGATACCGGATTTTCCCAGGCCCGGCATCCTGTTCTACGACATCGCCACCCTGCTGCGGCACGCCGATGCCTGGCAGGTCGCCATGGGCCGCCTCGCCCGCGCGGTCACCCGCCACCAGCCCGACAGCATTGCCGGCATCGAATCCCGCGGCTTCCTGCTCGCCGCCCCGCTCGCCCTCAAGCTCGGCCTAGGTTTCACCATGCTGCGCAAGCCCGGCAAGCTCCCCGGCAAGACCATCGCCCTCGACTACGCGCTCGAATACGGCTCCGACCGGCTGGAGATCCAAGCCGACGCCATCGCGCCCGGCCAGCGCGTCGTCATCGTCGACGACCTGCTCGCCACCGGCGGCACCCTGGCCGCCGGCATCCAGCTGCTCCGCAACGTCGGCGCCACCGTCCCTGCCGCGGCAGTGCTGATCGAGCTCAGTTTCCTGAATGGAAGAACAAAACTCGATATTCCGGTCGAGGCGCTCGTCAATTACGACGAGTAGGAAGCAAGAGGTTCTTTGTTAGAAAAAAGAACCAAAAAATTTCTATTCACTGATCGCTATGACCAGGCGCGTCAGCGCGGTCAAAAGTTTTTTGCTTCTTTTTTTCAAAAAAGAAGCCCTTTCCGATCCGTCCCCTCGCTGGCCCTCCCGCGCCGCACCATCTCCCTGCCATGTTCAGCTTCTTCGAGCGTCTCCTCCCGCCGATCGGCAAACCGGTCACCGAGGCGCCGCCGGATCGGCTGGTGGCCTTCTACTGGTATTACGCCCGCCAGATCCGCTCGCTGATCGCCGCCCTGACGGTCCTCGCCCTGTGCGTCGCCCTGCTCGACCTGTCGATCCCCTACTTCATCGGCCGCGTCGTCTCGCTCGCCGGCACCAGCACCCCCACCGAGCTCTTCGCCCGCCATTCGCACCTGCTCCTGCTGATGGCGGTCACTCTCGTGGTGGTGCGCCCGGTGGTGCAGTTCACCCAGGGCCTGGTCACCAACCAGGCGATCGTGCCCGGCCTGTCCAACCTCGTGCGCTGGCAGTCGCACTGGCACGTCGTGCGCCAGAGCTGGACCTTCTTCCAGAACGACTTCGCCGGCCGCGTCGCCAACCGCGTCGTGCAAACCGGCCCGTCGCTGCGCGAGACCATCGTCAGCTCGACCAATTCGGTCTGGCACATCCTGATCTACGGCATCTCGGCGCTCGCCTTGCTCGGCAGCACCGACTGGCGCCTCGCCGTCCCGCTCATCCTGTGGTTCGCGCTGTTCCTGATCCTGCTGCGCACCTTCGTCCCGCGCATGCGCGACCGCTCGCGCCGCGCCTCCGAGGCGCGCTCGGCGCTGACCGGCCGCATCGTCGACAGCTACACCAACATCCTGACGGTCAAGCTGTTCGCCCGCGCGCGTGACGAAGACGCCTTCGTCCAGGAAGCGCTGGAGGACCAGACCCACCTGTTCCGCCGCCAGACCCGGCTCAACACCCTGTTCGTGTTCTGCCTGAACGCGCTGAACGCCTGCCTCATCGTCGGCACCGGCGCCGATGCGCTGCTGCAATGGTCCGCCGGCCGCATCCCGGTCGGCATGATCGCCACCGCCCTGCCGCTCGCCTGGCAAGTCGCCTCGCTCTCCACCTGGGTCTCGCAGAACGTCACCAGCATCTTCGAGAGCGTCGGCATGGTCCAGGACGGCATGAACTCCATCGCCGTGCCGCGCCAGGAGCCGGACCTGGCGGACGCCGGCGAGCTCGAGGTCGGCCCCGGCGAGATCCGCTTCGACCAGGTCGGCTTCGGCTATGGCGGCGGCCGCGGCGTGCTGCACGAGCTCGACCTGGTGGTGCGCGGCGGCGAGCGCGTCGGCCTGATCGGCGCCTCGGGTGCGGGCAAGTCCACCCTGGTCAACCTGCTGCTCCGCCTGCACCAGGTCGAGCACGGCCGCATCCTGATCGACGGCCAGGACATTGCCGCGGTCACCCAGGAGAGCCTGCGCCACCACATCGCCATGGTGACGCAGGACACCTCGCTGCTGCACCGCTCGATCCGCGACAACATCCGCTTCGGCCGCCCCGGCGCCACCGAGGCGCAGGTTCGCCGCGCCGCCGCGCAAGCGCACGCGCTCGACTTCATCGAGGGCCTGGTCGACAATCGCGGCCGCCGCGGCTTCGACGCGCAGGTCGGCGAGCGCGGCGTCAAGCTCTCCGGCGGCCAGCGCCAGCGCATTGCCATCGCCCGGGTGATCCTCAAGGACGCCCCGATCCTGATCCTCGACGAGGCGACCTCCGCGCTCGACAGCGAGGTCGAGGCGGCGATCCAGGAGCAGCTCGCGAGCCTGATGGAGGGCCGCACCGTGATCGCCATCGCCCACCGCCTGTCGACCATCGCCAGGATGGACCGCCTGATCGTGCTGGATCACGGCCGCATCGTCGAGCAAGGCACCCACGCCGCCCTGCTCGCTACCGGCGGCGCCTACGCCCGCCTCTGGGCCCGCCAGTCCAGCGGGTTCGAGAGTGTTGCGTAACAAAATAATAAACGACGACGCAACGACTGGAAGCCGTTGCGGCTTGACAAGGGTCACGCTGCAAGGCCGCTGTCCGGTTTGTAAGCGAGGGGACTTCTCGTGAGTTTTTCCGCAACTGGCTCAGGAGCGGGAAGGAGCGCTGGCGGCAAGCATCTGGTGCGGACCTCGCTGCGGGATCGCGCTGGGCGGCCCAACGGCACCCGGCCTTGACTCCCGACACCCCCGTCATAATATTCCGCTGCACAATGCTCACAATGAGCATAAGGTTTGCTTCGAGGAAGTCCCGTCAATGTCGAACGTCGACCAGCTTGAGCGTCTCAGCCCGCTCTACGATCGCGTCAGCCGGGTCATCCCGCCTTTCGAGTGGCCGGTCTTCGCCGACGACATTGACGCCATCCTGCGCCTCAAGCGCCAGCACGACGCGGTGATCCTCGCGCACAACTATCAGACGCCGGAGATCTTCCACTGCGTCGCCGACGTCGTGGGCGACAGCCTGGCGCTCGCCCGCGAGGCGATCGGCATCGATGCCGGCACCATCGTCATGGCCGGCGTGCACTTCATGGCCGAAACCGCCAAGCTGCTGAACCCGGACAAGCGCGTGCTGATGCCGGACCTGCGCGCCGGCTGTTCGCTGGCCGAGAGCATCACCGCTGCCGACGTCCGCGCCCTGCGCGCCGCCCACCCCGGCCTGCCGGTGATCACCTACGTCAACACCTCCGCCGCGGTGAAGGCCGAGAGCGATATCTGCTGCACCTCGGGCAACGCCAAGCGCGTGGTCGAGAGCCTCGGCGTGCCGGAGGTGATCATGATCCCCGACCGCTTCCTCGCCGCCAACGTCGCCCGTGAGACCGGCGTGAAGATCATCTCCTGGGCCGGCGAGTGCGAGGTGCACGAGCGCTTCACCCCGGAGCAGATCCGCGAGCTGCGCGCCGCCCATCCCGGCGTGATCGTGCTCGCCCATCCGGAGTGTCCGCCCGCGGTCGTCGACGAGGCCGACTTCTCCGGCTCCACCGCCGAGATGAGCAGCTACGTCGCCCGCGCCGCCGGCAAGACGGTGGTGCTGATCACCGAGTGCTCGATGAGCGACAACCTCGCCGTGCTGCACCCCGACGTCGACTTCGTCCGGCCTTGCAACCTGTGCCCGCACATGAAGCGCATCACCTTGTCCAACATCCGCGCCTCGCTGGAGCTCGGCCGATACGAAGTCACCATCGACGCGACGATCGCCGGCCGCGCCCGACTGGCCGTTGAGCGTATGTTGGCGATTTAAGGGCAGCGCTTCTTTTTTGAAAAAAAGAAGCAAAAAACTTCTGTCACTCGGAGCACGACGACACGCCGGCCGCCTGAACGAGAAAAAGTTTTCTGGTTCTTTTTTTCAAAAAAGAACTCCTTCCTTTCTCCACTGGACAGCTCCCCATGACGACCTCTGAAGATCGTCCGATCATCGTCGGCGGCGGCCTGGCCGGCCTTTCCGCCGCCCTCGCCTTGGCGCCCCGCCCCGTTCTGCTGCTCGCCGCCTTCCCGCTCGGCGAGCAGGCGTCCAGCGGCTGGGCCCAAGGGGGCATCGCCGCCGCCCTGGGCTCCGGCGACGACGCCGCCCAGCACTTGGCCGACACGCTCGCCGCCGGCGCCGGCCTGTGCGACCCGGCCGCCGCCGGCACCATCGTCGCCCGCGCGCCCGAAGTGATCGACGCGCTGACCGCCCTTGGCGCCCGCTTCGACTACGAGCCCGATGGCCGCATCGCCCTCGGCCTGGAGGCCGGACACGGCCAGCGCCGCATCGTCCACGCCGCCGACGCCACCGGCCGGGAGATCATGCGCGCCACCGTCGCGGCGGTGCGCCGCACCCCCTCGATCACCGTCGTCGAGAACGCGACCGCGCTCGACCTGCTGACCGACACGTCCGGCGTCGCCGGCCTGCTGGCGCGGATCGGTACTGAAGAGGGGGGCTTGACCACCGTGCTGCGCAGCCGCGCCGTCGTGCTGGCCACCGGCGGCCTCGGCGGCCTGTATGGCCACACCACCAACCCGCTCGGCAACATCGGCGCCGGCATCGCCATCGCCGCCCGCGCCGGCGCCATGCTTGCCGATCTCGAGTTCGTCCAGTTCCACCCGACGGCACTCGACGTCGGCCAGGACCCGATGCCGCTGGTGAGCGAGGCGGTGCGCGGCGAGGGCGCGATCCTGATCGACGCCGCCGGCGAGCGCTTCATGGCCGGCGTCTATCCGCGCGCCGAGCTCGAACCGCGCGACGTCGTCAGCCGCGCCGTCTGGCGGGCGCTGGCCCGCGGCCCGGTGTTCCTTGACGCCCGCCACCTCGGCGTCCACTTCGCCGAGCACTTCCCCTCGATCGCCGCGACATGCCTCGCCGCCGGCATCGACCCGGCGAGCACGCCGATCCCGATCCGCCCCGCCGCGCACTACCACATGGGCGGCATCGCCACCGATGCCGAAGGCCGTAGCTCCATCCCCGGCCTGTGGGCCTGCGGCGAGGCCGCCGGCACCGGCCTGCACGGCGCCAACCGTCTGGCCAGCAACTCGTTGCCGGAGGCCGCCGTCACCGGCCGCGCCGTCGCCGCCTCCATCGCCGGCACGCTCGCGCCGACCGCCGCCGGTCCGCTGATGCTGCCGGCCGTGCCGGCCACCGACCCGGCCCTGCTCGGCCGCGTGCGCGACATCCTGTCACGGCATGCCGGCGTGCTGCGCGACGCCGACGGCCTGCTCGCCGCCATCGCCGCCCTGCTGCCGGACGCCGAGCATGGTCCCGCAGCGGTCGGTCTGATGATGGCGGTGTCGATGTGGCGTCGTCAGGAAAGCCGCGGCGGCCACGCCCGCACCGACTTCCCCGAGCCGGTCGCCGGCTCGACGCGCAGCTTCATCACCCTGCATGAGGCCCGCCGCGCCGCCCGCTCGCTGGTCGGCACGCCGTCGCGGCGCTCCGCCTAGGCCTCGGACGGAGTGTCAGCCAGCCTGCCGCCGCTGCCGGAGGTCATGCTCGAGCCCCTGGTGCGCGCCGCCCTGCTCGAGGACCTCGGCCGCGCGGGCGACATCACCACCAACGCCATCGTTCCGGCAGACCTGATGGCAAGCGCCCGCCTGGTCGCCCGCGAGCCCGGCATCGTCGCCGGCCTCGACCTCGCGCGTCTCGCCTTCCGGCTGATCGAGCCGCGGCTTATCGTCGACATCGCCTGTCCCGACGGCAGCCCGCTCGCCCCCGGCGACGTGATCGCGACGATCAGCGGTCCCGCCCGCGGCCTGCTCACCGGCGAGCGCGTGGCGCTGAACTTCCTCGGCCATCTGAGCGGCATCGCCTCGGCCACCGCCCGCATCGTCGCCGCCGTCCGCCCGCACCGCGCCGCGATCGTCTGCACCCGCAAGACCCTGCCCGGCCTGCGCGCAGTGCAGAAATACGCCGTGCGCGCCGGCGGCGGCTCCAACCACCGCTTCGGCCTCGACGACGCCGTGCTCATCAAGGACAACCACATCGCCATCGCCGGCGGCGTCCGTCCGGCCCTGGAGGCCGCCCGCGTCCAGGCCGGCCACCTGGTCAAGATCGAGGTCGAGGTCGACACCCTCGCCCAGCTCGACGAGGTGCTCGCCATCGGCGCCGACGCGATCCTGCTCGACAACATGACGCCCGACATGCTCGCCGAAGCCGTCCGCATGGTGAACGGCCGCGCCCTCACCGAAGCCTCCGGCCGCGTGACCGAGCAGACCGCCCCCGCCATCGCCGCTAGCGGCGTCGACCTGATCTCCCTCGGCTGGCTGACCCACAGCGTCACCGTTCTCGATATTGGGCTCGACGAAGGATAGGAAGGCCAGGGCTCCGCCCTGGACCCGCTGGGGCCCGCGGCCCCAGACCCCACTCCCGTTGGGCGCCCGCCGGCTTACCGCGGCAATGATGGATGGGAGTGGATTTCAAAGGCTCCGCCTTTGATGGGGTCAAGGGGCAAACCCCTTGCCTTCCTGCTCGCTTCGCCTCGCCCCGGCTTGATTTCTCCTCTACGGTCACGAGCGCATGCTGACCGACCTTCCGAACCTGCTGACGCTCTCCCGGATAGCGGCCATTCCGCTGCTCGTCGCCTGCGTCGCCATCCGCCTGCCGCTCTATGATCTCGGCGCCTGCGTCATCTTCACCCTCGCCGGCATCACCGACTATCTCGATGGCCGCATCGCCCGCGGGCGCTCTCAGCTCTCCGACCTCGGCCGCATGCTCGACCCGATCGCCGACAAGCTGCTGGTCGGCGCCTGCCTGATGATCCTGGCCGGCGAGGGCCGCCTGCCGCTGCTCGCGCTCTACCCCGCGATCATCATCCTGCTGCGGGAGATCCTGGTCAGCGGCCTGCGGGAATATCTTGCCGGCCTCGCCGTCGGCCTGCCGGTGACCCGGCTCGCCAAGTGGAAGACCGGCTTCCAGATGGCCGCCCTCGGCACCCTGCTCGCCGGCGACAGCACCGGCCGGCTGCTCGGCCTGCCGTTCCTGCCGGTCGGGCTCATCGGCGGGCTGATGCTGTGGACCGCAGCCGGGCTGACCCTGATCACCGGCTGGGACTACCTGATGGCCGGGCTGCAGCATGTTGGCCGAAGCCGGCCGAAGGGTGCCGGCGCGATGCAGCCTTGATACACCGCAGAGACGATGTGCCGCAGCGCAACCGCGGCGCGCTTGAGTGTCGCCCAGCCGGCAGGCAGAGTGCCTCACGCCGGCGTGTCCATGATGGCGGGGCGCGCTGCGCCAGCTCAGGTGGCAACGCAGCCGGGGGAAACCCGTCGCGTGCCGACCCGCCGGGCGAGAGTTCTCGCTCGCTGTTTTGACGAGCAACATGGGATGAGGTGCCGCCACCTGATCGCTTGCTGCTCTAGGAGCCTGGTGCCCATGCGTCGAGTGCTTTGGCTGTCCACGGCTTTGCTGCTGAGCGGCTGCTCCGGTTCCGGCTTCTACACGTTCCTGGGCGACGTCCATCAGGTGCCGGGCACGAACCCGAACCTGCCGCCGGGTGCGTCCGAGAACACCCGCAAGGTCGAGGGCGACATGTCGACCCCACCGCCGCTGCTGACCGAGCCGGGCAACATCTGGCCGGGCCCGCCGCCGCCGCAGCCGTCGCTGGCCGACATCGAGCGCCAGCAGAATGCCGATTTCAGCCAGCAGCAGCAGCAATTTCCGATCAGCGGGCAGGGCCATGGCGCACCGTCGGGCAAGCCGCGCCGCCCCTACGAGAAGGGCAGCTCCACGCCTCCCGAGAACCAGCCGCCGCCGCTGCCCCCGCCCGGCCGCCCAGGCGTGCAGTCCAACGTGCCGCTGCCGCCGATCACCCCGAACAGCACCGGCACCACGGTGCTGATCCCGGGCACCGGCGGCGCCACCGACACCGGCGGCACGACAGGCTACCGCACGCTGAACGGCCACACGCCGGGCGTCGCGCCGGGCTCCATCATGGTGCCGAACGGCAACGGCACCAGCACCGTGATCGGCCCGACCGGAACCGTCACCACGATCCCGACGCCGAAATAGCCGCGCACATGGACGGCACGACGCTCGACGTCCTGTATTTCGCCTGGATGCGGCAGCGGGTTGGCCTCGCCTCGGAACGCATCGTCGTGCCGCCCGAGGTCGCAACCCTCGGCGATCTGGTCAGCTGGCTCGCCGCGCAAGACGCCGGGCACGCCTCCGCCTTCGAGAACCCGCGCCTCGTCCGCGTCGCGCTGAACCAGGAGTTCGCCCCGCTCGACGCCCGGTTCGCCGCCGGCGACGAGGTCGCCTTCTTCCCGCCCGTCACGGGCGGGTAAGATGGGCGGCTGAAATGGCGACGGTCCGCGTCCAGGCCGAGCCGTTCGACGTCGCACGCGAGCTGGCAGCGCTCGGCGACGGTCGGCCGGACATCGGCGGGATCGGCTGCTTCGTCGGCACCGTCCGCAGCACGCCCGAGCGGCCGGTCACGGCGCTGACGCTGGAGCACTACCCCGGCATGACCGAGCGCTCGCTCGCCGCCATCGCGTTAGACGCCGAAGAGCGCTTCGGCCTGCTCGGCTGCACGGTCATCCATCGCGTCGGCCGCCTGCCCGCCGGCGAGGCGATCGTGCTCGTGCTCGCCGCCGCCCCGCACCGCCAGGACGCGCTGGACGCCACCGGCTTCCTGATCGACTGGCTGAAGACCACGGCGCCGTTCTGGAAGTCGGAGTCCACGCCGGACGGCCGGACACGTTGGGTGGAGGCACGTGAGGCCGACGACACGGCGGCGCGGCGCTGGTAGCCCAGGGCTCTGCCCTGGACCCGCGGGGGCGGCGCCCCCAGACCCGCATCCCGTCGAGAGGCGGGCGGCGACGCCCCTCGCCTTCCTTCAGACCTCGAGCACCTCGCCTCCCCAGCTGCTCACAAGGTCGCGCACGCTGGCCGCCTTGCTGCCTTGCACCAGCAGCTCCGGCCGCAGCATCTGCAGCGTCTGCTCCGGCCCGCTCTCGTCGTAGAGGCACACCAGGTCCACGGACGAGAGTCCGGCCAGCATGGCCAGCGTCTCGGCATGCGCCGTCTCGGCCAATGG
>CAXUCZ010000031.1:0-15493 GCA_964249675.1 uncultured Acetobacteraceae bacterium | reverse complement strand
TGCAGATCTTGTCTCCCTGAAGTTGCGACGCTGAGCGGATACGACGGCCTTCGCCGCTATCTGTGGCGCAAACTCGCTGGTTGAGGGAGATGCATGGATGTCGGTGTTCGTCTCCGCAGATCTCGCTCACATCGTCGGCGACATTCAGACAATCGGCCGCAACTGCGAGTACGGCATCATCCAGCGCCGAGAGTTCAAGACTGAACCGATCAGCCTGCTGCGCTGGGCCGGCAGCCGGCAACGCGAGAAGCTGGTCGAGGCGTTTCGTTGCCGGTTCGATGGCTTGGCCGAGGTGATGACCGGTCGCGGCGACCCGCCGGCGGTGGCGCCTGAAGCGCAGCATTGGTGGCTCGTCGACGCACGCTACGATATCCTATTTCATACGGACGTCATGGTGGCCGGCAACACGCTCGAGCAGGCGCGTCAAAAGGTGCAAGCCCGATTGCGGCGGGCGGCCGAGATGCAAATCGAGGCCATCGAAGACGCCGACAAGCTGTTTCTCTACTCGGACGCGACGCTCGGTTCGGCTTGCAACGCGCGCGGCCTGTTCGAGGCGTTGCGGTCGATCGGTCCATGCTGGCTCGTGGTGGTCGTGCCAGACCCGGCTCGCGCCGGGCGGGCCGAGCTGCTCGAGGATGGCCTCATCGGCGGCTATGTCGACCGTCTCACCACGATGGGCAACGCGACCGAGTACGATTTCGCCCCGTGGCCCAGCATGCTGGCTGAAGCGCATCGCATCTGGCGCGCGCATCGCTGATCATCCCTCCATCATCGGAAAGACTGCATGTCCATCAGCTTGAGCGACAATCTGAAACACGTTGCCAGCGAGATTCAGAGCATCGGTCGCAATTGCGAGTTCGGCTACATCCAGCGCGTGACGTTTCACATCGAGCCGATCAGCCTGTTGCGCTGGGCCGGCAGCGGCCGACGCGCCGGACTTGCCGAAGCGTTTCGCAACCGGTTCGACGGTTTGACGGACGTGATGCGAGGCCGCGGTGATCCGCCGGGCAAGCCGCCCGAGCATCAGGACTGGTGGCTGACCGACGAGCGCTACGACATCCTGTTCCACACCAACTTCAAAGTGGCCGAACACACGCTTGAGCAGGCCACAGAGAAGGCGCGTGACCGCCTCAAGCGGTCGGCCGAGATGCAGGTCGAGGCGGTGGAGGATGCCGATAAGCTTTTCCTCTACTCGGACGCCGCACTCGGCTCGGTCGATGAGGCGCGCGACCTGTTCGAGGCGCTGCGTTCGATCGGGCCGGCCTGGCTGCTCGTCGTCATCGCCGACCAGGCACAAGCCGGCAGCGCCGTGCTCGTCGAGGATGGCTTGATCGGCGGCTTCGTGAGCGCGCTGACGTCGATGGGCAATGCCACCGCGTTTAGTTTTGACCCCTGGCCATTGATGTTGGAGCAGGCGCATCGCATCTGGCGCGATCACCGGTCCTAGGCCGCGGAAAGGCTGAAGGCTCATTATGGACGGGCTGAGGTCTGGGGCCTCTGGCCCCAGCGGGTCCAGGGCAGAGCCCTGGCCTTTCTCAGGCCTGTGCGTCGCGGCCCATTGCCAGGAACTTGTCGCGCCGACGCGCCCGTAGCGCCGCCGCGTTCAGAACAAGCAGCGGCGAGAGCGCGGTCTCGATTGCCTCACCGACCGCCGCGATCGCCGCGTCGGGCGCTCGGTGGGCGCCGCCGAGCGGTTCGGCGATGACTTGGTCGATCAGCCGCAGCTGGCGCAGGTCGGCGGCCGTGAGTTTCAGCGCGTCGGCGGCGACGGAGGCCTGGGCGGCGTCGCGCCACAGGATCGAGGCGCAGCCTTCGGGCGTGATGACCGCGTAGATCGCGTGCTCCAGCATTAGCACGGCATCGCCCGCGGCGAGCGCGATGGCGCCGCCCGAGCCGCCCTCGCCGATGATGGTCGCGATTACGGGAACCGGCGCCTCAAGGCATGCCTCGAGGCAGCGGGCGATTGCCTCCGCCTGGCCGCGAGCCTCGGCGTCGATGCCGGGGAACGCGCCGGAGGTGTCGATCAGGGTGACGATCGGCAGGGCGAAGCGGCCGGCGAGCTCGATCAAGCGCCGCGCCTTGCGGTAGCCCTCGGGGCGCGCGTAGCCGAAATTGTGGTGCACACGGCTCTCGGTGTCGGAGCCCTTCTCGGTGCCGATGAACATCATCGGGCGGTCGCGCAAGCGAGCGATGCCGCCGACCACCGCGCCGTCCTCGCCGAAGGCCCGGTCGCCGGCAAGCGGCGTCCACTCGGTGGTCAGCGCCTGAATGTAGGCCAGGGCGTGCGGGCGCTCAGGGTGGCGGGCGACCTGCGTCTTCTGCCATGGCGTCAGCTTGGCGTAGGTGGCGCGGAGCTGGCGGTCGGCCTTGTCGGTGAGGCGGGCGACTTCCTCGGCGATGTTGATGCCGTCCGGATCCTGCATGTGGCGGAGCTCTTCGATCTTGCCCTCGAGCTCGGCGATGGGCTTCTCGAAGTCTAGGAAGTGACGCATGGGGGTGGGGTAGCGCAGGACAGCAAGTGAAGGAAGGCCAGGCAAGAAAGGCCAGGGCTCTGCCCTGGACCCGCTGGGGCCGTGAGGCCCCAGACCCCATCCATTTGGAGTCTAAGCGGGCTCTTTCTTGCTGGCGGATGGATTTCAAAGGCTTCGCCTTTGATGGGGTCAAGGGGCAAAGCCCCCTTGCCTTACTTCGCCCGCGCCAGTGGGTGATGCGCCTCGACCAACCGGGTGAGACGCTCCGCCAGCACATGCGTGTAGATCTGCGTCGTTGCGATGTCGGCGTGACCGAGCAGCATCTGCAGCGACCGGAGGTCGGCGCCGCGGGCCAGCATGTGCGAGGCGAAGGAATGGCGGATGACGTGCGGCGACAGCCGGGCGGGATCCAGGCCGGCCAGCAGCGCGAGGTCGGCGAGGATGGGATCGAAGCCCTGGCGGGTCATCGGTCGCGTCGGCGGGCGGCCGGGAAACAGGTGGCGGCTGTCGGGCGACGCGGCGATCAGGGCGGCGGCAGCGGCACGAGCGTCGGCGGAGAGCGGCACCATGCGCTCGCGGCCCCCCTTGCCGCGCACCAGCAGCAGCTCGGGCGCGCGTGCCAGGGCGCCACGCGGCAGGGCAAGCAGCTCGGAAATGCGTAGGCCGGAGGCGTAGAGAATCTCGAGCGCCGCACGTCCGACCAGGCTGCGGCGGTCTGAGCGCTGCTGGGCGGCGGTGAGCAAGGCCTCGACCTCGGCTTCGGACAGGTAGCGAGGCAGCGGCGCCGAGAGGCGCGGCGCGTCCAGCAGCAGCGTCGGGTCGTCCGGGCGCAGGCCTTCGCGCACGAGGAAGCGGAAGAACTGGCGCAGCGAGGACAGGCGGCGCGCCGTGGTGCGAGCGGCGAGCCCCTCATTCGTCAGACCGCGTAGATAGAACTGCAGCGTCTCGGCTGTGGCCGACGCAATCGTGTCGCCGCAGTGGCTCGCGAGATCGGCGAGGTCGGTGCCGTAGGCGGCGAGCGTATTGCGCGCCGCGCCGCGCTCGGCGGCCAGCATCTCGAGGAACGCCTCGACATGGCGCCCGAGATCGCGCGCGTTGCTTGCCGGTCGAGCCTCAATCACTGCCGCCGACACGCTCGTTCGGTATCACATGCTCGACCGGCGCCTGATGGATCTTGGGCGGAAAGGCGCCGAGCGCCACGACGCCGATAACCAGCAGGCCGACCAGCACCGCAAGGACGATCAGGAATGCGCGGCTCATGCGTCTGGCTCCGAGGCGCGGCGCGTTGGGGGTGGCGCTGGCCGGTTCGTGGCGGGATGGCGCCGTGCTAGCCTCAGGGGGCATGACACGCAACCTTGCGCCACACCCGGTGAGCCGCCACGCCGCCGCCGCGGCAGCAGGCGGCGAGCCGCAGGGTCGGCTGCCGGCGCCAAGCAAGGTGCTGGGCGGACGCAGCCTGGTGCTGGTCGGATTGATGGGCGCGGGGAAGAGCTCCGTCGGCCGGCGTCTGGCCGGTCGGCTTGGCCTGCCGTTCCGCGACGCCGACGCCGAGATCGAGCGCGCCGCCGGCTGCACGATCGCAGAGTTGTTCGCCCGCTACGGCGAACCGGCGTTTCGCGAAGGCGAGCGCCGGGTGATCGGCAGGCTGCTCGCCGAGGGCCCGTTCGTGATCGCGACCGGGGGCGGCGCCTGGATGGACCCGGCAACTCGGACAGCGGTGCGGCATCACGGCGTGGCGATCTGGCTGCGGGCGCGTCTGCCCGCGCTGGTACGCCGGGTTGCGCCCCGCCAGACCCGGCCGCTGCTTACCGGCGGGGATCCGGCCGAGATCCTGCAGTCTTTGATGGCGCATCGTCATCCTGTCTATGCCGAGGCGGACGTGGTGGTGGAGAGCGGCGATGATGCGTTGGACGTCACGGTGACGCGGGTGCTGGAGGCGCTGCATGGCTGGCGCGAGCCGCGGCGGCTGGTGGTGGCGCAACCGAGCGCGAGCTACGAGGTGGTGATCGGCGACCGGCTGCTTGGCCGCGCCGGAGCGCTGCTTGCCTCGGCGTTGCCGCAGCGCCGGGCCGTGGTGGTGACTGATACCGCGGTCGCGGCGCTGCACCTGGCGACCCTGCTGGAGGGCTTGGCCGGCGCCGACATCGAGACGAGCACGCTCACCGTGCCGCCGGGCGAAGGCTCCAAGTCGCTGGCGACGTTCGGGCGGGTCACCGACGGGCTGCTGGCCGCCGGTGTGGAGCGGCAGACGGCGGTGATCGCGCTCGGCGGCGGCGTGGTCGGCGACCTTGCGGGCTTTGCCGCGGCCAGCACGCTGCGCGGCCTGCCCTTCGTGCAGGTGCCGACGCCCCTGCTGGCACAGGTCGACAGCAGCGTCGGCGGCAAGACCGGCATCAACACGGTCTACGGCAAGAACCTGCTCGGCGCCTTTCACCAGCCGCGTCGGGTGCTGGCCGACACGGCCACTCTCGCCACGCTGCCGGTGCGCGAGCTGCGCGCGGGCTATGCCGAAATCGTCAAGGCCGGGCTGATCGCCGACAGCGCGCTCTTCGCCTGGTGCGAGCAGAACGGCGCCGACCTGCTGCGTGGCGATGCAACGCTGCTGGCCGAGGCCGTGTATCGGGCCTGCGCGTTCAAGGCGTCGGTGGTGAGCGAGGACGAGCGAGAGGAGCGTAGTTCGGACGGGCGGGCGCTGCTCAATCTTGGCCACACCTTCGCCCACGCGCTGGAGGCGGCGTGCGGCTATGACGGCTCGCTGCTGCACGGCGAGGCGGTCGGGATCGGGCTTGGCCTGGCCTTCACCCTCTCCGTCCGGCTCGGCATCTGCCCGCCGCAAGACGCGGCCCGGGTGCTGGATCATCTGGCCATGGTTGGCGTGCCGTCGACGATCACGGCACTTGGCCGCCGATGCTCCGCATCCGTGCTGGTCGGCCATATGCGACGCGACAAGAAGCATCGCGATGGCCGGCTCGCCTTCGTTCTCGCTCGCGGTATCGGCCAGGCCTTCACCTCGCGCGACGTGCCGCCGGACGAGGTCACGGCCACGTTGCGTCAGGCGGGATGCGACGCCTGAGCCTGGTCCGGCGTTGGGTTGACAGACAGGAGCAACGCGCATGGATCAGATCAATCTCGGCCGCACCGGGCTCAAGGTGTCGCGCCTGTGCCTCGGCTGCATGACCTATGGCGAGCCGGGCCGCGGCAATCACGAGTGGACGTTGCCGGAGGCGGAGAGCCGCGACTTCATCCGCCGGTCGCTCGAGCTCGGCATCACCTTCTTCGACACCGCCAACGTCTACTCCGCCGGCTCCTCCGAGGAGATCGTCGGTCGGGCGCTGCACGACTTCGCGCGGCGCGAGGAGGTGGTCATCGCGACCAAGGTGCACGGGCCGATGCGCAAGGACGCGAACGGGCGCGGCCTGTCGCGCAAGGCGATCATGGCCGAGATCGATGCCAGCCTGAAGCGGCTCGGCACCGACTACGTCGACCTCTACCAGATCCATCGCTTCGACGCCGAGACGCCGATCGAGGAGACGCTGGAGGCGCTGGACGACGTGATCAAGGCCGGCAAGGCGCTCTACATCGGCGCCTCCTCGATGCATGCCTGGCAGTTCTGCCGCGCGCTCTACCTGTCCGAGCTGAACGGCTGGTCGCGTTTCATCTCCATGCAGAACCACGTCAACCTGCTCTATCGCGAGGAGGAGCGTGAGATGTTCGGCCTATGCCGCGAGGAGGGCGTCGGGATCATCCCCTGGAGCCCGCTGGCGCGTGGCCGGCTCACCCGGCCCTGGGAGGACAGCCCCTCGACCAAGCGCGGCGACACTGACCAGTTCGGAAAAACGCTCTACAAGGGCGGCGAGGACGCCGACCGCGCCATCGTCGACGCGGTAGGCCAGGTGGCGGAGCGGCTCGGCGCCAAGCGAGCCTCGGTGGCGCTGGCGTGGCTGCTCAGCAAGCCGGGTGTTACCTCGCCGATCATCGGCGCGTCCAAGCCTCACCATCTGGACGACGCGGTCGCCGCGCTCAATCTCAAGCTCAGCCCTGAGGACGTGGCCGAACTGGAGGCGCCCTATCGAGCGCGGGCGGTGGCGGGTTTTAGCTAAGGGGCAGCAAACGCTTCTTTTTGAAAAAAGAAGCAAAAACTTTTATCCGATTAGGCAAAAGTTTTTTGGTTCTTTTTTTCAAAAAAGAACCCCTCGCTACGGGGTCATCGAACGAGCCGGCGTGCGCAGCTCATCGCGGATCTCGGCGAGCAGCACCTCGGTGACGGTCGGCACGCTCACCTTCTTCTCTTCCTTGCGGTAGAGCGCGCTCAGCGACTTGACGACCAGGAAGACGATGAAGGCCAGGATGATGAACTGGATCACCGCGTTGACGAACGAGCCGACGTTCATCGTCACCGCGCCGGCCCTGGTCGCCGCATCGAGAGTTTGCTCGTGCGGGCCTTTGAGCGTGACGAAGTAGTTCGAGAAGTCGATCCCGCCGACGGCGAGCCCGATGATCGGGTTGAAGATGTCCTTGACCAGGCTCTGCACGATGTTGGTGAACGCCGCGCCGACGACGATGCCGACCGCGAGGTCGATGACGTTGCCGCGCATGATGAATGCCTGAAACTCGCCTAGCCAGCCGGGCTTGCGTGGGATCGGGATGGTCGGCATCGAATTTGCGTCTCCCTGTCTGCGGCCAGTTGATCGCCCGAGCCGGCGGTGTGCAAGTGGGTGCGCAGGAGGATAGCCCGGATGGACGACAGTAAAACCCTGCTTGGACGGCGGATCCTGGCGGCCAAGCGGGCGCGAGGTCTCAGCTGGAGCGCGATCTCCGCCCAGCTGCAGCAATCGCCGAGCTGGGTATGCGCCGCTTGCCTCGGGCAGATGTCGATGCCGGCGGACATGGCGGCGAGAACGGTCGCGCTGCTCGGCCTGCAGGAGGCCGACGCCGACATCCTGGCCGCGATCCCCTCTCGCGGCTCGCTGCCGCCGGGGCCGCCGACCGACCCGCTGATCTATCGCTTCTACGAGCTGGTGCAGGTGTACGTCACCACCTGGAAGGAGCTGATCGGCGAGGAGTTCGGCGACGGCATCATGAGCGCTATCGACTTCGACATGCAGCTCGAGCGGCAGCAAGACCCGCATGGCGACCGGGTAAAGATCACGCTGTCGGGCAAGTTCCTGCCCTACAAGCGCTACTAGGCGGCGCGACCGGCGGCTACTGGCCGGCGACGTATGCCTTGAGGCTGTCCAGATCGTTCTCCTGCTCCGACAACTTGGCTTTGACCACGTCGCCCATGCTGATCACGCCGGCCAGCGCGCCGTCATCCACCACCGGCAAATGGCGCACCCGGCTGTCGCTCATCAAGCCCATCGCCTCGGCCACCGAGGTTGAGGAGGTGACGGTAAGTAGCGCCGTGGTCATGAGCTGCGCCGCCGTCTTGGTCAGCGCCGCCGCTCCGTGCTGGGCGACACAGCGGGTTATATCGCGCTCGGAGACGATGCCGAGCATCTGTCCGGCGCTGTCGCGTACCAGAATGGCGCCGATCCGCCTTGTCGACAGCTCGCGTGCGATGTCGGTGACGATCGCCGTGGGCGCGACGGAGGCGATGTCGTAGCCCTTGGTCCTGAGTAATGCCGCAACGGTCATGGCGTTCTCCCGAGGGGGCCGGGCGCCTACTGGCGCCGGACCATCGACAATGCGGCAACACTCGCGCAACAATCAAATAGTAGCCGTGCGGTGCAACAACACGGCTACTTGACCTCGCGCCGAGCAAGAGGACGGCGAGCGCTCAGTCGACCTGGGCGTCACGTTCGGAAAGCTGGGTCGACACCAGCTCGGCGAACCTGCCGTGATGCTCGAGCAGCCCCTCGAAGGTGCCGCGCTCGACGATGCGGCCGCCGTCGAACACCAGGATCTCGTCGGCGTCGCGCACGGTGGACAGCCGATGCGCGATCACAAAGGTGGTGCGGCCCTTCATCAGCGTCGCCATGGCGCGCGACACCCGCGCTTCGGTCGCCGCGTCGAGCGCGCTGGTCGCCTCGTCGAGGATCAGGATCGGCGGGTTCTTGAGCAGCGCCCGGGCGATCGCCAGCCGCTGACGCTGTCCGCCGGACAGCGTGGAGCCGCGCTCGCCGACCATCGTCTCGTAGCCCTGCGGCTGGCGGGAGATGAAGTCGTGCGCCTCGGCCATCCGGCAGGCGCGCTCGATCTCGGCGTCGGTCGCGTCCGGCTTGCCGACCAGCAGGTTCTCGCGGATCGAGCGGTTGAACAGCATGCTCTCCTGGAACACCACGCCGATCGAGGCACGCAAGCTCGTCATCGACACGTCCCGCAGGTCCTGGCCGTCGACCAGGATGCCGCCGCCGGTCGGGTCCCATAGGCGCTGCAGCAGGTTCATCGCCGTGGACTTGCCCGCACCCGTGGAGCCGACCAGGGCGACGACGGAGCCGGGGCGGGCGACGAAGGACACGTCGGCGAGAATGTTCGGCCCGCCGGGATAGGCGAAGCTGACGCTCTCGAAGGCGACCTCGCCGTGCGGCACCGTAAGCTCGATCGGCTCAACGACCTCGGGCACGGTGCTCTTGGCGTCGAGCACGGTGAAGAAGTCGCCGAGCAGCGGCGCGCGCATGAACAGCTGGTTGGCGAATTGCACCGCCGCCTCGAGACGGCCGATCAGCAGCGTCGAGAAGCCCATGAAGGAGACGATCTGAGCGACCGAGGCCTGGCCCTGCAGGTGCAGCAGGGTGCCGGTCAGCACGATGGTGATGATGGCGATCGTGGACGCGCCGCGCGTCAGCACGTTGACGCCGGCCCACCAGTTCAGCACCGGAAACTGGTGGCGCATCACCTGGTCGACGATGGCGCTGAAGCGGTTCGCCTCGGCGTTGAGCCGGGTGAAGGACTGCACCACGGTGACGTTGGCGAGCGCATCCTGCGCGGTGCCGGCGAGCTGGCCCTGGAAGCCTTCGGCTCGGACCTGGCCCGCCTGCGTCTTGTGCACGACGAAGGTGGTGATGATCACGAACACGGCGACCAGCGTGACCAGCACGATGCCCAGGCGCCAGTTGATCAGCAAGGTGAGCGGCAGCAGGACGACGACCGCGGCGTAGGTGGCGATCTGCTCGCGAAAGGCGGTCAGCCAGATGGCGAACAGCGAGTCCGAGCCGCCCAGCATCACCTTCATCAACCGGCCCGAATGCGCGTCGCCGTGAAAGGACAGCGGCAGCGACAGCACGTGGGCGAAGTAGCGGCTCATGGCGTGCAGGCGGTTGCGGTGCGCCATGCGCTCGGCATGCAGCGCGGTGATCATGTTGAAGCCGATGCCGCAGACGCCGACGCCGACCCAGATGCCGATCAGCGTCGCCGCGGCGGACCAGAGCGCGGCATGCGTCATCTGGTCCGAGCGCGACAGCAGGCCGATGACCCGGCCGAACAGCAGCGGATCGAGGAACTGCAGGCCGGCGACGAGGACGTTGGCACCGACCAGGACGGCGGCGAGCCGGCGGTCGGCACGCAGCAGGGCGGCGGCGCGGCGGTAGACTGTGAGGAAGCGCATGGGCTCGGTCCGCTGCGAAAATGGCGAGGCTCGTTGATGAACCACGCCGGCAGTAAGCCTTCAGAAAGCGGCGGGATCGGGGCGAGTTTGCTACACAAGGATGTTTTCTCCGCGATGCAGCAAAAACTCCGGAGCCGACGCATGCATCGGGGATGGAGGTCCAGAGTACCGGCGCTGTCGGCAGGCCTTGGCAGCGCCGGACGGGCGGCAGCCACTGTCGACGGCCTGGCGCTGCTGCTCGTCGCCTTGCTCGCGCGTCTGGCCTGGCTTGGCCGCAACCCGCTGTTCGAGGACGAGCTGTTCTCCGTCTACTGGTCGCGGCTGAGCCCCGGCTTTCTGCTCGGCGCCGGCGCCCGGATCGAGACCAACCCGCCCGGCTACTACCTGGTGCTGCATGGCTGGATGGCGCTCGCGGGATCGTCCGTCATCGCCGTGCGCCTGCCCTCGGCGCTGCTGTCCACCCTGGGCGTGCTGGTGGTCTACGCGCTTGGCCGTCAGCTGATCGACCGCCCGACGGCGCTGCTCGCCGGCTTGGTCGCAGCGATCAACCCGGCGGCAATCATGTTTGCCCAGCAGGCTCGGCCGTATGCGCTGACCAGCTTGCTGGACGGCCTGGTGCTGCTCTCGATCGCCGCACAGGCACGCGGCCGCGGCGCCGGCATGGCGGCCTGGGGATGGCGCGGGATGTTTGTCCTGACCGCCATCGGCACGGTGCTCGCGCATGATACGTCGCTGATCTTCCTGGCCGCCTGCGCCGCCGCGATCGGGCTGGACCTGGCGACGACGCGGCCGATCCCGCGCCGGCAGGCCGCGCTCTGGGGCGGCGCCGGGCTGGTCGTGAGCCTGGCGCTGGCCGCGCCGGTCAGCTGGGCGCTCGGCCAGTATCGCTCGGCCAACATCGCCTGGATCGATATGCCCTCGGCGCAATCGGTGCGCGTCTTCTGCATGGACCTGCTGCTCCGTCCCGGCGTGACCGACGGCGCCGCGGCGACGCTGGGCGGCGCTGCTCTGCTGCTGGTGTTGGCGGCGGCGGCCGGGCGTTGGCGCCTCGACCGGGCGGCGCTGGGCGTGCTGGTGCTGATCCCGGCCCTGTTCTGCCTGCTGCTGCTTGGCGCCAGCCTCTGGCGGCCGATGCTGCTGTCGCGGGTGGGCGCCTGGCTGAGCCTGCCGCTCTGCCTGCTGCTGGCGCGCGCCGTGATGGTGCAGAGAACGCCGTCTCGTCGGGCGTTGGCGCTGGCGCCGACCGCCATCGTGCTGCTGCTCGCCTGGATGGACGGCCATCGCGCCCTCACCGAAGACTGGCCGGCAGCGGCGCGGCTGGCGGCGACGGACGCCCGGTGCGGCGGACCGCTGCTGCTCGGCGGCGCCACCGGGCTGGGACTGATCTATGCCGAGCCACGGCTGGGCGAACGCCCGATCTACCGCGTGCTGCCGACCGCGGCAGACCCTGGCACCGCCGAGTTCGCCCTGATGCAACGCATCCTGCATCCGCGCATCCTGGCTGAACGCGACCTCGCAGGCTTCCTGCGCCGCCATCCCGGAGCGGTGCTGGTGACCCGCGGCCGGTTCGCGCGGCAGGAAGCCACGACCCTGCAGGCGCTGCTGACGACAGCACGCGTCGGGGTGAACCTGGCCGGCAACCTGACAGCGAGCTGTTTCTAAGGGGGGAAGGCCAGGGGCTTTGCCCCTGGACCCCATCAAAGGCGAAGCCTTTAAAATCCATTTCTTGTTCGTGGCTACCCGGCGAGTTCAGCGCAGTTGGAAGCAGGATTGATCGGCTTCGCCAAAAAGCAAGAAAGAGCGGGTTCGAACTCCAAGGGCCGGGGTCTGGGGCCTTCCGGCCCCAGCGGGTCCAGGGCAAAGCCCTGGCCTTTCTTCGCTTAAAGGTAAGGCAGCATCAGCCGGATCGCGGCGTCGCGGACCCGGAGCGGCAGCGGGCGGCCCTCGATCTCCTCGCGGGTGATCGGGCCGGTGCGGCGGCCGTTGATGTGCGCCTCGATCCGGCGGGCGAGGTCGCTGTGGTAAACCTCCATGTCGAGCTCGAAGTTCAGCCGGAAGCTGCGCATGTCCCAGTTCTGGCTGCCCAGCAGGCACCACTCGCCGTCCAGCACGAGCAGCTTGCTGTGGTCGAAGGTCGGGCCGCTGCGCCACAGGCGGCAGCCCTGGTCGAGCAGCGGGCCGACATTGGCGCGCGTCGCGCAGTCCACCATGCGATGATCGCTCTGCGCAGGAATGACGATGTCGACGGCCACGCCGCGCATGGCGGCCAGGGCAAGCGAGGTGATCAGCCGCTCCTCTGGGAGAAAATAGGGCGTCATCAGCAGCACCGAGCGGCGGGCGCAGGCGAGCGCGGCGAGCACGATCATCTCGATCTTCTCGAGGTCGGCGTCTGGGCCCGAGGTCACGATCCTGGCGGTGCCGGTCGGCTCCGACGTGTCGGCCTCCTCGATGTCGGGGAACCAGGCGTCGCCCTCCAGGGTCTCGTCGGAGGCGAAGTTCCAATCCTCGGCGAAGGCTTCCATGAGCTGGCCGACCACCGGGCCGGCGACGCGGAAATGGGTGTCGCGCACCGGGTTCGGCGGGTTGCGGGCGACCATGTTCTGGTAGGCGATGTTCATCCCCCCGGTGAAGCCGACGCAGCCGTCGATCACCAGGACCTTCTTGTGGGTGCGCAGGTTGAGGAACGGCATTCGCCAGGGCAGCGGCGAGTGCATGAAGCGGCGGACCGGCACGCCCTGGGCCGCCAGACGGGTGGCGGCAGGGCAGCGGAAATAGCCGCTGCCGATGCCGTCGAGCAGCACCCGCACGGCGACGCCGCGCTGCTGCGCCGCGCTCAGCGCGTCGATGAAGCGGCCGCCGGCGGCGTCGTCGCGCATGATGTAGGTCGACAGCGCGATCGAGGTTTTGGCGGCCTTGATCGCGGCCAGCATCACCGGGTAGGCCTCGTCGCCGTCGCTGACCATGGCGATCTGGTTGCCGGCGAGCGCCGGGCGGCGGGTGATGGTGCGGGCGGCGACCTCCAGCGGCGAGAGGTGGTTGTCGGGCCGGGCTGCCGCTTCGGCCTGCTGCTCGTTGGCGCCTTCGGGACCGCGCAGCTTGCGGGCGCGGCGGCGCACCCGATTGATGCCGAGGAGGAAGTAGAGGACGCCGCCGAAATAGGGCCAGATCCAGACGAGGCCAGCCCACCCGACGGCGGAGCCGATGTCGCGCTTGGTTAGCAGCACGTGCAGGCTGACGACGACGGAGATGACGATGCCGACCGGCCAGAGCATCAGGTGCAGGCCGCCGAGCAAGTGCCGGACCGCAACGTCAAACCCGTGGCCGAGCAGGCGATCCATGCGAAAGCGACACTCCGGACGACTCGGCGCCGAGGTCGCCGCCCTGGCTGGGGCGTATCAACTCTGCCTGGCCGGGTCCACAATCGCAGCCGCCAGTCCGGGGAAGGCCGGAGCCCTGCCCTGGTCCGCCGGGGCGGATAGGCCGCAAAATCCTTCCTTTAGGCGAAATACAGCAAGATTTCGGGATGGTCGGCGTGACGCGGCTCGGGCGAGCCGCCCCACTATTGTCAGTGTAGAGTGTTTGTTATCAATGCGTTATGCAAATCTTGCCCATGGGCAAGATTGTCAGGGCCGCCGCCGGCGGGCCTCACCTCGAGGAATGGATAGCATGGCGAGCGCGTCGTCCCACTCGCCATGGGTCCGCAGCCGCGCGCCGCAGCGGTCTCGGCAGAGCCCTGGCCCTTCTGCGCTTGTTTACGCGCGCGCCGCGTCCATCAGCGCGCGCATGCGCCGGATCGTCGGCGCGAGGCCGTCGAGAATGGCCTGACCGATCAGGAAGTGGCCGATGTTCAGCTCGGCCAGCTGAGGCAGGACGGCGACCGGGCCGACATTGTCGAAGGTCAGGCCGTGGCCGGCATGCACCTCGAGCCCGGCGGCGGCGGCCTGGCGAGCGGCCTCGGCGAGGCGGGCGAGCTCGCCTGCCCTGCCATGCGCGTAGGCGCCGGTATGCAGCTCAACCACCGGCGCGCCGAGGGCAGCGGCGGCGGCGACCTGGGCCGGATCCGGATCGATGAACAGCGACACGCGGATGCCGGCGGCGGCGAGCCCGGCGACGATCGGGCGCAGGCTGGCCGTCTGCCCGGCGGCGTCGAGGCCGCCCTCGGTCGTCACCTCGGCGCGGCGCTCGGGCACGATGCAGGCGGCGTGCGGCCTGGCGTGCACGGCGAGCGCCAGCATCTCGGCGGTGGCGGCCATCTCGAGGTTGATCGGCGCCGTGATCCCGGCGGCGATGCGGGCGAGGTCGTCGTCGCGGATGTGGCGCCGGTCCTCGCGCAGGTGCAGCGTGATGCCGTCGGCGCCGGCGGCGACCGCCGCCAACGCCGCGTCGAGCGGGTCTGGATGAGCGCCGCCGCGGGCGTTGCGCACCGTTGCCACGTGGTCGATGTTCACGCCGAGCCGCAGCCGCGTCATGTCACTCCCTTTCGATGGGCGGCGATCGACGCCGCCAGCCGCAACGCTGCGATGAGGCTCGACGGATCGGCAATCCCCTGGCCGGCGATGTCGAACGCCGTGCCGTGGTCGGGTGAGGTTCGCACGATCGGCAGGCCGAGGGTCACGTTGACGCCGTGCACGATGTCGAGCGTCTTCAGCGGGATCAGTGCCTGGTCGTGATACATGCACAGCGCGGCGTCGTAGCCGGCGCGGGCCGGCGCGGTGAACATCGTGTCCGGCGGATAGGGGCCGCGCACGTCGATGCCGTCGGCGCGCAGGATGGCGATGGCCGGCTCGATCAGCGTGCGCTCCTCGTCGCCCATCGTGCCCTGCTCGCCGGCATGCGGGTTGAGGCCGGCGACGCCGAGCCGCGGCGCGGCGATGCCGAAATCCTGGCGCAGCGCCGCGGCCGTGGTGCGGCCGGCGGCGACGATCGCCTCGGTGTTCAGCAACGCCAGGGCGCGGCGCAGCGAGACGTGGATCGTCACCGGCACCACCCGCAGCATCGGCGCGGCCAGCATCATCACCTCGCGGCCGGCGGCACCCGTGAGCGCGGCGAGGAACTCGGTGTGGCCGGGATGCGGGAAGCCGGCGCGGGTGAGCACCGCCTTGCTGATCGGGTTGGTCACCACCGCCTCGACCTCGCCCGCACGCGCCAGGGAGACCGCCCGCTCGATGCTGGCGATGATGCCCGGCGCGTTGGCGCTGTCCGGCGCGCCGGCCGTGACCGGCGCCTGCAGGGCGACCGGCAGCACCGGCATCGCGCCGGCGAACGCCGCCTGCGCCTGCAGCGCTGAGCCGACCACCTGCACAGGTCCAAAGCGGCGCAGCCAGTCGACATCGCCAAGCATGACGAACGCAGGGCCCGTCGAGCGGAGGCGGGCCCAGGCGCCGGCGGTGATCTCGCCTGCGATGCCGGCCGGGTCGCCCATGGTCAGGGCCAGCATGGCGCCTCCGGGAAGGAAGGCCAGGGGCTTTGCCCCTGGACC
>CAXUCZ010000030.1:9941-15882 GCA_964249675.1 uncultured Acetobacteraceae bacterium | reverse complement strand
GGCCAAGACCGCGCCCGCCGCCGCCCCGCCGCCCAAGCCCGCCCTTCCGCTCGCCCCCGACAGCCTCGGCGCGGAGCTGCTGCTGCAGGTCTCCGCCGGTGCGGGCAACCTGACCAGGCAAGCCGACGCGTTCGGCCGCACCTTCGCCAACTTCCCGCTCGCCTGGCGCTGGCTCGCCGGGCTGGCCGCCGACCCCGCCCGGCGCGCCCTGCTGCTCGCCACCGCCTGGCACGTCGCGCTGGCGCTGCTGGCGGCGGGCCTGGCCGAGGCGCTCTGCATCCGCCTGCTGCGCTGCCCGATCGGCCTGATCGCCGACCGCGCGCCGAGCGGCGCCCTCGACCATCACGATGCCGTTGAGGACGAGCCGATGCTCGGCGGCGACCTGGCCGAGCAGCGGCAACAAGGCCATCTGCGGCTCGACCGCGCCTGGCACGGGCTCGCCCGCCTGCCCTTCGTGCTGCTCCGCCTGGTGCTCGACCTGATCCCGCTCGGCGTCTTCGCCGCGGTCGCGGTCGGCGGCGCGGAGTTCGCCGACCAGCCGGTGACCCGCCTGGTGCTGCTCGCCGCCATCGACGCCTACGTGATCTGCCGCCTCGCCACCACCCTCGCCCGCATGGTCGTCTCGCCCGACGCGCCGCGCCTGCGCCTGGTCCGGATGACCGACAAGGCCGCCGCCTACGCCGTGCGCTGGGTGCGGCGGCTGGCCGCCGTCGCCGCCTTCGGCATCGGCATCACCGCCATCTGCCAGCTCTACGGCCTGCCGGCGCCGGCCCAGGCGGCGCTGCTCAAGCTCATCTTCCTGGTCGACCACCTCTTCCTGGTGGTGATCGTGCTGCAGGTCCGCGCCCCGGTCGCCAAGCGCATCCACGCCCGCGCCGGCCGCGCCGGCCTGCTCGCCCAGCTGCAGAACCGTCTCGCCGCGGTGTGGCACATCATCGCCATCTTCTACATCATGGCGCTGTGGGTGGTCTGGGCCGCCGAGGTGCGCGACGGCTACAGCAAGATCTGGCGCCTGTTCCTGCTCACCTCGGCGGTGCTGCTCGGCGCCAGGCTGATCGGCATCGTCGCCCTCGGCCTGCTCGACCGGCTGTTCCGCGTCTCGCCGGAGCTCGCCGACCGCTATCCCGGCATCGAGCGTCGCGCCAACCACACCTACGGCCTGGTGCGCCGCGGCCTCAGCGTCCTGCTCTCCATCCTCGCCGGCCTCGTCCTGCTGGAAGCCTGGGGCGTGCACGCGCTCAGCTGGCTGCAGCGCAGCCGCCTCGGCGCCCACATCGTCTCCGCCAGCTTCACCATCGCCGTCGCCGCCCTGCTCGCCGTCGCTCTGTGGGAGGCGATGAACGTCGGCTTCGACCGCCAGCAGGCCCAGCTCGCCCGCGACGGACAGCTCGTCCGCCTCGCCCGCATCCGCACCCTGCTGCCGATCATCCGCACCGCGCTGTTCGTGGCCCTGCTGATCATCTTCGGCCTCACCGCGCTGTCCGAGATCGGCGTCAACATCGCCCCTCTGCTGGCCGGCGCCGGCATCCTGGGCGTCGCCATCGGCTTCGGCTCGCAGAAGCTGGTGCAGGACTTCATCACCGGCATCTTCCTGCTGCTGGAGAACGCCATGCAGGTCGGCGACACCGTCACCCTCGCCGGCCTGTCGGGCGTGGTCGAGACGCTGTCCATCCGAACCATTCGCCTGCGCGCCGGCGACGGCTCGGTGCACATCATCCCGTTCAGCTCGGTCAGCACTGTCACCAACAGCAATCGCGGCCAGGGCAACGCCGCCGTCAGCGTCACCATCGCCGCCGACCAGGACAGCGACGCCGCCGCCGACGCGCTGGTCGACATCGCCCGCGACCTGCGCGCCGAGCCTGCCTACGAGGCGATGATCCTGAACGACTTCGCCCTGTGGGGCGTCGACAAGGTCGAAGGCCAGGGCGTCACCATCGTCGGCCAGATCCCCTGCACCGATGGCGGCCGCTGGGGCGTGCAGCGCGAGTTCAACCGCCGCCTGTTCCGCCGCTTCGGCGAGCTCGGCATCCGCCTCGCCGTGCCGATCCAGCAAGCCCTGCCTTTGCCGACGCCGCCCGTCCGCCCCCTCGCGCTCGCCCAGCCGCGCCGCGGCGCCAACGAGGACGCGCCGTCCGACGAGACGCTGATCGCCTCGCCGCCCCCCTCAGCCCTGGGCCACACGCAGTGACGCTTGTCCCGCCCTTCGCCGCCCCGCTTGCCCGGGACGGCTACGCCTTCGTCCACGCGCCGCAGATGCGCGCCGCCCTTGAGGCCAACGGCCTGGCCGACTTCGCCGGCTTCGCCGCCAGCTGGGACGAGCTCGGCCTGGACACCTACATGGCCGATGGCGGCCGCTACCGCCGCCGCCGCTTCGCCGCCTTCGCCGCCGACCCGGCC
Organism: uncultured Acetobacteraceae bacterium; assembly: GCA_964249675.1. Classification (GTDB taxonomy): domain Bacteria; phylum Pseudomonadota; class Alphaproteobacteria; order Acetobacterales; family Acetobacteraceae; genus CAXMMR01. The sequence continues at coordinate 13,485 of CAXUCZ010000030.1, read as the reverse complement.
GGCGAGCGCCGCAAGCCGCACCAGCCGCACTATCAGAGCCGCGACTATAACGCCCTGAATGGCGGCATCGCCCGCTGGTTCGAGCCCGTCGAGCCGGCGCTCGCTGCCCACCCGGCGCTGCTCGCCATCCTGCGCACCTGCCACGCGCTGTTCGACAGCCTGACTTCGCCGAGCCAGCGCCCCAAGATCTGGCATGTCGAGCTGCACCAGTTCCGCATCGAGACCGCCGCCGGCACGCTCGGCCAACCCACCCCGGAAGGCCTGCACCGGGACGGCGTGGACTGGGTGCTGGTGCTGCTGATCCGTCGCGAGAACATCGCCAGCGGCGTCACCGCCATCCACGACAACGCCCGCGCCGAGGTCGGCCGCTTCACCCTGACCGAGCCGCTCGACGCCGCCCTGGTCGACGACCACCGCGTCTTGCACGGCGTCACCGCCGTGGTGCCGCTCGATCCCACCAAGCCGGCGTTCCGGGACGTTCTGGTGGTGACGTTCCGGCACGAATAAGCAAGCGGTTCTTTTTTGAAAAAAAGAACCAAAAAACTTTTGATCTATTACGTTGAGCCTTCGGCTAAAACGCGACAGCGCGGGATAAAAGTTTTTGCTTCTTTTTTCAAAAAGAAGCGCTTGCCTTGCTGAGACAGTCAGCCAAGGCGTCAATACTATCGACGCTGTATGTCCAATCGCCTTCCGGCCGAAGGTCCGTCGTCTGGCCGGGGCCATGCTCGGTCGGCCGCACAACGAACGCCGTTAACATTCCATGCGGCTGCGCCGCGGCTAGGTCGCCGTTATGCGCCGCGCACAGCATCACCTCGCCCGGCGCCAGCGCCAGCAGCCGGCACGCGCCGAGATAGGTTTCAGGGTCCGGCTTGAAGTGACCGAACACGTCGCTGCCCAGCACGGTGTCCCACGGCAGCCCGGCCCCGCGCGCCATGCCGACCAGCAGCGCCGTGTCGCCGTTCGACAGCGGCCCGATGATGCAGTGCTCGCGCAGCCGCTTGAGACCCGGCACCGCGTCCGGCCACGGCTGCAGCCGCCGCCAGAACCCGTTCACCACGTCCAGCTCCTTGGGGGTCAACGCCAAGCCAAATCGCGGCGCCAGCCCCGCCAGCGACTCCCGCTGCAGCACCTCCAGCCGCGCCCACGGCCGCTCGCCGCGGCGCACCGCCTGCATCGTCGGCGCATACGCCGCCCGCCACGCATCGGCGAGGCCGGCCCAGTCGGCGCCGGGCCGGAACGCCTCGCCGAGCGCGATCAGGCTGCCCCGCCAGTCGACCACGGTGCCGAAGGTATCGAACAGAATGGCTTTCGGAATTGTCATGGCGGGAGTAACGGCGAGGCACGCGCCGCAGTTCACCGCCGCGCGGCAACCGGAGGCAAGCGATGGCCCTGACCCGCCAGGTCATTACGGCACTGAACCGCGACGGCACCGACATGCTCGGCACCAAGAACGTCGCCATCAAGATCGTCGACGAGAGCATCGTCTCGGGCTCGTTGCTCACCGTCGAGAGCAACCATTTCTGCATCCTCAAGTCCCGCGGCGCCGTGCTGCAGGTCTACGAGACCGGCCAATACGCCCTCGTCACCCCCGACAAGCCGATCGTCGGCTCGATCGTGCAGGGCTTCTTTGGCGGCACCTCCCCTTGGGTCTACGAGGTCATCTACATCAACCGCTCCAAGCTGCTGGTCCGCTCCAGCGGCATCGCCACCAGCGCCGAGATGGCCGAGGTCTCCTACCAGGCCGACTACTACATCCATGTCGACACCAAGGAGGCCGCGCTCTCCCTGATCACCCACCTGCCCTTCACCGGCACCGTGATCGACACCCAGGAGATCGCCGACTACGCCGGACCCGCCATCGAGCAGGCGATCAACCAGGTGGTGCAAGTCACCCGGCTCGAGCACATCAACGAGCACATCAACGAGCTGCGCGAGGGCGTCAAAGCGCACCTGACCGACTTCCTGCGCGTCTACGGCATCCTGCTGAACGACCTGAAGATCCTCATCCTGCCGCGCGACCAGCGGATGCGCGAGCTGATCTCGCTGCAGGCGCTGGGCCTCTCGCCGATCGAGGCGGTGCGCTATTACCTGGCGCTGCAGATGGCCGAGCGCGGCCTGGTCTCCGCCCCCAACGCCGCCGCCGGCGTCGCCTTCCAGATCGGCGGCGCCCAGATGGGCACCTACGCCGGCATCGACGCCGGCCTCGGCGGCGCCCACGCCCCGAGCCGAGCCGTCCCCACCCCTGTCCCGATCGCGAGCCCGTGGTCCAGCAGTCAATCCTGATGGCCGAATTCTACGAGGCGAGCGCGCTCCGCCGCCTCGCGACCAATCTGTTCCACGGCTGGGGTTACAACTTCTACCGTGCCGAGAACCAGCTCCGTGCCGACGACCTGCTCATCCGCGCCCGCATCTGCGACATTCTCGGCGCCGCCCGCGCCACCGTCGCCGCGGCCGAGACCGCCTACCGCCGCGAGCACTTGCCGCCGCCCTCGCGCGACAAGCCGCGACCCGACGCGGCCGCCCTACTGGGTGCGCAGACCCTGGAGGCGCTCGGCGCCGAGCTCGGCGCGCTGGAGGGCAGCGTTCGTGCCTTGCCGGTGCCGGAGGCGGACCGCATGACCCAACGCTTCCGCCGCGAGGCAGCGACGCTCGCACGCCTTGCCGAGTGCGATGAGGCCATGGTCGGCCACGCCGAGTATGTCCGCTCGCTGCTGGCCGCCCTCTCCGGCTCGACGATGCTGGCTGAGGTCGATCAGCTGCGCGCCTGCCTTGCGGCTGTCCGGGCGCAAATCGAGGCCCGCGCGACACTGCTGGCCGGCGAGCCGTGACCGTTCGGCAGCACCGCTACGAGGTCGCGCTCGAGTGGACGGGCAACACCGGCGCCGGCACCAGCGCCTACACCGCCTATGACCGCAGCTACCGGCTCGAAGCCGCGGGCAAACCGGCGCTGCTCGGCTCGTCCGACCCGGGCTTTCGCGGCGATCCCGGCCGGTGGACGCCTGAGGACCTGCTGGTGGCATCGCTCTCAGCCTGCCATCAGCTGTGGTATCTCCATCTGTGCGCCGAGGCAGGCGTCGTCGTGCTCGCCTACGAGGACCATGCCGTTGGCTTGATGGTCGAGGAACGGCACGGCGCCGGCCAGTTTGCGGCGGTGATCCTGCGGCCGGTCGTCACGATCGGCCCTGGCTCGGACAGGCGTGACGCGACGCGGCTGCACGGCACGGCCCACGCCAAGTGCTTCATTGCCCGTTCGGTGAACTTCCCGGTGTCGCACGAGCCGACTATCACCTCCGGCTAGGAAGGCGTCGCCCTGATGGAGGTGAGGGGCGATGCCCGGCGGCGGCTTACGAACTGCCGATCAGGATGCCCGCACCGAACACCAGCGCACCACCGAGCCCGATCTGCGCCGCCGCCCGCAGCGGCGGCGTCGCCATGAAGCGCCAGCGGATCCAGCAGATCACCGCCAGCTCGACAATTACGACGACCATAGCGAGCGCCAGCGCGTCTTTGATCAGGTGATGAATGGCCGGCAAGGAGTTACCCT
>CAXUCZ010000030.1:1975-9931 GCA_964249675.1 uncultured Acetobacteraceae bacterium | reverse complement strand
CAGGAACGGCAGCGTGTGGCCGATGCCGCCAAGCGCCGTCATCAAGCCGCAAACGACGCCGCGCAGCAGCGGCGTGCCGCGGCCGGAGATCTTGCCATCGTCGGACAGCGCCTCGGCGAACCCCATCGAGATGCCCGCGCCGATGGAGGCCGCGAGCCCCACCAGGAACGTGCTCCAGGTCGACTGCGTCGCCAGCGCCGCGGCGAACACCGGCGCCAGGGTGGACACCGAGCCATCCATCAGGCCGACCAGACCCGGCTGCACCACCTGCAGCACGAAGCGCCGCCGCGCCACCTCGTTCTCGCTCTCCCGCTTGCCGCCGGTCAGGTTGCGATCCTCGGCGTTGTCGGCCGCGCGGGCGTGCTGCGTCTCCGCCTCGGCCAGGTCGCCGAGCAGCTTGCGGACCGCGGCGTCGGTCGAGCGCTGGGCCGCGGCACGATAGAACCGGCTCGCCTCCTGCTCCATCTGCCAGGCCTGCTTGCGCATCGTCTCGATGCGCAGCGGCCGCATCTGCCAGACCGGCTTGCGCTGCAGGTTGCCGTTCACGTCGGCCCGACGGACCAGCGGAATGTGGCTGCCGAACTTCTGCACATAGAGATCAAGCAGCGCCCGCCGGTGACCACTCTCCTCCTCGGCCATCTCGGCGAACATCGCGGCACTGTCGGGAAAGTCCTGACGCAGCCCCTCGGCGATGTCGGCGTAGATGCGGCCGTCCTCCTCCTCGTTGCTGATCGCGAGGGCCAACACTTCGTTTTCGGCAAGATCATTGAAGGCGCGCATGCCAGGAAATCTGGCAGGAACGCCTGATTTATCAAGTCGTCCACGCAATGAGACTGCGTCGCGTTTGCATCAGTTGGCCAGAGGCTCCGCCTCTGGACACCGCTGGGGCCTGAGGCCCCAGACCCCGGATCGTTTGGAGCCTTGAGGGGGGTATCCTACCGCCCTCGACCGTTGAAAACGGACATAGGATGGATTTTAAAGGCTCTGCCTTTAATGGGGTCCGGGGGCGAAGCCCCTGGCCTTTCCGGCAGCACTAATGTCGAAAGTGCCGCATCCCGGTCAGCACCATGGCGATTCCTGCTCTGTCCGCCGCTGCGATCACCTCCTCGTCTCGCATCGACCCGCCCGGCTGGATCACCGCCGTCGCCCCGGCCGCGATCGTCGCCTCCAGCCCGTCCGCGAACGGGAAGAACGCGTCAGACGCCGCGACCGCGCCGCGCACTGCCTCGCCGCCCTTCCAGCCGGCGATGCGGGCGCTGTCGACCCGGCTCATCTGCCCGGCGCCGATGCCGACCGTCGCCGCGTCGCGCGCATAGATGACGGCGTTCGACTTCACGTGCTTGCAGACGGTGAAGGCGAACAGCAGGTCATCGAGCTCCGCCTCGCTCGGCGCGCGGCGCGTCGCCGTGCGCAGCGTCGCGCGGGTGACGCGGCCGCGATCCGCCGACTGCGCCAGGAAGCCGCCGGCGACGCTCTTCACCGCCATCGTCGGCGCCGTCGGGTCGGGCAACCCGCCGGTGAGCAGCAGCCGCAGGTTCTTCTTGCGCGCCAGGATCGCCATCGCCGCGTCGCTCGCATCCGGCGCCACGATCACCTCGGTGAAGAGTGCCGCGATGCGCTCGGCCGTCGCCGCGTCGAGCATGCGGTTGACGGCGACGATGCCGCCGAACGCCGAGACCGGGTCGCAGGCGAGCGCGCGTTCCCAGGCGGTGGCGAGGTCGGCCGCCGAGGCGACGCCGCAGGGATTTGCGTGCTTGACGATGACGACGGTCGGCGGCGCGAACTCGGCGACGCACTCGAACGCCGCGTCGGTGTCGCTGAGGTTGTTGTACGACAGCGCCTTGCCCTGCACCTGGCGCGCGCTGGCCAGGCCCGGCCGCTCGGCGCCACCGATGTAGAAGGCAGCCGCCTGATGCGGGTTCTCGCCATACCGCAGCGCCTGGCGCAGCTCGCCGGCGACAACCAGGCGCGGCGGAAAGACGATGCCCTGCTGGCGCGAAAACCAGTCGGCGATCGCCGCGTCATAGGCCGCCGTGCGCGCCAACGCCTCGCCGGCCAGCCGCCGCCGCAGCGCCAGCGTCGTGCCGCCCAGCGACGACACCTCCTGCAGCAGCCCGTCATACTGCGCCGCATCGCTCAGCACCGCGACGTCCGCATGGTTCTTCGCCGCGGCACGGATCAGCGCCGGGCCGCCGATGTCGATCGTCTCCACGCAGGCGTCGTAGTCGCCCCCCGCCGCCACCGTCCGCTCGAACGGGTAGAGGTTGACCACCACGAGGTCGATCGGCGCGATGCCATGCTCGGCCATCTGCGCAAGATGCGCCGGCAGGTCGCGCCGGCCGAGAATGCCGCCATGAATTTGCGGCACCAGCGTCTTCACCCGCCCGTCCAGCATCTCGGGAAAGCCGCTGACCTCGCTGACCTCGCGAACCGGCAGTCCCGCCTCGCGCAGCACCCGCGCCGACCCGCCGGTCGACACGAGTTCGACGCCGCCGCCGTGCAGCGCCTGGCCCAAGGCGACCAGGCCATCCTTGTCGGAGACCGAGACGAGGGCGCGGCGGATCGGCACAAGGTCGCTCATGGGCCTGCGTGCCGCAGGCGGCTTTCAAAGGCAAGCCGCGGCGGCGAGCAGGCCGATGCGTCATTGCACCTCGAACATCCTGCGCCACGTGTTCAGGCTCGTGCCGCCGGCTTGACAATCATTTGCCGCAGCTGCGCGCGGCGATCGGAGAGACGATGGGCAAGATGGTCGATGGCGTCTGGCACACGACCCAGGAGGTGGCGAACGCGCCGACCGGCAGCTTCGACCGGGCGCCGAGCCGCTTTCGCGCCCGGATCGGCGACGCCCGTTTTCCCGCCGAGCCCGGCCGCTACCATCTGTATGTCTCGCTCGCCTGCCCCTGGGCGCACCGCACGCTGATCCTGCGCCGCCTCAAGGGTCTCACCGGCATCATCGGCCTGTCGGTCACCCACTGGCTGATGGGCGAGCAGGGCTGGACCTTTGAGCCCGGCGAGGGGGTGATCGCCGACCCCGGCGGCGCCCGCGCGCTGCACGAGGTCTATCGCCGCGCCGACCCGGCCTACTCGGGCAGCGTCACCGTCCCGGCGCTGTGGGACAAGTTTGCCCAGACGATCGTCAGCAACGAATCGTCCGAGATCATCCGCATGTTCAACAGTGCCTTCAACTCGGTCGGCGCTGGCGCCGACGGCCTGGCCGGCGACGTCTACCCCGAGGCGCTGCGGTCGGAAATCGACGCCGTCAACGCCCGCATCTATGAGGACGTCAACAACGGCGTCTACCGCGCCGGCTTCGCCAAGACCCAGTCGGCGCATGACGAGGCGGTCGAGGCGCTGTTCACCACGCTGGACTGGGCGGAGGCGCGGCTGCGCAACGCCCCCACCCTCGTCGGCGGCGTGGTCACCGAGGCGGACTGGCGCCTGTTCACGACGCTGGTGCGCTTCGACCCCGTCTATCACGGCCACTTCAAATGCAATCGCGGCCGCCTCGCCGACTACCCCGCGCTGCACGCCTATGCCCGCCGCCTCGCCGCGACCCCGGGCGTGCGCGAGACCATCGATTACGGCCACATCAAGCGGCACTACTATCTCAGCCATCCCTGGCTCGATCCCACCGGCATCGTGCCGGACGGGCCGGACGCCGCATATCTCGTCTAAGGAAGGCCAGAGGCTCTGCCTCCGGATTCCGCCGGGGCCGCGGGCCCAGGCAAGGCGCCTCGCCTGGCGTTTGGCTTGCTACACGGTCTCGCCATTCCGCGGCAGCAGGCGGATCTCACCAAAGTTTGTCGTCTGATCGAGGCTCACCGACCCATCGCGTGTCAGCTCCAGCGCGGCCAGCAGCGTGCTGGCGACTACCGCGCGCGCCGCGACGCCGTGCCGCGCCTCCGGCGGGTGGAACGCCGCGAGCGGCGCCCCTGCAGCATGCTGCTCGACCAAAGCCCGGATGCGGCCAAGCGCATCGGCAACGCGCCACAGCGCTGGGCGAGGCTCGGCGTTGGCTTGGACGGCGCCCACGGGCGCTCGCAGCAGCTCGAGGCAGGCCTGCATCAATCCGAAATAGGAGTGGCTGCGCGGCTCGTTCCGCGGTGGCCGGGCGAACACGTCGTAGCCGAGCATCGGGCGCGCCTCCAGCCACGCCGCCGCCGGCAGGCTGGTCGCCGTCATGACCGTCGGAGCCGCGGCGGCCGGCGCCGCGTCCTCCGCCATCCAGGCGGCGCGCGAGCGCAGCAGCACCAGCCGCGAGGCGAGCACCAGCCAATCCGCCCGCCGCTCGATCGCCACCTCGCCGGCGAGCCGCTCGAGCGCCGCCCCGAGTTCGGCGGCAAACTCGGCCAGCCATCGGCTGGTTGGCGCGTCGTCCTGCCGCTCCGCCTCGGCAAGCCGCCGCTCGAGCCCGGCGGCGCCGGCCTCGGCCGATGGCGCCACGTCAGGCAGGCAGCAGGCTCGATCGCAGCGTGATCGCGAGCTCTGGCCAGGCGCGCCGCAGCAGCGCCATCCCCGGCTCGGGCGCGGCCTCGGCGGCGTAGCAGTCGTAGACCAGCCGGCCCGCCCGCGTCTCGACCCGGCGCGCATGACGCAGCGGCTGCGGCGTGCCCCAGTGCCGCCGCCGCCAGGCCCGGCTCGCCGGATCGCGCGGACCGGCGCGCAGCAGCGCCAGCGGCAGCGGCAGCAGCCGATGGAGGTCCAGCGGATACAGCGCTCCAAGGCGCTGCCCGGCGGCCCGCTCGGCCTGCGCGACCACCGCGTCGCGCAGCTCTGCGGCCAGCACCCGCGCATCAGCCCCGATCGCCGCCATCGGCGCCAGCAGTCGCTGCTCCTCCTCGTCCGGGTCGAGCAGCCACGGAATGGCGGCCGAGCCCGCCGCTGCCAGCGCAAACGCGCCCAACTGATCCGGCGGCCCCTCGAGCGTCAGCCGGCAGGCGAGCCAGGCCGTCTCAGACGGCATCGATCAAGCCGGAGGCCTGCCGCGCCTGACGCTCCGACATCCGGATGACGTAGACCGAGCCGACCAGCACCACGATCAGACCGCCCAGAATGCCGAGCTCCAGCATCGAGGCGTGGAACAGCCCGGCATCCGCACCCGACCAGCGCTCCGGCTGGGTGACCTGCGAGGTCTCCAGCGTGATCACCAGGATACGCCGGATACAGGCGATCAGGCCGACGATGAGAAACGGCTCGCACACCAGCGTGCCGGACCGGAACGAGGCGCCCACCGTGTGCAGGATCTCGACCAGCATCAGCACGAACAGCAGCCGGTCGATCAGATGGAAAATCGCGTTCGTGCCGCTCCAGTCGCCAAGCCCGACCACCAGCAGCCGCGCCGCGCCGGCAACCGCCAGCACCAGCGCAACGGTCAGCATGAGCCCCAGCACCAGGTAGGTGACGTGCTCGGCGTGCTTGATCAGCTTACCGCCCCAGTGCTCCACCGCGGTGACGCGCTGGGCAGGGGTATGCGGGTGCGGGACGTTGTCCATGGCGGCCGTCCTTTCGGCAAGCAAAGGTTCTTTTTAAAAAAAGAAAAAATGTCTGCCCATAGTCCGGGCAACAAGCCCAACGTACACCCAAACGGGCAGAAGTCTTTTGCTTCTTTTTTTCAAAAAAGAAGCCCTCCCTTCGCCTCGACGAAGTCGGCAATCGCCTTCACGCCGTCCTGCGCCCGGATATTGCTGAACACGAACGGCCGCTCGCCGCGCATCCGCTTCGAGTCGCGCTCCATCACCGCCAGGCTGGCGCCGACATGCGGTGCGAGGTCCGTCTTGTTGATCACCAGCAGGTCGCTCCGGGTGATCCCTGGCCCGCCCTTGCGCGGGATCTTGTCGCCGGCGGAGACGTCGATGACGTAGATCGTAAGGTCGGCGAGCTCCGGGCTGAACGTCGCCGCCAGGTTGTCGCCGCCGCTCTCGATCAACACCAGGTCGAGTGCCGGAAACCGCCGGCTGAGCTCGTCGAGTCCGGCGAGGTTGAGGCTCGCGTCCTCGCGGATCGCGGTGTGCGGGCAGCCGCCGGTCTCGATGCCGAGGATGCGCTCGGCCGGCAGCGCCCCTGCCCGGGTGAGGAACTCGGCATCCTCTCGGGTATAGATGTCGTTCGTGATCGCCGCGATCTCGTAGCGATCACGAAACTGCCGACACAGCGCCTCCATCAGCGCCGTCTTGCCGCTGCCGACCGGCCCGCCGATGCCGACGCGCAGCGGGCCGTGATCGCTGTGGCGCGCCTGCGACGCCTCGCTCATGTCCGGAACAGCCTCGTCTGCTGGGTTTCGTGTCGCATCGCCGCAATGTCGGCAGCCAGGCAGCATCCGCCGAGCTCGTCCAGACCCGCCGACCGGCTCGCGGAGGCCGCGGCGGCGATCACCGGCTCCAGCGCCGCCAGCGCCCGCAGCCCGTCGGACTGGCCGAGCGGCACCAGCCGCACCGCCGCCGAGACGAGGTTCGCGCAGGCCGCCTGCAGGCATGCCAGGCAGGCCTCGTCCTCGTCCACGCCGGCCAGCCGCAACGCCGCTCCGGCCACCACCGGCAGCGGCCATCCCGCCTCCGCCGTGCGGCGCCACGCGTCCGGCAGCACCGCCCAGGCGGCGGTGGCGCGGGCAAACGCGGCGCCCTGCGCGCAGGTCTCCTCGTGGCGCTCGCGGCAGGACGCCAGTGCCGCCCCCAGCTCGGCCAGCCTCGCCAGCGCCGCGCCGTCATCCGCCGCCCGTGCCGCGTGGCGCAGCAGCACGCAGTCACCCCACAGGCTGCCATGCGTGACGACGGCGCCGAGCCACTCCACGACGCCGGCGCGACCGGCCACGTCGCCCGCCTCCACCGCCCACTCGAGCCCATGGCTGTAGGCGAAGCCGCCGGTCGGAAACGCCGGCGAGCACCAGGCGAGCAGCCGCAGCAGCATCGCCGGCTCAGTCATGCCCATCGTCGTGCCCATGGCCATGATGATGCATCGCCTGGCCCGCATAGGCGCCGCCCTCCGGGTCGAACGGCTCCAGCACGGCGGTGACCGTCGCGCCCAATCCGCGCAGCATCTCGGCAATCACGTGGTCGTCGCGGATCAGCAGCCGGTCGGCGCCCAGCATCGCCGGCAAATGCCGGTTGCCCAGGTGCCAAGCCAGGCGCAGCAGCACGGCAGGCTGCGGCGCCGTCACCGCCAGCAGCGCCTCGGGGGCCGCGACCACGCGCACGACGTCGTCCGTGCCCTGCACCAGCAAACCGTCGCCGTCGCGGAGCCGCGTCGTCTCGCGCAGGTCGAGCATCAGCCGCGCGCCGCTCTCGGTAGTCATCAACAGGCGCCGCCGATGGCGGTCGTCGTGGTCGGCGACCAGACGGTCGACCTCGCGGCAACGGTCCCAAGTGCCAGCAGTCAGCACGGCGCTCGCATGCATCAAGGAAGGCCAGGGCTCTGCCCTGGACCCGCTGGGGCCCGCGGCCCCAGACCCCAATTCAACAGGCTCACATCCTGTGTCGCCTTGCTTGGCGAAGCCATCGAACGTCGCTCTCCACCCTGACGGTCTCTCGTGTGGCCATCGATAACAAATGGATTTCAAAGGCTGCGCCTTTGATGGGGTCAAGGGGCAAAGCCCCTTGCCTTACCTGCCGTCCTCTCAGAATAAGAAATACCGCTGCGCCATCGGCAGCACCTCGGCCGGCTCGCAGGTGAGCAGCACCCCGTCGGCGCGCACCTCGTAGGTCTCCGGGTCGATCTCGATCACCGGCAGCGCGTCGTTATGCACCATCGAGCGCTTGCCGATGCCGCCGCGGGTATTGCGCACGGGAGAGAGCATCCGCCGCAGCCCGAGCGTGCGGCCGAGATCCGCCTCCATCGCCGCGCCCGAGAGGAAGGTGACGCAGGTCGCCGCCAGCGCCCCGCCCAGCGCGCCGAACATCGGCCGGTAATGCACCGGCTGCGGCGTCGGGATCGAGGCGTTCGGGTCGCCCATCAGCGCGTGCG
>CAXUCZ010000030.1:0-1965 GCA_964249675.1 uncultured Acetobacteraceae bacterium | reverse complement strand
CACCAAGTCCGGCTTCACGCCGAAGAACGCCGGCGTCCAGACCACGAGGTCGGCCAGCTTGCCCGCCTCTACCGACCCCACCTCATGCGCCAGCCCCTGCGCAATCGCCGGGTTGATGGTGTATTTGGCGACGTAGCGCTTGACCCGCGCATTGTCGGCGCCGCCCTCGTCGCCGGCGAGCGGCCCGCGCTGCACCCGCATCTTGTGCGCCGTCTGCCAGGTCCGGATGATCACCTCGCCGACCCGCCCCATCGCCTGGCTGTCCGACGAGATCATCGACAGCGCGCCGATGTCATGCAGGATGTCCTCGGCGGCGATCGTCTCGCGCCGGATCCGGCTTTCGGCGAACGCGATGTCCTCGGGCAACCGCCGGTCGAGGTGATGGCACACCATCAGCATGTCGAGATGCTCGTCGATGGTGTTGCGCGTGTACGGCCGCGTCGGGTTGGTCGACGACGGCAGCACGTAGGGTAGGCCGGCGACCCGCATGATGTCCGGCGCGTGGCCGCCGCCGGCGCCCTCGGTGTGGTAGGCGTGGATCGTCCGGCCGGCGAACGCGGCGATGGTGTCCTCGACGAAGCCGCTCTCGTTCAGCGTGTCCGTATGGATCATCACCTGCACGTCGTAGCGCTCGGCCACCCCCAGGCAGCACTCGATCGCCGCCGGGGTCGAGCCCCAGTCCTCATGCAGCTTCAGGCAGCTCGCCCCCGCCCGCAGCATCTCCTCCAGCGCCGCCGGCGTGGACGCATTGCCCTTGCCGGCAAAGGCGAGGTTGACCGGCAGCGCCTCCCCCGCTTGCAGCATCCGCGCCAGGTGCCACGGCCCCGGCGTGCAAGTGGTCGCCGCCGTCCCGGTCGCGGGCCCAGTGCCGCCGCCGACCAGGGTGGTGATGCCCGATCCCAGCGCCTCGTCGACCTGCTGCGGACAGATGAAGTGGATGTGCCCGTCCACCCCGCCGGCGGTGACGATGCAGCCTTCCGCGGCGATGATCTCCGTTCCCGGCCCGATAGGGATGTCGATGCCCGGCTGGGTATCCGGGTTGCCCGCCCGGCCGACGCAGGCGATGCGCCCGCCGATCAGCCCGATATCGGCCTTGACGATGCCCCAGTGATCCAGGATCAGCGCATTGGTGATCACCGTGTCGGCAGCGCCCTCAGCGTTGGTCAGCCGCCCCTGCGCCATCCCGTCCCGCACGCTCTTGCCGCCGCCGAATTTTGCTTCCTCGCCGGGCAATGTCAGGTCGCGCTCGACCTCGATCAGCAGCGCGGTGTCGGCAAGCCGCACCCGATCGCCCACCGTCGGGCCATAGCTCGCGGCATACTCGGCGCGCGAGAGTCTCACGGCCCGGCCGCGGCGGCGGCCACTCCACCGTCCAGCGGCCCCATCACCTGGCCGCGAAAGCCGAACACCTGCCGCGCGCCGCCGATCGGGATCAGCGACACGCTGCGCTCCTGCCCCGGCTCGAAGCGGACGGCGCCGCCGGACGGGACATCCAGCCGCCGCCCCTGCGCCGCCGCCCGGTCGAAGCGCAGGGCCGGGTTGGTCTCGGCGAAATGGTAGTGGCTGCCGACCTGCACCGGCCGGTCGCCGGTGTTGGCGACCGTCAGCACCAGCAATTCAGCCCCCGCATTGAGCTCGATCTCCCCCGGCCGAGTGACCACCTCGCCCGGCGCCGCTCCGGCCTCCAGCACCTCAGCGTATGGGTTCATGCACCGTCACCAGCTTGGTGCCGTCCGGGAACGTCGCCTCGACCTGCACGTCATGGATCATCTCGGCGACCCCCTGCATGACCTGCTCGCGCGTCAGCACCTGCCCGCCCGCCTCCATCAGCTCGGCGACGCTGCGCCCGTCTCGCGCGCCCTCGACGACGAAGTCGCTGATCAGCGCCACCGCCTCGGGATGGTTGAGCCGCACCCCGCGCTCCAGCCGCCGCCGCGCGACCACCGCCGCCATGCTGACCAGCAG
>CAXUCZ010000029.1:0-16165 GCA_964249675.1 uncultured Acetobacteraceae bacterium | reverse complement strand
GGACGGCGAGGCGGGCGGTGCGGCGGCTGCTGGCCGGGGCGACGGCGCTCGGGGTGGCCGGCTGCAACCTGGCGCCGGCCTACCAGCCGCCGCGCTTCGTGCTGCCGGCGAGCTGGCAGGGCTCGGGTCCGTTCACCGTCGCGAGCCCGGCCGACCTGGCGCCGCGCGGACCCTGGTGGCAGGTGTTCGGCGACCCGACGCTGGACCGGCTGGAGCGGCAGGCCTCGGCCAACAACCCCGACCTGCAGGCCGCCGCCGAGCAGTACACGCAGGCGCGCGACCTGGCCGCCGAGGCGCGGGCGGGACTGTTCCCCACCGTCAGCCTGGCCGGCGACCTGACCGACAACCGCCAGTCCGAGCACCGGCTGTTCCGCGCGACCACCGCCGGGCGCAACGTCATGTCGTCCAACGACATCGACGCCTCGGCGAGCTGGGTGCCGGATTTCTGGCAGGCGATCAGCAACCGCACGCGGGCGCAGAAGCGGCTGGCGCAGGCGAGCTCGGCCAACCTCGACGCCGCTCGGCTGAGCCTGCAGGCGGAGCTCGCCGGCGACTATATGGCGCTGCGCGGGCTAGACACCGAGGACGCGGTGCTGCGCCAGACGCTGACCTTCTACGCTCAGGCGGTGAGGATCACGACGATGCGCGAGGCGGCCAAGATCGCCTCCGGGCTCGACGTCGCCCGGGCGCGCAGCCAGCTCGCCTCGACCGAGGCGACGGAGACCGACGTCGTCGCCAACCGCGCGGTGCTGCAGCATGCGATCGCGGTGCTGGTCGGCGTGCCGGCCACCGGGTTCGCGCTGGCGGCCGAGCCGGACCCGAAGATCGTCACGCCGCACGTGCCGGCGGGGCTGCCGTCCGACCTGCTGCAGCGGCGGCCGGACATCGCCGCCGCGGAGCGCGAGATGGCCAGCGCCAACGCCGAGATCGGGGTCACGCGGGCGGCGTTCTATCCCAGCGTGACGCTGAGCGCGGTCGGCGGCTTCGAGGATGGCGGCTTCAACCTCGGCGACCTCGCCAACTCGATGTGGACGGTGGGCGCGACCGCCATGCTGCCGCTGTTCGAGGGCGGGCTGCGCCGGGCCGAGCTGCAGCAGACCTGGTCGCAATACGCCCAGACGCGCGACGCCTACCGCGCCACCGTGCTGGCGGCGTTCCAGCAGGTCGAGGACGGGCTGGCGCTGACCAGCCGGCTGCAGGTCGAGGAGCAGCAGGGCCGCGAGGCGGTGCAGCAAGCGCTGCGGGCGCAGAACGAGTCGCTGACGCTGTATCGCGGCGGGCTCGACAACTACCTCAACGCGGTGGTGGCGCAGGTCACGGCTCTCACGGCGCTGATCGTGCAGATCGGCATCGAGACGCGGCTGCTGCAGGCGTCGGTGGGCCTCGTCACCGCACTCGGCGGCGGCTGGGGCGCGCCCAACCTGCCCACCGAGGACCAGACGCTGCCATTCAACCCGCTGACGCTGGCGACCAGCCGCTCACCGCGGCCAACCGGGACACCCGAGGCGCCGGGGCTTGGTCCGGAGCCGGCTGCGGACCCGGTGACGCAGCCAGGCGTGGCATTTTGACTGAGAGGGAAAGGCCAGGGCTCTGCCCTGGACCCATCACGCGTGAGCGTGCATTCGCACGACGCGGCCGTGAGGCCCCAGATCGCTGCCGTTTGGAATCCAGGCGGGTGCTTTCTTGCTTCGCGAAGCGGTCCGATTCTGTTCTCACGGCTCGAAACTTGCCGCGAGGGCATGGAAATTAAATGGATTTTAAAGGCTTCGCCTTTAATGGGGTCCAGGGGCAAAGCCCCTGGCCTTGCCTGCGTCCGGAGTGACGATTGATGAATGCCATTGTGGTGGTCGCGCTGCGGCGGCCGTTGACGTTCGTCGTCATGAGCATCTTAATCCTGCTGTTCGGCGGCCTCGCGGCCGTTCGCACGCCGACCGACATCTTTCCCAACATCGGCATTCCGGTGGTGGCCGTCGTTTGGACGTATAGCGGGCTGACGCCGCAGGACATGTCCGGGCGGGTCGTCTACTATTACGAGCGGGCGCTGACGGCGACGGTCGAGAACATCGAGCACATCGAGAGCCAGTCGCTATACGGCCGCGGCATCGTCAAGATCTTCTTCCAGCCGGGCACCGACGTCGCCGCGGCGCAGGCGCAGATCACCGCCATCTCGCAGACCGTGCTGAAGCAGATGCCGGCGGGGATGACGCCGCCGCAGATCCTCTCCTACAACGCATCCTCGGTGCCGGTGCTGGCGCTGCAGGTCTCGGCGACCGGCATGACCGGCGCGCAAGTGCAGGACATGACGTCCAACCTGATCCGTCCGGCGCTGGTGAGCGTGCCGGGCACGGCGATCCCGAACCCGTATGGCGGCACGCAGCTCAACGTCGAGGTCGACCTGGACCAGAGCAAGCTGCAGGCGCACGGCCTGTCGGCGGCCGATGTGGGCCGGGCGCTGGGCAACCAGAACGTCGTGCTGCCGGCCGGCGACCAGGAGATCGGCGCGATCGACTACCTGGTCGAGACCAATTCCAGCCCCGAGGCGGTCAACAGCTTCAACAACCTGCCGATCAAGACCGTGGGCGACGCGACGATCACCCTGCGCGACGTCGCCTACGTGCATCTGGGCTCGCCGCCGCAGACCAATGCGGTGCTGGTGCACGGCAAGCAGTCGGTGCTGATCGAGATCCTCAAGACCGGCAACGCCTCGACGCTCGACGTCGTCGCCGGGGTGAAGGCGGCGCTGCCGCGGCTGATCCGCACCCTGCCGCCGGGGGTGAGCCTCAAGCCGATCAACGACGCCTCCGGCTTCGTGCGCGACAGCGTGCGCGACGTGGCGCAGGAGATGCTGACGGCGGCGGTGCTGACCGGGCTCGTCGTGCTGCTGTTCCTCGGCTCGTGGCGCTCGACGCTGATCGTCGCCACCTCGATCCCGCTGTCGATCCTGTGCTCGGTGCTGGCGCTGTCCTGGCTCGGCCAGACGATCAACGTGATGACGCTTGGCGGGCTGGCGCTGGCGGTCGGCATCCTCGTCGACGACGCGACGGTGATGATCGAGAACATCGACACCCACCTGGCCGGCGGCGCCGAGCTCGAGGCCGGGATCATCGAGGCGGCCAACCAGATCGTGGTGCCGACCTTCGTCGCGACGCTGTGCATCTGCATCGTCTGGCTGCCGCTGTTCCAGCTCTCGGGCGTCGCCGGCTACCTGTTCCTGCCGCTGGCCGAGGCGATCGTGTTCGCGATGATCGCCTCGTTCATCCTGTCGCGCACGCTGGTGCCGACGATGGCGGCCTTTCTGCTGCGCGGGCAGGTGCACGGCCAGCATGACGAGAGCGCTCACGACGGGAGCCATGGGGCCGGCGTGTTCACCCGCTTCCAGCGCGGCTTCGAGCGTCGCTTCACGCGGTTTCGCGAGCGTTATCGCGACCGGCTGGCGCTGAGCGTCGCGCATCGGGGGCGCTTCATCGCGCTGTTTTCGGCCGCGGCGTTCGCCTCGCTGCTGCTGATCCCGTTCCTCGGGCGGGACTTCTTCCCCTCGATCCGCTCGGACGAGATCGACCTGCACATGCGCGCGCCGATCGGCACCCGGCTTGAGGACGCCTCGAAGATCGCGGTGCTGGTCGACCAGTCGATCCACCGCATCCTGAGCGGCGCCGTCGACAACGTGATCGCCAATTGCGGCCTGCCGTCCTCGGGGATCAACACGGCCTACAACGCCACCGGCACGATCGGCCCGGCGGATTGCGACCTCACGATCAGCCTGAACAACCCGGCCTCGCCGGTCGACCAGGACCGCTTCCTGCTGCGCCGCGAGCTGCCGCGGCTCTATCCGGGCACGACCTTCACGTTCCTGCCCGGCGACATCACCGCCAAGATCCTGAATTTCGGGCTGCCGGCGCCGATGGACGTGCAGGTCTCCGGGCGTGATCAGCTGCCCAATTTCGAGTATGCGCAGATGGTGGCGGCACGGCTGCGGCGCATTCCGGGGATTGCCGACGTCAACGTGCAGCAGACCTTCAACGAGCCGACGCTGAGGGTGGCCGCGCAACGCTCGTTTGCCGCCGGCATCGGCCTCACCGAGGCGGACATCGCCAACAACACGCTGGCGACGCTGTCGGGCAGCGGCCAGACGGCGCCGACCTACTGGCTGAACAGCAAGACCGGCGTCTCCTACCTCGTCAACATCCAGACGCCGCAGAGCCAGCTGCAGACGATGAACAGCCTGGAGGCGATCCCGGTCGACCGCGGCGACGGCGACCCGGGCGGGCGCGGGGCGCAGCTGTTGGGGGCGCTCAGCCGGGTCAGTCAGGTCGGCACGCCGCTCGTGTCGTCGCATTACGACATCCTGCCGGTGATCGACGTCTATGCGAGCATCCAGCGTCGCGACCTCGGCGCGGTGAACGACGCGGTGGCGCGGGTGCTGGCCGACATGGCCAAGCAGGCGCCGCACGGGGCGACGGTGCGGCTGCGCGGCCAGGCGACGACGATGAGCTCGGCCTACAACCAGCTGCTCGGCGGCCTCGCGCTGTCGGTGCTGCTCATCTATCTGGTGATCGTGGTGAACTTTCAGTCCTGGCTCGACCCGTTCATCATCATCACCGCGCTGCCGGCGGCGCTGGCCGGCATCGTGTGGAGCCTGTTCATCACCCACACGACGCTCTCGGTGCCGGCGCTGACCGGGGCGATCATGTGCATGGGCACGGCGACGGCGAACTCGATCCTGGTGGTCTCGGCGGCGCGCGAGCGGCTGGCGGAGCATGGCCGGGCGGTGCAGGCCGCGGTCGAGGCCGGGTTCGAGCGCATCCGGCCGGTGCTGATGACGGCGCTGGCGATGATGATCGGCATGCTGCCGATGAGCTTCTCGAACACCCAGAACGCGCCGCTCGGGCGGGCGGTGATCGGCGGCCTGCTGTTCGCCACGTTCGCGACGCTGCTGTTCGTGCCCTGCGTGTTCGCGCTGCTGCATCGCGACCATGTCGTCTCGCCGGATCGCGATCGGCTCGGCCTGTCGGATCGCGACCGGATCGGCCCGCACGGCGCCGCGGCGGCCGAGTGAGCGCGCCGGCGCCTGCCGTTCCCGCCGGTCGCCTTGCGGCCGGTGCACGCCGCCGGGCCTGGGGCGGCCGGCTGGTCCTCGTGGCGCTCCTGCTCGGCGTCGTCGCGCTGCTCGCCTGGGGCATCCTGGAGCGCCGGGCCGATCTCGATGCGTTGGCGACGGTGTCGTCCGAGGAGGCGGTGCCGCCGGTGCAGGTGATCTCGCCGGCGGCGGGACCGATGACGCGGACGCTCGACCTGCCGGGCACCATCAACGCCTGGTATCTGGCGCCGATCTTCGCTCAGGTGTCCGGCTATGTCGGGCGCTGGAACACCGACATCGGCGCGCATGTGCGGCGCGGCGACGTGCTGGCGACGATCGATGCGCCGACGCTGGACGCGCAGTATGAGGCGGCGCGCGCCGACCTCGACGTCGCGCAGGCGCGCGGGACGCTGGCGGCGGCGACGGCCAGGCGCTGGCGGGCGCTGGCGGGCACCCGCTCGGTGGCGCAGCAATCGATCGACGAGCAGGCGACGGCGGCGGCGGCGGCGCAGCAGACGGTGCTGGCGGCGCGCCACGAGGTCGCGCGGTATCAGGCGATGGAGGCGTTCAAGACCATCGTTGCGCCGTTCGACGGGGTGGTGACGGCGCGCAACACCGACATCGGCGACTACGTCAACGCCGATGGCGGCGATGCGGCCGAACGATCGGCGGGCAGCCTGTTCCAGGTCGCCGATATCCACCGGATGCGGGTGTTCGTCGCGGTGCCGCAGGATTATGCCGGCATGCTCAAGCCGGGGCTGACGGCGAGCCTGGCGCTGCCGCAATATCCGGGGCGGGTGTTCGCGGCGACGTTCCAGACCACGGCGCAGGCGTTCAACCCGCAGTCGCGCACCGTGGTGACCGAGCTGCTGGTCGACAATCCGGACGGGGCGCTGTGGCCGGGCACCTTCGCGCAGGTGCATTTCAGCATTCCCTCGGACCCGCACACGCTGATCCTGCCGGAGCAGGCGCTGCTGTTCCGGCCGCAGGGCATCGAGGTGGCGCGGCTGGACGGCAATGACGCGGTGCACCTGCAGAGCGTGCGGCTGGGGCTGAATTTCGGCCGCACGGTGCAGGTGCTGGACGGCGTGCAGGCCGGCGACCGGCTGGTGACCAACCCGTCCGCCGGGCTGCTCGAAGGCGAGCGGGTGACGATCGTGCCGGGCGCGGCCGGCACCGCGCCGGAGCCGGAGTTCCGGGTCGGCGCGACGCCGCGGCCGATCGCCGCCGGCGGGCGGGTGGCGGCCGCCGGCTTGGTGACGCTCGAGCCTTAGCGGTCGGGCTTCGTGATGGACCCACCAGGGGAACCGGGCTGCTGGACCAGCATTCCGGACGCGGCCAGGCCGGCGGCCAGAGCGACGTAGGCGGCTGCCATCGCGCGCTTGGAGAGCACGAGCTCCCAGCCGGGCGTGAAGCGCCTGGGGGTGGCGCCGTAATCGACGGCGGCCGCCAAGGCGGCCAGCGCCAGCGCGTGCGCGGCCATGCTGGCGGGCGGCAGCGGGCGGCGGCGGACGATCCAGCGCTCGAACAGCACCGCCCAGAACAGCGTCGCGGCGTGGTGCGTCGCGTAGCCGACGGCGGTGTGCGACCAGTCGGCATGTCTGACCGCACCCGCCGTCTCGCCATGCAGCCAATGGCTGGTGGCGTTCAGCGGCTGCGCCGGGCTGCCGGTTTCGGCGAGCCCGGCCAGCGCCAGGGTGAGCGTCGAGGCGAGGCTCGCGGCGGTGCCGGTGATGGCGGCGCGTTGCAGGATGCCCGGATCGCGGTCGCGCGGCCACCGTCCCGCAGCCTTGATCATGCCATGTTCCGATCGTCGCCTGTGCGGGCAAGCCCTGGCGGGCAGGCAGGTTCCGCGGGCATCGACCTCGCGCGGAACTGAAGCGATCAAGCATCACAATCCCGTAAATAGACCTTGACCGACACAATATCGTTGTAGAGCGCAGCTTGCTTGTCATAGATATCACCCGGCGAGATCGGCGACATTTCTGAGGTGGGTTGTGTCATGCGGCGAGGCAGAGATGGTCGGGTGTTCGGCCTTCTGATCGTCGGCGGCGGTCCTGCCGGGATGGCGCCGCTGCTTGCGGCGCATCACGGCGGCGTTTTGGACGAGCTGCTCGGCGACGGCGTGGCGATCGTCGAGCGGTCCGCCAGGCTCGGCGCCGGGGCGATCGGCCGATACGCGATCAACTCCGACAGCAGTGGCGCCACCTTTGTCGATTGCCTGCGCAGCCCGGCGCCGACGCCGCTGACCGCGCTCTACGACCATCCGCTGGCGCGCGAGCTTGCCGCGGCCGGCGACGGGGCGGTGGAGCTGGGGGCGGCCGGGCGCTTCCTGAGCGTCGTCGGCGACACGCTCACGGCGATGATCGAGGCGCGGGACGGCTGCGAGGTGCTGACCGGGCACGAGGCGCTCCTGGTGGCGCGCGACGGCGGGCACTGGCAGGTGAGGGTGCGCGACGGCGGCGGCGCGGTGCGTGTGCTGTCGGCGCGCCACGTCGTGCTGGCCACTGGCGCGCACCAGCCGATGGCCCGGCTGCGAGCCGAGCGTGTCGGCGGGATCGACCTGCAGCACGGCTGCGCCGGCCGGCTGCTGCAATCGGGCGACGTGCTGTCGAGCGGCGGCGTGAGCCGGGTCGAGGAGCTGCTGGAGGGCGGCATTGCCAGGCCGGGCGGCCCGCGCGTCGTCGTGGTCGGCGGCTCGACGAGCGCGGCGGCGGTTTGCCACCTGCTGCTGCACCGGCTGCCGCGGGTGCGGTTCGCGGCCGGCGGCGTCACGCTGATGCATCGGCGGGCGCTGCGCATCTATTACCCGGACGCGGCGAGCGCGCTGGCGGAGGGCTACACCGAGTTCAGTCCGGACGACATCTGCCCGATCAGCGGCAAGGTGTTCCGCTTCGCCGGCTTCCGGCTCGACTCGCGCGAGCTGATCATGCAGGCGCGCGGCATCGGCGGCCGGGCGGCCGAGCCGCGCCTCACGCTGCACCGACTGGCCGAGCCGGTCGACGCGTCGGCGGCGGACCAGCTGGCCGAGGCCGACCTGGTGGTGGCCGCGCTGGGCTACCGGCCGCACGCGCTGGCGGTTCAGGACGAGGCGGGCGCGCCGGTGCGGCTGCTTGCCGAGACCGGGCCGCAGCAGCCGCTGGTCGACGGGCAATGCCGCATCCTGGCGGCCGACGGCGCGCCGCTGCCCGGGCTGTTCGGGCTTGGGCTTGCGGCCGGCTTCGTGCCGCGCGGCGCGCTCGGCGGCGAGCCGAGCTTCCGCGGCCAGGCGAACGGGCTGTGGCTGTGGCAGAAGGACGTAGGCGGGCTGATCGTCGACGCGATCCGGACGTCGCGGCCGGCGCCGTTCGCCTGGCTGGCCGAGCCCGCCGGCGCGCCGGCGGTGCGGGACGCCGCCGAGTGAGCGTGCCGCTGACCCGTCCCGAGCCGCCGCGGCTGAGCGAGGCGGGCGACGCGCTGCGGGCGATCGAGCAGAGCGGCTGGTTCAGCAATTTCGGGCCGGTCAACGGCCGCTTCGAGGCGGCGCTGCTCGACCAGATGTTCGGCGGGCAGGGCGGCTGCCTGACCGTGTGCAACGCGACGATCGGGCTGATGCTGGCGATCCGCCATGCGGTTGGCTGGCGGGCCGATCCCGTGGCGGCATCCGCGGGGCGGCGCTACGCGCTGATGCCCTCCTTCACCTTCGCCGCGGCGGCGCAGGCGGCGCTGTGGTGCGGGCTGACGCCGCTGTTCTGCGACGTCGACCCGACGGACTGGGCGGCCTCGGCTGCGGCGGAGGCGGCGTTGCTGGCGCGGCATGTCGGCGAGGTCGCCGTGGTCGTGCCGTATGCCGCCTTCGGCTACGCTATCGATCTCGGCCGCTACGAGGCGATGACGCGTCGGCACGGCGTGCCGGTGGTGGTCGATGCGGCCGCCTCGCTTGGCACGATCCAGGCCGATGGCCGCGGCTTCGGCGCCGGATTTGCCGGCAGCGTCGTGTTCTCCATGCACGCCACCAAGTCGTTCGCCGTCGGCGAGGGCGGGCTGATCTACAGCGCCGACCGACGCGCCCTGGCCGAGCTGCGCACGATGTCGAATTTCGGCTTCGGGGCGCCGCGAGAGGCGACGATGATCGGGCTGAACGGCAAGCTCAGCGAGGTCGCGGCACTGCTCGGCGAGCGGCGGCTGCGTGATTACGACCGGGTGATGGACCACCGCGCCGAGCTGGTCGGCCAGTATCGCGCCGCCCTGCCGGAGCTTGCCTTTCAGCCGGCCGGGCCGCGCCGCCAGGCGCACCAGTTCGCCTCCGCGCTGCTGCCGCCCGAGCTCAGCGGCGGGCGCGAGGCCATCCGCGCCGGCCTGCAGGCCGAGGGCGTCGGCAGCGGCGCCTATTTCAGCCCGCACGTCGCCGAGCAGGCGTTCTTCGCCGCCAACAGCCTAGCCGGGCCGCTGCCGGTGACCAAAGCGCTCGCCGGCCGGGTGATCAGCCTGCCGCTGTTCGACAGCATGACGCGCGACGACGTGCGCCTTGTCGTCGGCGCGCTCGCGCGACAGCTCGACACCGGCGGGCGAGAACGGCCGAAGACGGAGGAATTGCAGCGCCTGCGCCCGGCGCCGCGGCAGAGCCTGCGGGAACGGGTCGTTTGATCGATGGCGAGCGGCGCGGCACGGCGGGCGGCGAGGGCACCGGGGCACAGATCGCCGAGCTCGACCACGGCACGCCGGTCCGTCTTGCGGCGCTGGACTCCGTGCGCGGGCTCGCGGCGATGATCGTCGTCGTGCATCATTGCCTGCTGACCCAGCCGGCGTTCAGCGACTTCTTCTTCTCCGGTTGGCGCACGCCGCCGCATGATCGGGCGCAGTGGCTGCTGTTCAGGACGCCCGCCGGGCTCGCGTGGAGCGGCTTCGAGGCGGTGACGCTGTTCTACGTGCTGAGCGGGCTGGTGCTGGCGCTGCCCTGGGCCGAGCGTCGGCCGCCGGGCTACGCGGCGTTCTGCGTCAAGCGGGTCGCGCGGATCTATCTGCCCTACGTCGTCGCCGTCGCTATCGCCGGCGTGCTGAACGCCGTGCTGCAGCGCTGGGCGCACGTGCCGACGGCCAGCGACTGGGTCAACACGATGAGCTGGACCCACCCGGTGACGCCCGTGGTGATCCTCGACCACGCGTTGATGTATGGCCACCGCATCACGGTGAACGGCGCGGTGCACTCGCTGACTTGGGAGATGCGGGTCTCGCTGCTGTTCCCGCTGCTGATCTGGCCGATCGCCCGCTTTCGCGCGCTCGGCGCGGCGGCGGCGCTGGGCGTGATCCTGATCCTGATCGTGGGCCTGCAATACGGCTTCGGCGACGGGTTGCAGGCCGGGGCGACGCTGCTCTGGTCGCGGCCGTCGCACACGCTGGCCGGCAAGGCGGCGACGGAGCTGCAGCATACCGCCTATTTCGCCTGCTTCTTCGTGCTCGGCGCGGCGCTGGCGATGAACCTGCGATCGATCCGCGACCGGCTGGCCGCCATGCCGCCGGCAGCACGGCTCGGCCTGCTGGCGCTCGGACTGGTCGGCCTGCAGGCGCACTGGTCGCGCATTCATGCGGTGCAGGACGGGATGGTGGCGCTCGGCTCGGCGCTGGTGCTCGCGGCCGCGCTGGCGCCCGGCGGCATCGAGCGGGTGCTGCTCAGCCGGCCGCTGCGCTTCCTGGGGCGCATCTCCTACAGCATCTACCTGGTGCACGTGCCGCTGATCCTCACCATGGTGATCCTGCTGCAGGCGGCGCCGATCACTCCGCTGCTGCTCGTCATCCTGCCCGCCGCGGTCGGGGTGGGATGGCTGTTTCACTGCACGGTCGCCGAGCCCTGCGCGCGGCTGGGCCAGCGTGTGGCGAGGCGCTTCGAGCCGCGGCCGGTCGTGCCGGCGCTGGCCACGGTCGGCGCCGACTAGGTGCGCGCCTGGTGGATAGCTCAGGACGGCCAGGGGCTTCCGCTCCGTAAGCCTTTCCAACCGCGCCTCTGCGCAGTCGGACCTCTCGGCTCACTCCGTTCCTGGACCGCCGACGTGATTGTGCCCAAGAATGCGGGTCCGAAGGCGACGCCCCCGGCGGGTCCGGGGCAGAGCCCCGGCCTTGTCTTTCCAGCGCGCTAGATGCGCTTCGCCGTCGTCTTCAAGACCTATGCCTGGGACGGCTTCGTCGAGCGGCAGGCGCAGCGCTATGCGGCGGCGGCCGGAGGCGGCGACTTTTTCATCTCCTATGACGAGACCAGTTCGGCTTGCCCGCCGCTCGGCTTCGAGCGGGTGGTGCGGACCAGCAACGCCAAGCTGGTCGCCGCCGGCCTCGCCGACCGCTTCGAGCAGGGCTCGCTGATCTGGTGGAACGCGGACTACCCGCACTACACCTTCCACGAGCAGTATCCCGATTACGACTACTACGTGTTTGTCGAGTACGACAGCCTGATCCAGGCGCCGATCGACGCGTTGATCGCGGCGGTGGCGGCGAGCGGGGCGGACTTCGTCGCCGAGCCGGTCGTCGAGGCCATGGAGAGCTGGTGGTGGAGCGCGCGCCATCGCCCGACCTATGCCTCCACTGAGATCCGCGGCTCGCTGAACTGCATCTCGATCTTCACTGCCCGGGCGTTGGCGCTGCTCGGCGGGGTGCGGCGGCGGATGGGCGGCGAGCGGGTGGGCTACTGGCCGCTCTCCGAGGTGTTCGTCGCCACCGAGATCCATCGCGCCGGGCTGATTGCCCGTCCGCTCAGTCAGTTTGGCGACGTGAGCGGCTATGGCTGGTTTCCGCCTTGCCTAGAGGAGGATCTGCCGCTGCAGCCGGGCCGGACCTTCCTGCACCCGGTGCTCGACCCGACGCGCTACGTGGCGTTGACGCTGAAGTCGAACGCGGCGCCGCTTGCCTTTCTGTGGCCGGCGAGCCGGGAGCGGCGGCTGCTGGCGCGGCTGCCGGCGAGCAGCTACCGGCACCTGCTCTGGCCGGCGGCGCTGCGGCGGCTGAGGGTCAAGGCGGCGGAGCGGCGCGAGCGGCGGTGGCAGGCGTCGGGGCGCGCAGCCCTGCCCTGAGGGAGGCGGCGGCAACCGGGCGGCGGCGGCGGTTGTTGACTGCGCCGAATGGCGGAGCGGCAAGCCGTGGCTGATGTGGACCAGGTGACGATCGCGCCGGGCGTGGCGATGCCGCTTGGGCTCGGCATCGCGGCCGGGCTGCGGCCTGCGGGGCTGGCGCGCTCGGTCGGGGTGTCGATCTTCGCCGAGACGCATCTGGCGCGAGTGGCCGCGGCGACCCGGGTCGGGCCGGCGGCGAACCAGATCGAGCCGCACCCCTTTCTGCAGCGGGCGCTTCGGGCCGGGCATGGCATCGTCACCCAGGCCTGGAGCCCGATCGGGCAGGGCAAGGGGCTGCTCGCCGGCCCGGGACCGGATCCTGCCACGTTCGGCTGACGCCGCGGGGTCGCGGGCCGGCGGATTGCTGGCGGTGCCGGCGGTGATCGGCGGCATGGTGTCGTTCCAATGCGGCGCGTCGCTGGCCAAGTCGCTGTTTCCGGCCTTCGGGGCGCTCGGCACGGTCGGGCTTCGGGTCGGCATCGCGGCGGCGGTGCTGTGCGCGGTGTGGCGGCCGTGGCGCGCGCCGCTCGGGCGCGAGGCGGCGCTGGCGGTGCTGCTCTACGGGGCGGCGCTGGCGGCGATGAACACCTGCTTCTACCAGGCGATCGCGCGGCTGCCGCTCGGCGTGACCGTGGCGATCGAGTTCGTCGGGCCGCTGGGGGTGGCGCTCGCGGGCTCGCGCCGGTGGCGTGATCTCGGCTGGGTGGCGCTGGTGCTGGCGGGGCTGGCGCTGCTGCTCGGACCGGGGGCAGGCGCGCATCGGCTCGACCCGGTCGGGCTCGGCTTCGCGGTGCTGTCGGCGTTGGGCTGGGCAGCCTACATCGTCTGCGGCATGCGGCTCGGCCGGGTGATGCCGGCGGGGCGGGCGACGACGCTGGGCATGCTGGCGGCCGCCTGCCTGGTGATGCCGGCGGGGCTTGGCGCGATGGGGCCGCTGCTGCACTCGCCGGGCCTGGCTGCTGCGGCATTCGGGGTGGCGATGCTGTCGAGCGCGCTGCCCTACACGCTCGAGTTGACGGCGATGCGGCGGATGAGCGCGCGGGGCTTCGGCATCCTGATGAGCCTTGATCCGGCGATCGCCGCCCTGCTCGGGTTCGGGCTGCTCGGCGAGCGGCTCGCGCCCGGTCGCTGGGGCGGTATCCTGTGCATCGTGGCGGCCTCCGCCGGCAGCGTGCTATTCGGCGAGGCGGCGGAGCGGGCGCAGGACCTCGTCGTCGCGCCGGCCGTGTCGGGCGGCGGTTGACCGCGGCGGCCGGGCCGGCGGATGGTGCGGGCATGGCTGACGCATCCCGCTTCAACAAGCGATCCACCGCCGACCAGGTGCTGGATGGGCTCGACCTGTCGGGGCGGACGTTCCTGCTGACCGGCTGCGCCTCCGGCATTGGCTTCGAGACCATGCGGGCGCTGGCGGCGCGCGGCGGCCACGTGATCGGCACCGGCCGGACGCTGCGGCGGGCGGCCGAGGCGTGCGGCCGGGTGGCGGGGCCGACGACGCCGGTGGCCTGCGACCAGGACGACTTCGCCTCCGTCGCCGCGGCTGCGGTCGCGGTGCGCGCGCTCGGCGTGCCGCTCGACGCCATCATCGGCAATGCTGGGATCTTCCTGCCGCAGACGGCGGCTGTGCGCTACGGGGTGGAAAGCCAATTCCGGATCAATCACCTGTCGCACATGCTGCTGGTGCTGCGGCTGGCCGACCTGCTGCGCGATGGCAGCGGCCGGCTGGTGATGGTGAGCAGCAGCGCCGCGCAGCAATTCGCGCCCAAGGAGGGCGTGGCCTTCGACAACCTCGACGCCCATCTCGGCTACCGGGCGACGCGCTTCTACGGCCAGTCCAAGCTTGCCAACCTGACCTTCGCCAAGTCGATGGCCGAGCGGCTGCGGGCGCGCCGGATCAGCGCCAACGCGCTGCATCCGGGGGTGATCCTGTCGACCGGCATCGGGCGGTCGCTCGGCCCGGTCGGCCAGGCTGCGGCGCGGCTGGGCGCGCTGTTCAGCAAGTCGATCGCGGCGGGGGCGGCGACGCAGTGCCTGCTGGCGGCGCATCCCGCGCTTGCCAGCTATAGCGGCGGCTACTACGCCGATTGCCAGCCGGCCCGGCCTAACCCGCTGTCGGACGACATGGCGTTTCAGGAGCGGCTGTGGTCGGCGTCCGAGGCCATTTTGGCGGAGCATGCGCCGACTTAGCTAAGGCCGGGGCTCTGCACTGGACGGGCCCCATCGCACGAGTGCGATGGGAACCCGCGGTCCCAGACCCCATCCGGGGGGCTGCTAGACGGGCGCTTTCTGGCTCGGCGAAGCCATTCGATCCTGCTTCCCAGAGCACCAGGCCCGCCAAGTCACGGCCGACAAGAGATCGATTTTAAAGGCTTCGCCTTTAATGGGGTCCAGGGGCAAAGCCCCTGGCCGTCCTTCTAAACCTTGATCAGCCCCGCCAAAGTGGCTGCCAGCAGCTCGCATTGCCGGCGGATGTCGGGCACGGCGGTCATCTCCCAGAAGCGGCCGCGGGTGGGTGGGCCGACGGCGAACAGGCGGCGGGAGATGGCGCCGTCGCGGCCGATGAGCGCGCCGGCGCCGCTGACGTCGAGGCCGAGCTGAAGCGGATCGGGGCGGGCGATGCCGCGGCGCAGCAGGTCCTGCAGCAGCGGCGCGGCGATGCGGGCGTAGTCGGCACCTGGACCGGCGCAGTTGATCACGCGACTTACCCGGAGCGTCGTCGTCTCGCCGCCGGCGGTGGCGTAGGCGGCGTCGACGTGACCGTCCTGCAGCCGCAATCGGCGCAGGCGGCCGGCCTTGACGCGCAGCTGGCCGGTACGCTGGGCGGCGGCGATGCGCTCGGCGACGGCGGGCGCCATGCGATGGCGGTGCACGTCCCACCAGCGGCGGGCGTGGCGCATGAAGCGCTCTCGCTCGGCGGGCGCCATCGCCTGCCAGATGTCGTGGGTGAACGGGCGCATGTCGTCGACAACGCTGCGCCAGTTGCCGCCGTGGGCGGCAAGTCGCGAGGCCTCGGCGCGCAGCAGGCGCAGCAGGGCGGCCGGCGCGGTGGGGTAGGCGAGGTCGGTGGCTGCGCCGGCGCGGATGGCGGGCGCGGGGGCGTGGCGCTCCGGCAGCAGGCCGCGGCGGGAGAGGGCGTGGATCGGGCCGACATGGCCCTGGTCGAGCAACGAGGTGACCAGGTCGACCATGGTGAGGCCGGTGCCGATCAGCATCACCGGCAGTTCGGGCGGCAGGTCGGTCAGCGCGTCGGCGGCCCACGGATCGGGGCGGTAGAACGGGCTGTCGAAGACGGAGGCCTCGTCCGCTTCGGCGGCCAGCGGCGGCGGGCTGGGCGGCAGGCTGCCGGTGGCGAGCACGACGAGGTCGGCGACGCGCTCGGGATGGCGGGCGAAGCGCAGCGACAGGCGGGCGCCGGTTTGCGACATGCCGAGCACGTCGTCGCGCACCAGCCGCAGTCGGCCGGCGACCTCCGGGCGGCGCAGCTCCTGCTTGAGCAGGTGGCGGACATAGGCGCCATAGACGCGTCGGGGGACGAAGCAGGCGGCAGTCGATGGTGCCGTCGGGGGGGCGGACCAGTCCGGGCCGGTGCGCGCCTGGTCGGGGCGGGCCTGCAGCCACTCCAGGAAGTCGTTCGGATGGTCCTGGAAGGCGCTCATCTTGCCGGCGGGCACGTTGAGCAGGTGGCTGGCGTTGCCGGTGGCGTAGGCCTGGCCGTGGCCGAAGCGGGCGGCGCGCTCGATCAGCACGATACGGGTGGCGGGCGGGCATCGGCGCAGGCAGTGCAGCGCTAGCAAGGTGCCGCTGAAGCCGGCGCCGACGATGGCGATGACCGGCCGCCCATCGGGCTCGTCCGGACCGGCGGCCGGCGTGCGATCGGCCGCGGGCGGGCTTGCTGGCCAGTTAAGATCCATCGGCTTCAGGTTAGGAGCCAGCGGGGCGGGGCGGCAAGCGGCGCCGTGGAACAGGCTCGTGAGGCGTCGATGCCCTGGCTATCGGCGCTTGGGCAGGGCAGAAC
>CAXUCZ010000028.1:4316-16196 GCA_964249675.1 uncultured Acetobacteraceae bacterium | reverse complement strand
CGCCAGCACCACCGAGGCGCCGGCCAGGCCCATCCGCCCGGCCCAGGGCACGTGGTGCTCGGGCAGCATCATGCTGATCTCGGGCGGCGCGCCGGAGGTCACCTCGACCAGGCGCGGTGGGCGTGCGAGCCCGACATAGTCGAGCAGCGCCTGCTTGTGCGCGACCGTCGCCGACAGACCGACGCGCCGGACGGCGGGCGCGATCGTCGACAGCCGCGCCAGGCACAGCGCCAGCTGGTCGCCGCGCTTGGTGCCGGCGAGGGCATGGATCTCGTCGATGACGATCGTGTCGAGCCCGGCGAAATGCGTGCCGGCATCCGACAGCGACAGCAGCAAGGCAAGGCTCTCGGGCGTGGTCAGCAGGATGTCGGGCGGGTTGTCGCGCTGGCGCCGGCGCTTGTCGGCCGGCGTGTCGCCGCTGCGGGTGGCGATCGCGACCGGCAGGTGCAGCTCGTCGACCGGCGCCGTCAGGTTGCGCGCGATGTCGGTCGCCAGCGCCTTGAGCGGCGAGACGTAGAGCGTGTGCAGGCCGGTGCGGTCGGGATGATCGTGCAGGTCGATCAGCGTGGGCAGGAAGCCGGCAAGCGTCTTGCCGCCGCCGGTCGGCGCGATCAGCAGCGCGCTCTGCCTGGCGCGCGCCGCCTCCAGCAAGGCGAGCTGATGGTCGCGCGGCGACCAACCGCGGGCGGCGAACCAGCCGGCGAAGGGTTCCGGCAATGTTCCGGTCATGCACGAGAGATAGCGTGGTCGCCAGGACGAAGGAAGGCCAGGGGCGTCGCCCCCGACCCGATGGAAGGCGGAGCCGTCAAATCCGGTTCTTGGCTGGGGTTTGATCGCCGGTTTGGTGGTGTGGCGACGCCAAGCAAGAATGATTGGGATCTGTAGCCTCATGGCTCCAGCGGGTCCGTGAGAGCTCTGGCCTGTCTGCTGTCCGAGGAACGAAGCGCGGACGGGTGCATTCAGAGCCCGCCACTCCAACGAAGGAGCCCGCCATGCACATCGCCATCGTGGCCGCCACGGCGGCTGTCGGCGGGCTGCTGTTCGGCTACGACACCGGCGTGATTTCGGGCGCGCTGCTGTTCCTGCGCGCGGCCTTTCAGCTGTCCGTCACCATGCAGGGCGTGGTCACCAGCATCGCGCTTGCTGGAGCGGCGGTGGGCGCGGCGTTTGCCGGCCGGCTGGCCGACCGGCACGGGCGCCGGCCGATCCTACTGATCACCGCCTCAGTGTTCGTCGCCGGCGCGCTGCTCTCGGCGGTCGCAAGCGGGCTGTCCCTGCTGCTCGCCGGCCGGCTACTGGTCGGCGTCGGCATCGGCGCGGCCTCCATGCTCACGCCGCTCTACCTTGCCGAGATCGCGCCGGCCAAGGAGCGCGGCGCCCTCGTCTCCTTCAACCAGCTCGCGATCACCCTCGGCATCCTCAGCTCCTACCTGGTCGGCTATGCCCTCTCGGCCGCCGGCGCCTGGCGCTGGATGCTCGGCCTCGGCGCCCTGCCCGGCGTGGTCCTGGCGCTCGGCATGCTGCTGCTGCCGGAGACGCCGCGCTGGCTCGCCGGCCACGGCCATGCCGACCGGGCGCAGGCCGCGCTGCGCCGGCTGCGCGGACGCGACGTCGACCTCGCGGCCGAGATGGCGGCGCTGCGCGACGACCTGACGGCGGCCTCGCGGTCGCTGCCGGAGAGCCGCCTCAACCACGCCGCGGCGCGCCTGCCGCTGATCGTCGGCATCGGGCTGGCGGTGTTCCAGCAGGTCACCGGCATCAACACGGTGATCTACTTCGCCCCGGTCATCTTCCAGGCCGCCGGCATGCCTTCCGCCTCGGCGGCGATCCTGGCGACCGCCGGGATCGGCGTCGTCAACGTCGTGATGACGCTGGCCGCGATCTGGCTGGTCGACCGCGTCGGCCGGCGGGTGCTGCTGCTGTGCGGGCTCGCCGGCATGAGCGCGAGCCTGGCGCTGCTGGCGCTGACCTTCCTGCTCGGCCATGGCGCCGCACTCGGCTGGCTGACGGCGGCGAGCCTCACCACCTATGTCGGATGCTTCGCCATCGGGCTCGGGCCGGTGTTCTGGCTGCTGATCTCGGAGATCTTTCCGCTCGCGGTCCGCGGCAGCGGCATGTCGGCCGCGACGATCGCCAACTGGCTCGCCAACCTCGTGGTCGCCCTGACCTTCCTCGACCTCGTGGACCTGCTCGGCCGCCCCGGCGTGTTCTGCCTCTACGCGGCGCTGACCTCCGGCGCGCTGTTGTTCGCCTACAGGTTGGTGCCGGAGACCAAGGGGCTCAGTCTCGAGGGGGTCGAGGCGCTTTGGCGAGAGAAAGAAGGAAGGCCAGAGGCTCTGCCTCTGGACTCCGCTGGGGCCTGAGGCCCCAGACCCGCATCACTTAGTTGCAGACGCGCCGTGCGCGACCGCACCGACCCTGCCCGGCAAGCACGAATAATAAATGGATTTTAAAGGCTCCGCCTTTAATCGGGTCCAGGGGCGACGCCCCTGGCCTTGTCTTATCGCTAGATACCCTCGCCCGCATCCATGGCGTTGAGGAACCGCGCCGCGTTGTCGCGGATCGCCGCAAGACGCGTCGGCGCCATGCGCTCCAGCGTGCGGTTAGGGAACGCCATCCGCGGGTTGGTGGCGAAGCGGTCGTGGTGGCGGGCCATGAAGTCCCAGTAGAGAAAGTTGAACGGGCAGGCGTCCGGCCCGGTCGCGTCCTTCACGTTGTAGGTGCAGGGGCCGCAATAGTCGCTCATCCGGTTGATGTAGGCGCCGGAGGCGGCGTACGGCTTGCTGCCCATGACGCCGCCGTCGGCGTGCAGCGCCATGCCGCGCACGTTGGGCATCTCCACCCACTCATAGGCGTCGGCGTAGACGATCATATACCACTCGTCGACGTCGTTCGGGTCGAGCCCGGCGAGCAGCGCGAAGTTGCCCGTGATCATCAGCCGCTGGATGTGATGCGCGTAGGCGTGCTCGCGGGTGTCGCCGATCGCCTGGGTCATGCAGTTCATCCGCGTCTCGCCCGACCAGTAGAGCCAGGGCATCCGCCGATGCGCGTCCAGGCCGTTGCGCTGGCCGTATTGCGGCATCGTCAGCCAATAGACGCCGCGGACGTATTCGCGCCAGCCGATGATCTGGCGGATGAAGCCCTCGACGGCGTTGAGCGGCGCGTCGCCTCGGCGATAGGCCGCCTCGGCCTGGCCGACGACCTCTCGCGGGTCAAGCAGGCCGCAGTTCATCGACGTCGAGACGAGCGCGTGGAACAGCACCGGCGCGCCGGTCCGCATCGCGTCCTGCCAGTCGCCGAACTGCGCCAGGCGGCCGGCGATGAAGGCGGCGAGCGCCTGCTCGGCCTGCTCGGCGGTGACCGGCAGCGAGAACCCCGCCGTGTCGCCGAAATGCCCGGCGAAGCGCTCCTGGACCAGCGCCATGACCTCAAGCGTCATCGCGTCCGGCTTGAACAGCACCGAGGGCGGCGGCTGCACGCGCTTGGGCAGCGGCTTGCGGTTCTCGGGGTCGAAGTTCCAGCGGCCGCCCTCCGGCTCCTCGCCGTCCATCAGGATGCCGTAGCGGCGCCGCATGTCGCGGTAGAAGAACTCCATGCGCAGCGATTTGCGATTGCGCGCCCAATGCCCGAAGGCCTGGGTGGAGCACAGGAAGCGCTCGTCGTTGCGGATCTCGGTCTCGAGCCCGGTGAGCTCGTGCCAGCGCCGCATGCGCACGAGCAGGCGCCACTCGCCCGGCTCGGTCAGCACGACACGCTCCGGCCGGTGCCGCTCGACCGCCCGCAGCAGCTCGCCCTGCAGCGTCTGGGTGTTGGCGGGATCGTCGAGCCGCACGTAGTCGACCTCGATGCCGCGGCCGCGCAGCCGCTCGGCGAAATGACGCATGCCGGACAGCACGAGGACGATCTTCTTCTTATGGTGGCGCACGTAGGTGCACTCGTCGACCACCTCGACCATCAACACGACGTCGCCCGGCTCGCAGTCCGCGAGCGCCGAGAGGGTGTCGGATAGCTGGTCGCCCAGCACCATGCGCAGCGTTCCGGCCAAGACCCTCTCCCTGCAATGCCCGCGACGGTGCGGGCTCGCCCTAGCTGTGGCGCCAGATCGCTCCTCCACAAGAGGCTATCGACAAGGACGGCGGCAGCGCGGAACACTTACACCGGCCGCCATCGGAGACCCATGCGCCAGCTTCTGCTTCTACGGCACGCGAAGTCGCCGTCCGACGATCCGTCGCTGAGCGACCATGCGCGGCCGCTGAACGCCGCCGGGCGCCGCACCGCGCAGCTGATGCGCGGCGCTCTCGGCGGGCTTGGCGTCGCACCCGAGCTGGTGCTGGTATCCTCCGCCCGACGCACCCGTCAGACACTGGAGGCGCTGGAGCCGTGGGCCGCCGCCCCGGCGCCGCCGCGGGTGCGGGTGCTGGACAGCCTCTATCTCGCCTCCGGCGACCAGGTCCTGGCGGTGCTGCGGCAGGTCGGCGACCTGGCCGAGCGCGTGATGGTGCTCGGCCACAATCCCGGCCTGCACGAGCTCGCGCTTGCCCTGGTTGGCGCGCCGGACGGCGATGGAGCGATCGGCCAGGGGGTGATCGGCCAGGGGGTGATCGGCCAGGGGGTGATCGGCCTGGGGGCGATCGGCGCCGATCAGCTCAGCCGGCGTTTTCCGACCGGCGCGCTGGCCGAGTTTGCGGTCGCTGCCGAGTGGGCGGCCCTGCAGCCGGGCGCCGGGGTGCGGCTTGTGCGGTTTCTCTGCCCGAGCGACCTGCCGGAAATGGCCAGCTGAGCGCCCCGTTCGCTCAGGAGGCTGCCGAGCCGGCCGCGCCGGACGCGCCCGAACCGGCGCCGGCGCTGTTCGCCATCGAGCTGAAGCTGGAGCCGCTGGAGGCCGCCGCGGTGCTGCGTCAGCCGGCAATCGTCCGGCGACGCCTTGGCCGGCTGCGCAGCGCCGCCTGCGCCATCACCTGGCATGACAATCCGACGCGCGCCCTGGCGCGGCACAACACGTCGCTCGGGGTGGAGCGCGGCGCCTGGCGGCTCGAGCGGCTGGTGGCCGACGCCGGGGGCGCCGCGGGGTCGTTGGTCAGCGAGCCGGACGGTTCGGCGCCGCCCTACCACGACATGCCGGCGGTGGCCGCCTTCCGCGGCCGCCGGCGCCTGCTGTCGCTGACCGACGGACTGGAACTGGAGCTGCTGGAGGGCAGCCTGCGCGGCGTCGCGGACGAGCGGCCCGCCTGTCGGCTACGGCTGTCCGGCGCCGTGGCCGACGTGACCGCGCTGGCGCTGGGGCTGGCCGAGCTGCTGCCGCTCTCGCCGCCGCCGTTCAGCCTCGCCGGCGAGGCCCTAGCGCTGGTCGACGGCGCGTCGCCGGTCGCGGCGCTGCATGGCGGGCCTGCCGTGTCTCCGGGCCAGGACGTGGCCGCGGCGCTGCGGCTCGTCCTGTCCCACCTGGCCGCCGTCATCAGCGGCTGGGCGCCGCTGGCGCCGCTCGGCGCCTCCGGCGAGCCGGTGCACCAGATGCGCGTGGCCGTGCGGCGCCTGCGGTCGGCTCTCGCCGTGTTCGACCGCGCCGCCGGCGGTCCATCGTTCGACCGCCTGCAGGGCGAGCTGCGCGAGCTGGCCGCCGCGTTGGGCCGGGCGCGCGATTGGGACGTGTTCGGCGCCGGCGCCGCCGCCGCCGCCGGCCAGGCGTTTCCCGACGACTCCCGCATCAAGGCCCTGCTCGCCGCCGCCGCCACGCAGCGCCGCGGCGCCTATGCCAGCCTGACCGCCGCGCTCAGGGAGCCGGCCTGCCGTCGCCTGCTCGTCGAGCTCGTCCTGCTGCCAGAGCTGGCGCCCTGGCGCGACGAGGCCGACCCGGACCGACAGGCGCTGCTCGGCGAGCCGGTGCGCCGCTACGCCACCCACACCCTGTCGCGCCGGTGGCGCAAGATGACCGCCGTCGGCGACAGCCTCGACGGCCTTGGCGCCGACGAGCTGCATGCCATCCGCAAGCAGGGCAAGCGCCTGCGCTACGCGGCGGAGTTCTTCGCGCCGCTCTACGCCGGCAAGACGGTGAAGCGGTTCCTCGGCCGGCTCGAGCATCTGCAGGAGGAGCTCGGCCTGCTCAATGACGGCCATACGGCCGGCCGCCTGATGGGTCAGCTCGGCCATGAGCGCGGGCGTAACCATGGGCGCGACCTGGCCTTCGCGTCGGGCGTCGTCCAGGGCCTGCTGGCCGCCCGTGCGGAAGACGCCTCCCGGGTTGTGGGCGCGGCCTGGCAGCGCTTCCTGAAGGCGGAGCCGTTCTGGGATTGACCGGAGCTCGCTGGGCCGCGGGCCCTTAGACCCCGCTCGTCAGCACGACAGCCGCCCGCTTGGACGCGGACAATAAATGGATTTTAAAGGCTTTGCCTTTAATGAGGTCCAGCGGCAAAGCCCCTGGCCTTGCTTCTCCTGGCCCCTCTTCGGAGCACACCCTTGGACGCCGCTTCCGCTTTCCTGATTGCCCTCATCCAGGGTGCCACCGAGTTGTTCCCCGTCAGCAGCCTCGGCCACGCCGTGCTCGTGCCGGCCGTGCTGCACTGGCGGATCGACCAGGCCGGCGCGATCTTCCTGCCCTTCCTGGTGCTGCTGCATGTCGGCACCGCCGTCGCGCTGCTCGGCTATTTCTGGCGCGACTGGC
The DNA here is from genome assembly GCA_964249675.1 of uncultured Acetobacteraceae bacterium. Lineage (GTDB taxonomy): Bacteria > Pseudomonadota > Alphaproteobacteria > Acetobacterales > Acetobacteraceae > CAXMMR01. The sequence continues at coordinate 9,538 of CAXUCZ010000028.1, read as the reverse complement.
TGGCGCTGATCCGCGGCGTGCTCGGCCTGGCCGACCCGCACCAGTCGCGCGAGAGCCGGCGGGTGCTGGTGCTGATCATCATCGCCACCATTCCGGCGATCCTGGTCGGCTTCGTGCTCGAGCACCGGCTGCGCGCTTTGTTTGCCTCGCCGATCATCGTCGCGGTGGTGCTGGCGCTGAACGGCGTGCTGCTGCTGTTCGGCGAGCGGCTGCGCGCCCGCGTCGCGCTCGGCGAGCCGCGGGCGCTCTCCGGCCTCACGCCGACCGACGCGGTGGTGATCGGGATCTGGCAGTGCCTGGCGCTGATCCCCGGCTTCTCGCGCTCCGGCGCCACGATCGTGGGCGGATTGCTGCGCGGCATCGACCATGCGGGCTCGGCGCATTTCTCGTTTCTGATCGCCACGCCGATCATCCTCGGCGCCACCGCCCTCGAGGTGCCCAAGCTGCTGCACGCGAACATACCATCGGCGACGCTGCAGCTGGCGCTGCTGGCCGCCGTCGTCGCCGGCGTCGTCGCCTTTCTCAGCACCGCGTTCCTGATGCGATACTTCCGGCACAACGACAAATGGGCGCTGAACCCGTTCGCCTTCTACTGCATCGCCGCGGGAGCGGGCTCGGCCGCCTATCTGGCGCTGGCGTGATCCGCCTCGCCTGGGCGCTCGCGGCTATCCTGCTCGCCGGGCCCGCCGAGGCTGCGGCGAGCCCACCCGATCCCGCGACCGTGCCGGTCTCGCGCATGGGCACGCCATGGTGGCGCGAGCGCTTCGAGCAGAAGCAGGCCATCCTGCAGCACGGCGGTTTCGACCTGGTCTGGCTCGGCGACAGCATCACCCAGGATTGGGAGCAGGCCGGCCCGGAGCCGTGGCGGGACTTCGCGCCGGTCTGGCAGCGCTTCTACGGCACACGGCACGCCGTCAACCTCGGCTTCAAGGGCGACAGCACCGCCCACCTGCTCTGGCGGCTGCTGCACGGCGAGCTCGACATCGCGCCGCCCAGGCTCGCCATCCTGCTGATCGGCGCCAACAATTTCGGCCGCGTTCACAATTCCGCCGAGCAGACCCTGGGCGGCATCGAGGCCGTGCTCGCGCTGCTGCGCCAACGCTGGCCGACAACCAGGGTGATCCTGCTGCCGGTGCTGCCGAGCATCCGCAGCCCGTGGGTCAGCGCGCAGACGGCGATCCTGGATGCGGCACTCGCCAGGCACCATGGCGACGCCACCTTCGTCGACGTCGCCCCGCTGTTCCTGACGACCGGCCGCGCCGACGCCAACGACTTCATCGACCCGCACCTGCAGCCGCCCGATCCACCGCTACACCCGACGGCGCAGGCGCAGGCGCGCATCGCGGAGCAGATCGAGCCTGAGGTGGCGAGGGTGCTGCCTCGGTAAGGCAAGGAAGCAGTCCTTTTTTGAAAAAAAGGACCAAAAAACTTTTATCCCGTGACTTGGTTAGGCCGGCGCTGCGGGCACGGAAGAGGTGGGACGGCGTGGGCTTCGTGCTAGCACGAGACGTCGCCAGGCGCTTTAGCGAACGGCAGCCGAAAATCTTGCCTATGGGCAAGATTTTCATAAGTCATTGAAATGACTGATTTCTGAGTCAACCAAGCCGTGTTAATCTCATCTTGCTGTATTTCACCGCGATCGGGAATTCGGCTAATCGGACAAAAGTTTTTTGCTGCTTTTTTTCAAAAAAGCAGCCTGCCCTTCCTGTCCTTATCCCTCCAGCACGCTCCGCACCGCCGCCCCCGTCAGGCGGGACACCACGCTGCGCCGCCGGCGCGGGCGGAACACCTGGGCGGTCGCCTTTTCGCCGCCGAGCTCGCGCACCACCGTGTCGAGGTCGCCGAGCGCGTCGACCAGTCCCAGGGCCACGCCTTCCTGGCCGAGAAAGAAGCTGCCGTCGAACACCTTCGGGTCGTCGGCGAGCCGGCTGCCGCGGCGGGTGCGCACCCAGTCCTTGAACTGCGTGTGGACGTCGTCGAGCAGGGTCTGGATGAAGGCGCGGTCTTCCGGCTTCTCCGGCGAGAACGGGTCGAGTCGGGCCTTGTTCTCGCCCGCGGTGTAGAGCCGCCGCTCGACCCCGTAGCGCGCCAGCAGGTCGGACAGGCCGAAGCTGCCGCCGCGCACGCCGATGGAGCCGACGATGCTCATCGGGTTAGCGCGGATCGTGGTCGCCGCGCAGGCCAGCCAGTAGCCGCCGGAGGCCCCGGCCTCGCCGATCACGGCGACGAGCGTCACCCGCTTGATCTTGGCTTCATGCAGAATGGCCCGGCCGATCAGGTCGGACTGCACCGGCGAGCCGCCGGGGCTGTCGATGTCGAGCACCAGGGTGGCGTTGGCGGCGGCGGCGCAGGCCTTGAGGAGCGCCGGCTTGACGCTGTCGATGTTGAGCGCGTCGGCTCGCGAGGCGATCAAGCCGTGCAGGCGCAGGACCGGCACCTGCTTCGGCCGCCAGAACATCAGCTTCATCACGCTCTCCACGGCCGGGCGGCCTACTTGGCGGCCTTTGCCGCTGTCCGACGACGAAGCGCTACGGGCGTGGAAGGTTGCCGCGGCGGCGGCGCTCGTTTGGCGATGGTGCTCGGCTTTTGCGACGTCGGCTTCGGCTTCGGCTTGGCGCGAGGCCGTGCCTTCACCGCCGGCGTCGGCGGCGGCCCTAGCAACAGGGCGCCGCCGGCGAGCAGCAGCCCCAGTCCCGGCAGCGCGAAGCGCACGGGCAGGCCGCACCGACCGCTGACGCAAAGCCAGGACAGCTCGATCAGCCCCGCCGTGTCCAGGAACAGTCCGGCGAGGAACACCAGCGCCGCGATCAGCAGAACCGTGCGACGCATTGCTCTCGATCCTTCCCGCGGCGGACGCGCCCGTCGCACGCCGTTATCATCGGGCGACATCGTGACAGAGCGCCAAGCTGCGGTAACTATACCGATAATGGATGCCCTCCTCCCGCCCATCGCCGCGCCTGCCCTGCGTGCCCCGTTCGCGATTGCCCTGCCGGAGAGCGGCAGCGCTCCCCTGGTCTTCGCCTCGCCGCACTCCGGCCACGACTACAGCGCCGACTTCCTGGCCGCCACCCGGCTTGACCCTCAGGTGCTCCGGCGCAGCGAGGACAGTCACGTCGAGCAGCTGTTCGACGCGGCGCCGGGCTATGGGGCGCCGCTGATCGCCGCCCGCTTTCCGCGCGCCTATTGCGACGTGAACCGCGAGGCCTGGGAGCTCGACCCGGCGATGTTCGACGGCGCGCTGCCGGCCTGGGTCAACACCAGCAGCCCGCGCGTCGAGGCGGGGCTCGGCACGATCGCCCGCGTGGTCGCCTCCGGCGAGCCGATCTACCGCGACAAGCTGCGGTTCGCCGACGCCGAGACCCGCATCCGCGAACTCTGGCAGCCCTATCACGACGCCCTCAGCCAGCTGATCTGGGGTGCCCGCGCCCGGCACGGCGCCTGCCTGCTGATCGATTGCCACTCGATGCCGGCGCATGCCGTCGAGGAGCGCCGTTTTCCGCCCGACATCGTGCTCGGCGATGCGCATGGCACGGCCTGCGCCGACGGCGTAACCCGCAGCATCGAGCAGGCGCTGCTGGAGTTCGGCTACACCGTTCGGCGCAATGATCCTTATGCCGGCGGCTACGTGACCCGCCACTACGGCAAGCCGCGCGAGGGCATCCACGTGCTGCAGATCGAGGTTGCGCGCGGCCTCTACATGGACGAGCAGACCAACGAGAAGCGGTCCGGCTTTGACAGGCTGCACGCCGACCTGACCGCCTTGATCGCGCTGCTAGCGAGGACCGCGCCGACCTTGCTCGGTCTGAGCGGCTCACGGGGCGACTGACGGGAACGGGCTTCGCCGATCGAGAGGAGGTCTGAGCCTCACGCCCCGGCGCCGTCCAGAGGCGGAGTCTCTGGCGCTCCGTCGTTCAGCCAAAAAAATGGCGGCGCCGAAGCGCCGCCAAGTTTAGGGAGGAAACGTCCAAGATGCAGCACGCCTCGACGCGCTGCATTGCAACAATTAACCATTGGCCCGCGCTTGGCAAGCATTGTTGTGCAACGCAGCAGCATCGTCGCTGCAGAGCGGCGAGGAACACGGCGATCCGGTGGCGCGTTCGCCGACGATGCCGGATTTGATGACGCCGACCAATCGGTTGGACACTCAACGTGCTTGCCTCGCCGCGGCCATCGAGGCGGCGGTGCCGGTGCTGCGCGACGAGGCGGCCGTGTGCGACGAGACGCCGGCGTTTCCCGCACGCTCGATTGCCGCGCTGCGCTCGGTCGGCGCGTTGGCGGCGCCGCTGCCGCAGGCCGATGGCGGCCTCGGCTTGGGTACGGAGCCCGACGGGGTCGCCGGGCTTGTCGCGGTGCTTGGTGCGCTGGGTCGCGGCAGCATCGCGGTCGGGCGGCTCTACGAGGGCCATGTCAACGCTCTCAAGCTAATCGCTCTGTATGGCGATGCCGGTCAGCGCGGCATAGCGGCGGCGGACGCCGCCGCCGGGCACCTGTTCGCCATCTGGAACACCGAGCAGCCTCCTGGACTGCGCCTGATGGCGGGCGGCGTCCTCGCCGGAGGCAAGATCGTCTGCTCCGGGGCGGGCCATGTGACCCGACCGCTGGTGACCGCGCGCCGGCCGGGCGAGCCGGAGCAGATGCTGCTGCTGCGTCTCGCCCAAGGTGAGCACGTCGTGCCGGGTTCAGAGACGAGGCTGCACGGCGTGCGCGCCGCCGTCACGGCCTCGATAAGCCTGCACGGCCTCGCCGTCGGGCCGGACGGCCTGATCGGCGCGCCGGGCGACTATCTTCGCCAGCCGGAGTTCTCCGCCGGCGCCTGGCGCGGCTCGGCGGTCGCGCTCGGCGGACTGGACAGCCTCGTCGCCCTGGCGGCCGAGCAGCTCGTGGCGCGCAGCCGGGCCGAGGCGCCGCTGCAGCTCGCCCGGCTCGGCGAGGCGCTGGTCGCCGTCGGCACCGCCCGTCTCTGGACGACCCGCGCCGCCGAGGCCGCCGAGCTCGGCCGGCTCGACGCCGCCGAGGTCGCGGCCACCGTGAACCTCGCCCGCATCGCCGTGGAGCACGCCACGCTGGACGCCATGCGGCTGGTTACCCGCAGCCTCGGGCTGGCCGGCCTGGTCGCGCCGAACCCGATCGAGCGCATCCTGCGCGACCTTGCGACCTACCTGCGCCAGCCTGCGCCCGACGAGACGCTGACCGAAGCGGCGGCCTGGTTCGTTGCCAACCGC
>CAXUCZ010000028.1:2453-4306 GCA_964249675.1 uncultured Acetobacteraceae bacterium | reverse complement strand
GCCCTGATGTTGGCGGGACCGTTGCTCGAGGGGTTTCGCACCCTGCCTTTTGCGGACGCCGCCGCGATCGCCGGCGGCGCCTGCGTGATCCTTGCGCCGCATCCCGACGATGAGAGCCTGGGCTGCGGCGGCCTGATCGCCGAGCTCTGCGCCATCGGCACGCCGCCGGTCGTCGTCATCCTCACCGACGGCGCCGGCTCGCATCCGAACTCTTGCCGCTACCCGCCTGCCCGACTCGCCGCGCTGCGCGCCGCCGAGGCCGCAGCCGCCCTGCGCCTGCTCGGCCTGCCGCCCCGGCGGCTGCACCATCTTGGCGCCTCCGACACGGCGGCCCCGCATGACGGGCCCGAGCTCGACCGCTTGGCCGATCGGCTCGCCGGCCTCGCCATGGAGGCCAAGGCCGCCACGATGCTCACGACCTGGCCGCACGATCCGCATTGCGACCACCTCGCCGCATGGCATGTGGCCGCCGCCGCCGCCGAGCGGGCGGCGCTGCGGCTGCTCTGCTATCCGGTCTGGGGATGGACGCTGCCGCCGGACACCGTTCTGCCGGACAGGATCTGGACAGGCTACCGGCTCGACATCAGCGGGCAAATGGCGGCAAAGGCGGCCGCCATCGGTGCGCACGCCTCCCAGCTGACCGGCCTCATCGATGACGATCCCATGGGATTTCGTCTTCCGGAGGCGCTGCTCGGCATCTTTCGCCGCCCTTACGAGGTCTACCTCGAGGCCGGCGGATGACCAGATCCTGGGACGTCGCCACCTTTGACCGCCTCTATGCCGCGAGCGCCGACCCGTGGGACTTCCACGGCAGCGCCTATGAGCGCGCCAAATACGACGCGACCCTTGAGGCGCTGCCGGCACGCTGTGGCGCGCTGCTGGAGGTCGGCTGCTCGATCGGCGTTCTGACGAGCCGGCTCGCGCCGCGCTGCGACCACCTGCTGGCGCTGGATTTCGCCGAAGCAGCCCTCGTTCGGGCCCGCATCGCCTGCGCGGCCTACGGCAACGTCGATTTTCTGCAGGCCGGCATTCCTGCCGGCTGGCCGCCAGGGCGGTTCGACGCGATCCTGCTCTCCGAAATACTCTACTTCCTCTCGCCGGCGGACATCGAAACGACTGCCCATCGCGCCACCGCAGCGCTCGAGCCGGGCGGCGTGATCCTGCTGGTCAACTGGACCGGCCCTAACGACGCGCCTTGCACGGGCGATCGGGCGGCCGAGCTTTTCATAGCGGGTGCTCAGCTTGAGCGTGACGTCGTCGTGAGAGAAGCGACGTATCGGATTGATCGACTGAGAAAGGCCAGGGGCCTTGCCTCTGGACCCGATTAAAGGCCGGGCCTTGGGGTCTGGGGCCGCGGGCCCCGGCGGGTGCCGGGCAGAGCCCTGGCCTTCCTAGCCGTCGGATCTCAAAGGCTCAGTTCGCACGGGCTCGAGAGACTGAACCAGTAGCAGGGCCCTGGCGGTTTGCGCCGCCAGCTCCGAGCGCAGGACAGGACGCCTCACCAGCACGGGACTTGTCGCCTCCAGCATTGCCCAACCCTCGCCGAAATGCCGTGTTGCCGCAGCCATGCGTATCAGCGGCGCCGGCAGCTGCAGCGCTGCGGCCAGTGTGGCGGGCGAGGCGCCGCGCCGAAATGCCGCGCGCAGCGTCGCCCGCCTGCGGCATGCTTCGGCCGGCTCGAAGCGATCGTCGATCATCGGGTCCTGCCGCACCATTCGTCGCGCGATCGTCTCCGCCATGCCGCCTGCCGCCCGTCCCTGCAGCCGCCCGGACACGATGACATGCACGGACGGATCGTGGCGGATGCGCGCATCCACGCGACGTAGGGCGGCGACGAAGGCGCGGTCCTCGCC
>CAXUCZ010000028.1:0-2443 GCA_964249675.1 uncultured Acetobacteraceae bacterium | reverse complement strand
ACGCCTCGACGGTGACCGCCAAGCTGGCGCCGCTCTCCTCGCCGTGCCGCGGCCAAGGGTCTGCCGGGTCGGGGTCGATCAGCGAGTCGATCTCATCGAGCAAGGCGCCGTAGGCGATCTCCAGCCGGTCGTCCTGATGCAGGCTGGGGTGGATCGCCAGCGCTTCCACCGGGTCGATCACCGCCTGGCCGCACACCAACTCGGCGCCGCAGGCGAGCGCGGCCAGGTTGCGCGCCAGCCAATCCGGCGGCGCCAGGCTATCGGCATCCGTCGTCAGCAACACGCCGGCCGGCCCGGCCTGCTCTGCCGCCAGCGTCATCGCCAGGGCCCGCGCGTGCCCGGCATCGGCGCGCTCGGGCGCGAAGTCGTGCTCGATGACCTCGATGTCCAAATGCAGCTGGCGCCGCAGCGAGCGCACGACAACCGCCGTGCCGTCGCGACAATTGTTGAGCAGCAGCAGGACCTTGGGCCGCGGCGCGCCGGCCTGCACGGCGAAGGCCTTCAGGCAGTCGCCGATGCGCTCGACCTCGTCGTGAACCGGCACGGCGATCGTCGGCGCCATCTCGTCGGCAGCGTGCCGCAAGGTCACGCGGCGGCCGGCGCCGAAACGGTGGTGTCCTGCTCGGTCTGCCGCTCGAGCTCGCTGTCGAGCAGCGCGCCGGTCAGGATTACCGACAGCGACAGCCAGATCCAGGTCATGAACCCGATGACGGCGCCGAGCGAGCCGTAGGTCTTGTTGTAGCTGCCGAAGCTGGCGACGTACCAGGAGAAGGCGGCCGACACCGCGATCCACAGCAGCGTCGCGACCAGGCCTCCTGGCGTCACCCAACGCCATTTGGCGATCGCGCGGCAGGGTCCCCAGCGAAAGATGACGGCGAGAAAGCCCGCCACGACCAGGAACATCAGCGGCCAGCGGGCGAGCCCCAGCAGCGTCTTGGCCAGGCTATCGAGACCAAGAAAGTGCAGCGCCACCGGCAGCACCACGATGCTGCCGAGCGCCACCATGAGAAACACGACGCCGCCCAGCGTGAAGGCGAAGGAGACGAGCGTCAGCTTGACGAAGCCGCGCTTCTCGTCGGTGCCGTAGACGACGTTCAGGGCGTCCAGCAGCGACTTCACGCCGGCGTTGGCGCTCCACAGCGAGGTTGCGAGCCCGACCAGGAAGCCGAAGCCCAGGGCTTTCTTCGAGCTGCTCGTGAGCGCGTGCAGCTGATCCGAGACGATGCTCAGGCCGCCGCTCGGCAGCACGCCTCGCAGAGCGGTCATCTGGTCGTTCAGAGTGACTGGATCGGCGAAGAAGCCATACAGCGATACGAACGCGGCGAGTGCCGGAAACAGCGCCAGCAAGCCGTAGAACGTGACGCTTGCGGCCTCGGCCATCACCCTGTGGCTGGAAAAGTTGACAACTACCCGCTTGCCGATCTGCAGCCAGCCGCGGGCCGGGATCTCGATCGGGCTTTCCGCCCTCATTCCGGGCCGCTCGGCCGGCACCGGCGCTGCCGGCTCGCCGCGCGACCCGGACGGCCGTTCGGACGTCCCCGCCTGCGTTGCCGTCGCGAACTTGGCCGGGTTTGCCCGCGGCACCGCTTCGAGCAGAGCGGTCGCGGCGCCGAGCCCGACCTCGGTCACGAAACGTAGGCTCGCGCCTGCTCGTCCCGGCGCTCGTCGCGCCATGTCGCGCCTCCATAGCCGCTTCATAGCTGCTCCCTCCGCGCAGCCGGAACGACGCGGCATGGCAACGGTTCACTGCGGGGCGCGCCGAGGGTCGCTGTGCGACGCACGCGCCCATGGTTCACGGCGCGGCGGGGCGCGCGGGTGGTCGAGTGCGCGGCGTGGCGCGCGACAGTTCACTGCGCGGCGTGGTTGAAGTCCGCTCGGGCCTGTCGCATATCGCCGCTCGCCGGCTTACCGCCGATGACAAAAGGCATTGAGATGAGTGATACAGACACGAAGCCCGTCGAACGGCATGAATTCGGCGCCGAGGTCGGGCGGCTGCTCGACCTTGTGGTGCACTCGCTCTACTCCGAGCGCGAGATCTTCCTGCGCGAGCTGGTCGCGAACGCGGCGGACGCGACCGACCGCCGGCGCTTCGAGAGCCTGACGGACGCGACGCTGGCCGCACCCGATGGCGCTGCCGTCCGCATCGTGCCCGACAAGGATGCCCGGACGCTGACAATCAGCGACGACGGCATCGGCATGAGCCGCGACGAGCTGGTGGCCAATCTCGGCACCATCGCGCGCTCGGGCACGCGCGCGTTCGGCCAGAGCCTGGCGGATGCCAAGCCCGAGGATCGGCCCAACCTGATCGGCCAGTTCGGCGTCGGCTTCTACGCCGCCTTCATGGTCGCCGACCGGGTAGAGGTCGTCTCGCGCCGTGCCGGCGCCGACGAGGCCTGGCTATGGGCGAGCGAGGGCGCTGGCAACTACACGCTGAGCCCGGCCG
>CAXUCZ010000027.1:0-16205 GCA_964249675.1 uncultured Acetobacteraceae bacterium | reverse complement strand
CGCCAAGCCCGCCGCGCCACCCGGCCGCACGCCTCCGGCCATGCCAGCCCCGCCGGCACGCGCCGGCGGCCGCGGCGTTGGTGGCGGCGGCCTGTCCTTGGAAGGTGCGGCGGCGGCGAGCTGATCGAGGCACAGCGCAAGCGCCCAAACGCCAGCCAGGATGGGTGATCGAGGTCGTAAGCTACGCCGTCTCTGCATGACATTCGCGCGCATGACATCGACCCCGGTTCGATCGCCGCCTTGTTGAGACAGCAAGCTTGCCACGCGACCAAGTGCGCACGTCGGCACGTCTGGCTCGTTGCAACCTAAGTTCGGTTCAACCCGACCGTCAACAATCAACCGGCGACAAACGGTCGCAACCTGCGCCGGCTTGCGCAATGAGTCGGGCGACCGATCAATCGGCAGCGGCGGTCCTGCCGCGGCCGGACGTCACGGCGCGAACTCCGGACGCGCCGCGGCGCTGCCGCTGTGCCGCTCGACCGCCGAACCGCTGATGCCGGTCAGCTGCAGCGCGCCGCCGCCGAACCGCAGCACCTGCATCTCGAAGCGCTCGGTGCCCCAGTGCGCCTGGTCGGTGGCCGGGTCACGCACGTCGTAATCCAGCACGCCGCTGATTGAGCAGCTGCCGCCGGAGGCATCACAGTTCGTCTGCACGGAGGTCGGTCGCACGACGAAGCGGCGCTCCGGCCATCGGCGCAGATAGGCCTGCTGGTCGTCGAGCAGCCGCCTGCGATCGATCGTCTTGCCATAGAAACGCACCGGCTGAGCAACGACGCTGCCGAGATAGCCGATCACCGCATCGTTCGGCTCGGACATTTCACTGTAGTAGTCGCCGACGAAACGATGCAGCGGATCAATCGCCGCCGCCGCCGCGACGGCAGCTGCGCGCGTTGACGGCGACGGCGCAACGGACGACGGCGCAACGGACGACGGCGCAGCGGACGATGGCGCAACGGGCGGCTGCGAAACCGGCGGCGGCGCGACGAAGGCCGCCTGAGCCACGGCCGCGTCGCGCGTAGGCTCCGCGGCCGCGTGCGGCCCGATCGGCAGGCGCGGCAGCCAAAACGCCCCGAGCGCCAGCACCGATGCGACAACGGCGCCCGTCGCCCATTGCGTCAGCCGCCGCCGCCGTCGCAGCCGCGCCTGCTTGGCCGCCACCTCCTCTGAGAGCTGCAGCCGCTTGGCGATCTGGCGCGACAGCAGCGTCAGGTTGGCGTCGAAGTCGCGGAACAGGTCGATCCACTGCGCATTGCTGACCTGGTACGCCAGCGCCGCCTCAAGCTTCACGTCCTGCATCCTGACCGGCACCACCGGCTTGTCCTGGCCGCGCGCAATGGCGAGTTCGCGCGCCACGTCAGGCGACTTGTTGCTGCCCGAGGACACCAGCAACAGCATCAGGTCGCATCCGGCAATCGCGTCGTAGAGCGACTTCTGAAAATCCATGCCGAGCGGAATGTCGCGTGGCGCGATCCAGCACGGCAGATCGAGCCGTTCCAGCCCGTTGACCAAGCGCTCGGCAAGCTGGCGCTCGGCGGAAGCGTAGCTGATGAAGACGCGCGTCACGGGGCAACCTGCATTGCCGACCTCACGAACTCGCTGCCGGCCCATCACGACGCTCGCGGACCGCGTCGCTTTCCGCAACGAATGCAGCAGATATCCGCCGCCCTGGCCAGAGCGGCCGTGCTACTCCCGCCGCAGCACCCGATCGGTGATAAAGCTGGCGAGCCCACCCGCCACGAAGTCGCGCTTCAGCGCCGCCTCGTCGTACTCGTTGCGCACCCAGTCGAGAAATGCCACCCGCCCCTCCGCCTCGGCGGCAAAGCGCACGAAGAAGGCGTCCAGAATGCCGGTGCGCGAGCGACTGAAATGTCCGAAGCGCCAGGACAACTGCGCCAGCGCGTCCGCCGCCGTCCCGCCCTCCAGCAGCAAAGCGAGCCCTGCCGCGAGCCCGGTGCGGTCGGCCCCCGACTTGCAATGCATCAGCGCCGGCGTCTCGAGCCCGCGATAGATCTCGGCAAACCGCAGCACCCGCTCGCGATGCGGCGCCCCGCGGCTCTCGAACGCCATGTCGACATGCGCCAGGCCCAGCCGCGCCGCCGCCTGCCGCGACAGCGCGTCCGACCCGCATTGCCGATGCCCGCGCAGGTTGATCAGCGTACGCAACCTGTAGCGCCGCATGGCCGCAGCCAGGCGCGCCGGCGTCGGATGGTTGGAGCGATACAGCTTGCCGGGGATGACGGTCGCGAAGTTGTCCCACAGCACCCGGAACACCGCATGGTCGACAAGCAGGCTGTCGGCCCAGGCCCGCCCGCGCTCCGAGGCGAGCTCGCCGGCGAACATCAGCCCCGCCGGTCGACCAGCCGCTGCTTGATCTCGGCGATCGCCTTCGCCGGGTTCAGCCCCTTCGGGCAGCTCTGCGTGCAGTTCATGATCGTATGGCAACGATACAGCTTGAACGGATCCTCGAGCGCGTCGAGCCGCTCGCCGGTATACTCGTCGCGACTGTCGGCGATCCAGCGATACGCCGCCAGCAGCGTCGCCGGCCCAAGATAGCGGTCGCCGTTCCACCAGTAGCTCGGGCAGGAGGTCGTGCAGCAGAAGCACAGGATGCACTCCCACATGCCGTCGAGCTGCGCCCGCTCCTCGCGGCTCTGCCGCCGCTCGCCGTCCGGCGGCGCCGGCGTGTCGGACTTCAGCCAAGGCTCGACGGAGCGCAGCTGCGCATAGGCCGCCGACAGGTCCGGCACCAGATCCTTCACCACCGGCATGCTCGGCAGCGGGTAGATGCTCACCGCCTTCTTGCAGTCCTCCGTCGGCTTGAGGCAGGCCAGCGTGTTGCCGCCGTCGATGTTCATCGCGCACGAGCCGCAGATCCCCTCGCGGCAGGAGCGCCGAAAGGTCAGCGTCGGATCGACCTCGTTCTTGATGTAGATCAGCGCGTCCAGCACCATCGGCCCGACCCGGTCGAGATCGATCTCGTAGGTGTCGAGCACCGGGTTCTTCCCGTCATCCGGGTTCCACCGATAGATCTTGAACTCCTTGACGCGGGCGGCGCCCGGGGCGGCCTTATGCGTGACGCCGGCGCCGATCCGGCTGTTCTTCGGCAGCGAAAACTTCGCCATGGTGGTCGAAGACCTTTGTTCTAGCGCGGAAAAAGGAAGGCCAGGGCGCTGCCCTGGACCCGCTGGGGCCGTCAGGCCCCAGACCCCCTTGATGAAGGCGAGGGACGCAGCCCCTGATCGTTACGGAAGCATCAATAAACCCGCTTCTTAGGCGGAAAGACCTGCACCTCGTTGGTCATGGTCTGCATCTTCACCGGCCGGTAGCCCAACTTCACGTCGCCAGTGTCGTCGACCCAAGCCAGCGTGTGCTTCATCCAGTTGGCGTCGTCGCGGTCCGGAAAATCGTCATGCGCCTGCGCGCCCCGGCTCTCCTGCCGCGCCTCGGCCCCCGACATGGTGGCCGACGCGTTCGGCACCAGGTTCTGCAGCTCGAGCGCCTCGACCAGGTCGGAATTCCAGATCATCGACCGGTCGGTGACCGCCATGTCGGACACCCCGCCCCAGAGCGCCTTCATCTTGCCCACCCCTTCGGTCAGGCTGGCGCTGCTGCGGAACACCGCTGCGTGCTTCTGCATCGTGCGCTGCAGCTGCTCGCGAATATGCGCGATCTTGCTGCCGCCATGCGCGTGGCGCGTCCAGTCGAAACGGTCAAGGCTCGCCTCGCCGGCCCGCGGCGGCAGCGCCGCCTGGCTCGCGCCCGGCGTGATCGTCGCCGTCGCGCGCAACGCCGCCGCCCGGCCGAACACCACCAGGTCGAGCAGCGAGTTGGTGCCCAGCCGGTTGGCGCCATGCACCGACACGCAGGCGGCCTCGCCCACCGCCATCAGCCCGCGCACCGTCGCCTCGGAGTCCGCCGCCGTCGGGCGCAGCACCTCGCCATGATAGTTCGTCGGAATGCCGCCCATGTTGTAATGCACCGTCGGCAGCACCGGGATCGGCGCCTTCGTCACGTCCACGCCGGCGAACACCCGCGCCGTCTCAGAAATCCCCGGCAACCGCTCATGCAGCAGCTCGGCGCCCAGATGCTCGAGATGCAGCAGGATGTGGTCCTTGTTGGCGCCCACCCCGCGCCCCTCGTTGATCTCGATCGTCATCGAGCGGCTGACGACGTCGCGGCTCGCCAGGTCCTTCGCCGTCGGCGCATAGCGCTCCATGAAGCGCTCGCCCTCGGCATTGGTCAGGTAGCCGCCCTCGCCGCGCGCGCCCTCGGTGATCAGGCAGCCGGCCGGGAAGATGCCGGTCGGGTGGAACTGCACGAACTCCATGTCCTGCGTCGGCAGCCCGGCGCGCAGCACCATCCCGCCGCCATCACCGGTGCAGGTATGCGCCGAGGTGCAGGACAAATAGGCCCGCCCGTAGCCGCCGGTCGCCAGCACCACCGTCTGCGCCCGGAACCGGTGGATGGTGCCGTCCTCCAGGCACCACGCCATGACGCCGCGGCAGGCGCCGTCCTCGTCCATGATCAGGTCGAGCGAGAAATACTCGACGAAGAACTCGACGTCGTGCTTCAGGCACTGCTGATACAGCGTGTGCAGGATGGCGTGCCCGGTGCGGTCGGCGGCGGCGCAGGCCCGCATCGCCGGCGTCTTGCCATAATCCTGCATGTGGCCGCCGAACGGCCGCTGGTAGATCTTGCCGTCCTCGGTGCGGCTGAACGGCACCCCGAAATGCTCGAGCTCGTAGATCGCCGGCACCGCCTCGCGGCACATGTACTCGATCGCATCCTGGTCGCCGAGCCAGTCCGACCCCTTCACGGTGTCGTACATGTGCCAGCGCCAATCGTCCTCGCCCATGTTGCCGAGCGAGGCGCCGATGCCGCCCTGCGCCGCCACCGTGTGGCTGCGCGTCGGGAACACCTTGGTGATGCAAGCAGTCTTCAGCCCGGACGCGCCCATCCCCAGCGTCGCCCGCAACCCCGCGCCGCCGGCTCCGACCACCACGACGTCGTAGGTGTGGTCGATGATCGTGTAGGCGCCGACCGAAGGCTTGCTGATCGCGTTCATCGTCGTTCCGTCACGAGAGCGGCGCCACGGCCGGGCGCCTCGGTGCGCCCGGTATGCGGCCTCAGCCGACGCGCCCGAGCGCAATCTTCAATATGGAGAGCGAGCCGAGCAGTCCAAGCAACAGACACGCCGCCTTGGTCGCAAAGATCGCCAGGTTCTGCTGCCACTTGATATGCAGGTAGTCCTCGTAGATCACCTGCAGGCCGAGCTGCGTGTGATGGAACGTCATCACCACCAGGGCCAGCAGCAGCACCGCGTTCCACGGCCGGCCGATCCAGTGCGCGATCACCGGCTGGTCCGCTCCCGCCAGCGCCAGCACCGCAATCACAAACCACACGGTCAGCGGGATCAGCGCGTAGGCGGTGACCCGCTCCGCCCGCCAATGCTCCACCCCGGCATGCGCCGCCCCCAGCCCGCGCACCCGGCCGAGCGGGCTGCGCCGAACGGCGATCTCGGCGCCGCGCTCGCCTTGCGCGCGACTCATGCCCTCAACCCCGCACCAGGAAGCCGACCGCGAACACCACCACCGTCGAGGCCGCCGTCAACCCAAGGATGATGTAGGTCACCGGGTTCAGCGTCTTCTGGTCAAACCCGATTACCGCGTCCCACGCCAAATGCCGGATGCCGGCATAGAAGTGGTAGAACAGCGAGGCGGTCCAGCCGAACAGCAGGATCAGCCCCACCGGCGAGGCGAGGAACCGCTGCACGGTGGCGAATGCGCCCGGTCCGGCCGCCGCAGCCGCCAGCCACCACACCAGCAGCAGCGTGCCGACCGAGATCGCCGTCCCGGTCATGCGGTTGAGGATCGAGCCCAGCATGGTCGGCGGCCAGCGGTAAACCTGCAGGTGCGGCGAGAGCGGCCGCTGCACGACCCGCCCGTCGCTGGCCTGCGCCACCATCATCGCGTCCCTCGCATCACCCATCGTCTCGGCCGGCCTCCATCGCCATACCCGACACTCGGATCGAGACGGCCAGCAGGTGCTTACAGATGGCTCGGACAGGGGTCAATTTGCCGCGGCGAAGGAGACCGGCGGTTCAAATCGCCAACCCGCCCCGTTCCCCGCCGCCGCAAACCGCCTACGCCGCCTTCCGCCCAAGCAGCCCCCGGCCGATCAGCTCCTCGGCGATCTGCACCGCATTCAGCGCCGCCCCCTTGCGCAAATTGTCCGCGACGCACCAGAACGCCAGCCCGTTGGCCACCGTCGGATCCCGCCGCAGCCGGCTGACATACACCGCGTCCTCGCCGGCGCACTCCGCCGGCGTCACGTAGCCGCCATCCTCGTGCCGGTCCTGCACGATCACCCCGTCCGCGCCGCGCAGCAGCTCGCGCGCCTCGTCGACGTCGACCGGCTCCTCGAACTCGACGTCGATCGCCTCCGCATGCCCGATAAACACCGGCACCCGCACGCAGGTGGCGAGCACCGCGATGTCCGGCCCGAGGATCTTGCGGGTCTCCACCGCCATCTTCCACTCTTCCTTGGTCGAGCCGTCGGCCATGAAGCTGTCGATGTGCGGGATCACGTTGAAGGCGATCGGCTTGGTGAAGATCTGCGGGCTCGCCGGGTCGTTGACGAAGCTCGCCTTGGTGGTCGTGAACAGCTCGTCCATCCCCTCCTTGCCCGCCCCGGAGACCGACTGATACGTCGAGACCACGATCCGCCGCGCCGTATAGCGGTCGTGCAGCGGCTTCAGCGCCACCACCATCTGGATCGTCGAGCAGTTCGGGTTGGCGATGATCCGCCGCCGCGTATGCCGGCTCAGCGCCTCGGGGTTCACCTCCGGCACCACCAGCGGCACGTCCGGCTCCATGCGGAAATGGCTCGAATTGTCGATCACGATGCACCCCGCCGCCGCCGCCCGCGGCGCCTGCACCGCCGAGACCGCCCCACCCGGGCTGAACAGCGCCAGATCCGTGCCGGCAAAGTCGTACGTCTCGAGGTTGCGGATCTTCAGCACGCTCTTGTCGCCGAACGAAACCTGCTGCCCCGCCGACCGCGGCGACGCCAACGCCACCACCTCGCGCACCGGAAAATCCCGCTCCGCCAACGTCTTGAGCAACTCCCGCCCAACCGCCCCGGTGGCGCCCACGACAGCAACCTTAAAGCTCATCTCGAAATCCCTCGCGCCGGTCAGAAAGGCCAAGGGCTCTGCCCCTGGACCCCATTAAAGGCGAAGCCTTGAAAATCCATTCGTTATTCATACCACGCAGGCAGGCGCGGTGGCGTGGACGCAAGAGTTGATCGGCTTCGCCAAGCAATAATAGTGAGTCTAAATAGAGGGGGTTTGGGGCCTTGGGCCCCAGCGAGGTCCAGGAGCAGAGCTCCTGGCCTTCCTTTTTCACGGTCGGGGACATGACATGCCAGACAACCAGCAGAACTCGGCCCAGGCCCAGCCAAGCGACCCGGGCGCGGCCACCGCGCCGGCCGGCGCCGCCGTCGCCCCGGCGGCGACGCTGGTGATCTTCGGCGCCCATGGCGACCTGACCAAGCGCCTGCTGATGCCCGCCCTCTATAACCTGACGTCGGACCACCTGCTGGCCGACGGCTTCCGCGTCATCGGCGTCGACCGTGTCGACGGCAGCGACGATGCCTGGAAGCACGAGCTGTCCGACACGATGCAGACCTTCACCAAGGACAAAACCGCCGAGTTCTACGTCGAGAAGATCGACGAGGCGGTCTGGGGCTGGATCACCCAGCGCCTGTCCTACATCAAGGCCGACTTCACCCAGGACGCCGACATCGACGCCCTGGCCGGCAAGCTGCACGGCAACGTCATCTTCTACCTGGCCGTCGCCGGCCGCTTCTTCGGCGGCATCGTCGACCAGCTCGGCCGCGCCGGCCTGCTCAAGCAGGCGGACGACGCCTTCCGCCGCGTCGTCATCGAGAAGCCGTTCGGCCACGACCTCGCCTCGGCGAAGGCGCTGAACGCCCAGATCCTCCGCCAGGGCGAGGAGGGCCAGTTCTTCCGCATCGACCATTTCCTCGGCAAGGAGACGGTGCAGAACATCATGGCGCTGCGCTTCTCCAACGGCATCTTCGAACCGCTCTGGCACCGCGACCACATCTCCCACGTCGAGATCACCGCCGCCGAGACGATCGGCGTCGAGGGCCGCGGCGCCTTCTACGAGGGCACCGGCGCGCTGCGCGACATGGTGCCGAACCACCTGTTCCAGATCCTCTCGATGATCGCCATGGAGCCGCCGAACAGCTTCGACGCCGAGGACGTCCGCTCCGAGAAGGCCAAGCTCGTCGAGGCCGTCCGCCCGGTCGCCGAGGACGACGTGGTGCGCGGCCAGTACGCCGCCGGCACGGTGCAGGGCCAGCAGGTCCGCGCCTACCGCGAGGAGCCCGGCATCGCACCCGACAGCACGACCGAGACCTACGTCGCGCTCCGCCTGCTGATCGACAACTGGCGCTGGGCCGACGTGCCGTTCTACATGCGCACCGGCAAGCACATGACCGGCCGCCGCACCGAGTGCGTCGTGCATTTCCGCCAGGCGCCGTATGCGCTGTTCCGCGACACCCCGGTCGACAAGCTCGCCCGCAACGCCCTCACCCTCGGCATCCAGCCGGTCGAGGGGCTGACGCTCACCATCAGCGCCAAGCACCCCGGGCCGACGATGCAGCTCTCGCCGGTCGAGCTCGCCTTCAAATACACCGACGTGTTCCGTCAGGAGCCGAACGTCGGCTACGAGACGCTGCTCTACGATTGCCTGATCGGCGACAGCACGCTGTTCCAGCGCGCCGACAACATCGAAGCCGCCTGGAGCGCGGTGGAGCCCGCGCTCAAGGCCTGGGCGGCCGGCCGCGGCGCCGTCGACGATTACCCGGCCGGCTCGGCCGGTCCGAAAGCTGCGGACGACCTGCTGGCCAAGGACGGCAATGGCTGGGCAAGTCTCGGCTAAGCAAGGGCTTCTTTTTTGAAAAAAAGAAGCAAAAAACTTTCATCCATTAGGTCCGAGGGCGATGAGCGTCGGTTCGCTCCGATCACCCTGATCTTACAAGAGTTTTTTGGTTCTTTTTTTCAAAAAAGAACCGCTTTCTTACCTGTTCACCTCGTCCGTCCATCCCGAGATCGGCCCCTCCACCGCGGTTTCCGGCTCCACGTCGCTCAGTCGCGACAGGTCGGCGGTCGGTCTGCCGTCCGCGTCCGTCCACAGCGCGTCGGCATAGCGCATGCCGAAGCAGATCGCGTCCGGCGCGAAGCCGCGCATGTCGTACACCACCGCCGCCAGCGCCGGGTCGCGTGCCTCGATGGTGAGGAAGAAGCGCATCCCGGCGGCCCTCATGCCCTCGGCGTCCAGCCCGTGCAGCGGGCTCGCCTCGTCGATGTCGTGCATCAGCGTCCAGGTCAGCGGGAACACCGGCAGGTGAGCGCGGCGCAAGCGCAGCTCGCTGACCGAGCGGTAGGTCTGCCCCTCCGCGGTGCGCTCGGTGACCAGCACGCTCATCCGCGCCGAGGCGTCGTAGAGCAGCCCCAGCCGCCCGCTGGCGAGCCGGAACATCAGCGTCGGCCGGCCCTGATGACTTGTGAGCACCGCTCGGTCGGCAAAGCGGAAGCACGGCTTGGGGCGCGAGACGCGCACGAACAGCAGGCCGGTCGAGACCGCGGTGAACATCATCCCGGTCCAGATCTCCGCGCCGGCGACGACGTGGCCGTAGCGGGTGGCCGGATACATCTCGCCGTATCCCACCGTCGCCAGCGTCTCGACGCTGAAGAAGAAGGCGTCGAACAGCGATCCCGGATGCGCGCCGGCGATTGAGCCGGGATGAATCATGTAAAGCGCCGCGAAGCCCACATTGAGCGCCGCCTCGACGCCGAGCAGCAGCAGCAGGAAGCGCGGCCAGGACAGCGCCACGGCGAGGTAGTACGGGTCGCGCAGGTCGACCCGCTTGACCCCGGCCTTGCCGACCGAGACGCCGCCAAAGGCGACGCGCGGCGCCGGACGGGAACGGACGGGCGCGAGCTGATCAGGCATACCCCAGCCTCGGGGCGATCAGTCGCCATGTCCAGCCGCGCGCGCTTCCCGCCGGCGGGCGCTTACCGCAAGCCGCGTTCGGCGGCATGATCGCCGCCAGCGCAATCGACCGCGAAGGACATGATGCCCGACGAGATCAGCGCGACCTTGCGCCCGCCCGCCCGTTGATCGAGACCGATCGCCTGATCCTGCGGCCGCCGATCGAGGCCGACATCGAGCCGTGGGGCGCGATGCTCGCCGATCCGGAGGCGATGCGCTTCATCGGCGGCCCGCAGCGTCGCTCGCGCCGCTGGATGCACCTGGTGATGATCACCCTGTGGAAGCCCGACGGCAGCAGCCTGTTCTCCGTCGTCGAGAAGTCGACCAACCGCTGGATCGGCCGCATCGGACCACGCGAGGCCACCGGCTGGCCCGGCACCGAGATCGCCTGGAGCCTGGCGCCGCAGGCCTGGGGCCACGGCTACGCCGGTGAAGGCGCCGCGGCCGCGATGGATTGGGTGATCGCGTCGCTCGGCTGGAGCGACATCGTCCACGTCATCAGGCCGGACAACCTCGCCTCCATCGCCGTCGCGACCCGCCTCGGATCAAGCGATCGCGGCCCGCGCGCGTTGCCGCCGCCCAAACAGGCCACCATCGTCAACATCTGGGGACAGACTGCCGAGCAATGGCTGGCGAGCACGGCCACGGCCGTCGCCCCCAGACCCGATTAAAAGCGCAGCGAGCCTAGGATGGGGTCCGGGGCCGCGGCCCAAGCGGATCCAGGGCGGCGCCCTGGCCTAGTCGAAAACCGCTAGCCGCTTACGCTCCGCGGCGCCCACAGCCGCAGGGCGCGGCGGCACAGGATCGACCACGCCAGCACACGCTGCGGCAAGACCTGCGTCCGCTCCGTCCAAGGATCGATCGCGCCGTGCAGCAACCCGTCCTCGATCAGCTCGACGGTGCCGCAGGGTCGCTCCGGCCCGGCGTCGGACACCCATAGCAGCGCATTGTCGCCGCGCCGGCGGATCGCCTGCCAGAGCGGCAGCACGGCGCTCAACGGAACCTCCTGCGACGAGCGATAGACGAAGATGGTGCCGTCGACGTCCAGTCGCTGGTTGAGCAGGCGCTTGAGGAAGCGCAGCCGGGCAAGCTGCCGCTGCAGCAATGCCGCCTCGTCGACCGGCATCTCGGCGCTGACCCGCGCCCCGGTATGGCCGCGCAGCCCGAGTGCGGTGTCCCGGATCAGATACTCGCCGTTCCGCCCGACGACGATCTCGGTGGCGAGCGGCTGCGGAAAGCCGTCGAACCGGGTCTCGATCGCCGCCGCCAGCGCCGGCAGCGCGACGCTGCTGTAGCGGAACAACGACGGCGGCTCGTGGCCGATCTTGCCCTCGTACAAGCCGAAATCGCACTCCACCCCAAGGCTCTCGAAGCCGGGCGCCAGGGCGTAGGGCGAGGGCGGAGCGCCGCCGCGATCGATCGCCTCCAGCACCGCCCGCCGGACGAACACGGCGAGGAAGCGCTCGTCTCCCGAAGCCGATAGGTCGCAGGGCCGGCTCGCCCGCGGGTGGCGCAGCCGCAGGCTCAGCGTGCGGTCTGGCCCGACCAGCTCGCCGGCGATGCGCAGCGACAGCACCGTGTCGGCGGTGACGAGCTGATCCAGGATCGTGATGCCGCCCGCCTCGATCGCCAGCGCCCTGGGCGCGGCGAAAGGCTTCAACCACAGCCGCAGCAGGTATTCCTCGTGCGCCGGCACGTCCGTGATGCGCAGCGTGCTGCCGCCGTCGACGGCCCAGCGGCCGTCCGGCTCGGCCTTGGACCAGCCCTCGCCGAGAACGCCGCCCGCATTGCCGCCGGCGGCGAAGTCGAGGGCCGCCACGCCGACAAGGCTGCCGGGCGCAGGCCGCGGCACCGGCAGCTCCGGCTGCGCCTGCGCCAGCTCGTGGCCATGGCGGAGCCGGAACTCCGCCGAGCGGATCAGCCTGTCGCCGAGCGCCGCGATGTCCGGCAGCTTGCATTGCAGGGCGATGGTGTCCTCGGATTCCGGCGGCCGTCCGAGGATCAGCATGTAGGCGCGGATCACGTCCTGAGGCGTCGGCCGGATCACGTCCTGCGGCAGCTGCACGTTGCCGACGTCGGCCATCCTAGCTCTCCCCCGCCGGACGATGCGCCTCGATCAGGCGCAGGTAGTCGGCCACCGCCGGCATCCTGCCGAGTTCGCCGACGTGGAACTCGACGCCAAGCTGCGCCTCGATCGCCAGGATGATCTCCACGGTGGTGACCGAATCCCAGCCCGGCACGTCGGCCGTCGTCATGTCCTCCTGCAGCGCCAGGCCAGGTGCAGCGAGCACCTCGCGCACGATCGCCTGCAGCGTCGCCAGCGCGGTCTCAGCCACCGACCACCTCGCACAGCCCGGCCGTCGCAACGACGGGCGCAGCCAGGCAGTCCTCCAGCCAGGCGCCGATCAGCGCCCGCACCGCCGCGCGGTCGGCGGCGCGAACGGCGCCGTTGGAGCGGCCCTGCGGCACCTCGCCGAGCAGCGCCGCGCGCTGCCCCGCGTCCGTGGCCATCGCCCGCTCGGCAAAGGCCGCAAACCGCGCGGCGCTGTCGGCCTCGAGCCCGTCCACCGGCGGCTGCGGGTAGTCGCGCCGGGCGGCACGCAAAAAGCGGCCGATGTCGCGCCGATACTGGTCGATCAGCGTCGCCGGCGCATACTCCGGATGGCCCTGCAGCAGCAGCCACGGCCGAGAGCGCGCCGTCGCCATGTCCACGCCCGTCTCGCCATCGCCGCTCAGCACCGCATAGCCGGCCGCCTCGAGCGCGCCCGCCGACACCTCGTTGCAGCGCGAATGCGCCACCGCGATCGTCCGCGGCAGCCGGCCGCCGCCTTCCACCGCGCCCGCACGCCGCACCAGCGGATGCCGCAAATCGACGGGAAAGCGGAACACCCCGGCGCGCTTCTCCGCTAGCGCCTGGCGCGCCAGCCCGTCGCGATGCAGCACCGCCGCATGCGCCGCCAGGCACGACAGCATCACCGCCCGTCCACACGCCGCCGCATCGTCCAGCAGCGCCGTCAGCCCCGGCCAGAACGGCTCGCCCGCCAGCGCCCCGCGCGGCTCGGCACCGCTAAACACCAGCATGTCGAGCGCCGGCAACGCCGCCAAGTCGCGCGCCGAGCGGACCACGATCGGCGCGCCCCCCGGCCCGCGCGCTCCAGAGACTGGCGACCCGGCATGCGTCGCAATCCGCGTCCAGTCGACCGGCCCGGCGAGGCAGCTCGCCAGCAGGTCGCGAAACTGCCGCTCCGAGCCCAGCCCCGCCGCGCCGCCCATGTTGTCGACGAAGCCGACCCTGAGCGCTGGCGAGGCTTGGATCATTCCGCCGCCCTGGCCTCCGATTGAACCCCGGCGCTCGCCGTCGCGAGCGCCTGGTCGAGGTCGGCCAGGATGTCGTCGATATGCTCGATGCCGATCGACAGCCGAACCATCTCCGGCCGCACCCCGGCGGCGGCGAGCTGGTCCGGCGTCAGCTGCCGATGCGTCGTCGAGGCCGGGTGCGTCGCCAGCGACTTCGCGTCGCCCATGTTGACCAGCCGCTTGAACATCCCGAGCGCGTTCAGGAACCGCACGCCCGCCGCCAGCCCGCCATGCAGCCCGAAGGTGAGCAGCGACGGCACCCGCCCGCCCAGATAGCGCCGCGCCAGCTCGTGATACGGGTCGTCCGGCAGGCTCGCATGGCTGACCCAGCTCACCGCCGGATGGCCGCGCAGGAAGCCGATCACCGCCACCGTGTTCTGCACGTGCCGCTCCACCCTGAGCGGCAGCGTCTCGATCCCCTGCAGGATCAGGAAGGCGTTCAGCGGCGACAGCGTCGCCCCGGTGTTGCGCTGCCCCACCGTGCGGCAGCGCGCCACATACGCCGCGGCGCCGTACTGCTCGGTGTAGGTGACGTCGTGATACGAGGGGTCCGGCCGGCACAGCATGGCGAAGCGCTCCGGCTGGCCCGCCCAGTCGAAGCGCCCGGCGTCCACGATCGCCCCGCCCAGCGAGTTGCCGTGCCCGCCCATGAACTTGGTCAGCGAGTGCACCACCACGTCGGCACCGTGCTCGATCGGGCGCAGCAGGACCGGGCTCGCCACCGTGTTGTCAACGATCAGCGGCACCCCGCCGGCATGCGCCGCCTCGGCCAGCGCCTCGAGGTCGGCGATGTTGCCGGCCGGGTTGCCGACGCTCTCGCAGTAGACCAGGCGGGTGTTGCGGTCGATCAGGCGGGCGACGTCGGCGCGCCGGTCGCTCTCGGCGAACCGCACCTCCACCCCTTGCTTGGCGAACATATGGGCGAACAGCGTGTAGGTCGCCCCATACAGCTGCTTGGTGGAGACGAAGTTCGTCCCCGCCTCGACCAGGTTCAGGACCGCGTAGTGGATCGCCGCCGCCCCGGAGCTGACCGACAGCGCCGCAACCCCGCCCTCCAGCAGCGCCACCCGCCGCTCCAGCACGTCGCTCGTCGGGTTGCCGATCCGGGTGTAGATGTTGCCGGGCACCTCGAGGTTGAACAGCGCCGCGCCATGCTCGGCGCTGTCGAACTCGAAGGCGACGGTCTGATAGATCGGCACCGCGCAACTATGCGAGCCGGGATCGCCGGCATAGCCGCCATGCACCGCGATGGTCTCCGGCTTCACGCCACCCGCTCCATCACGTCACCAACTCCGCAGGAATGCCCGGCCAGCTCCGCACGCCGATGCGGTTGGATCCAGTTCCCATCTCGACGCGGTCGGCAACGATCTCCGGCGCCGGCCCGTCCTCACGCAGCGCCCACTCGGCCAGCAGCGCCCGATCGACCTTGCCGCCGGCGGTGAGCGGCAGCGCGCCGACCAGTCGGAACGAGCTCGGCACCATCGCCCCCGGCAGCGTCGCCGCGCAGCCGGCCAGCAACGCGGCGCGCGACACGGGGCGCCCCGGCGCCGCCTGCACCACCGCGCAGAGCCGGCGCACCCCGCTCGGCCCGCTCGGCAGCGCCAGCACGACGCAGCGCTCCACCGCCTCGACCTGCAGAACCGCCTCCTCCACCTCCTCGAGCTCGATGCGCACGCCGTTCACCTTCACCTGCCCGTCCTGCCGCCCGGCGAACCGCAGCCGCCCGGTCGCGACCTCGAGCTCGACCAGGTCGCCGGTGGCGTAGAAGCGAACCGGCCGGCCGTCCACTCGCAGCGTCGTGAAGCGCTCGGCGCCGCCCGAATGGCCGCCGGCGTCCGTCACGTAGCCGTCGGCGACCTGCAGGCCGCCCACCCGAAGCAGCCCGCGCACCGTCCCGCCGGCCACCCCGCCGCCGACGCTCGCGCCCTCGCCGGCCGTCTCGACCAGGAACAGCGTGTTCGGCTGCGGCCGGCCGAGCTCGATCGTCGTCGCATCCGCCGGCACCGGCCAGCTGGCGACCGCGATCGTGGTCTCCGTCGGCCCGTAGGAATTAAATAGCCGCACCCCCGGCAGCGTCTGGTGCAGCAGCCGCGCCAGCGTCGCCGACCACGCCTCGCCGCCGCACAGCACGCAGCGCAACCGGCTGGCGGCGACGAACGAGCGCCGCCGCAGCAGCATCGTCAGCAGGCTCGGCGTGAACCCGGCGATCGTGACGCCGCGCTCGCCGAGCAGGGCGGCCACGGCGAACAGGTCGAATCCCGCCTCCTGCTCGTAGACGACCAGCGCGGCGCCGAACACCAGCGGCAGCGCGAACTCCCAGACATGCACGTCGAACAGCATCGGCGTCTTGTAAAGCACGACGTCGTTCTCTGAGAGGTCGAGAAACGTCGCCATGGCGACGAGGCGGTTGAGCAGCGCCGCCGCGTTGACCCGCACGCCCTTCGGGGCGCCGGTGCTGCCCGACGTGTGCGCGATGTAGCAGCAGGCCGTGGCGCGCGGGATCAGTGCGGCCCTGCGCTGATGCAAGACCAGCGCGGCGCCGAGGCAGTCGAGCCGCGCCACCACGTCATAGCCCGCGATCGCTGCGCCCCCCGCGCTCGCGTCGGCGTCGGCGCTGGCGTCGGCGAGGATCACGTCGAGGCCCGCTGCCGCCGCCATCGCCGCGCGCCGCGCCGGCGGCAGCTCGACGGCCAGCGGCACATACGCCGAGCCGAGCCGCCAGGCCGCGAGGGTTGCCGCCACGCTCGCCGGCCCGCGCGCCATCGC
>CAXUCZ010000026.1:5283-16327 GCA_964249675.1 uncultured Acetobacteraceae bacterium | reverse complement strand
CAGCTGCAGCTCGCGCGAGAAGCCGAGGCTGTCGCGATACGGCCGGCGCAGGGTCAGGTTGCGCTGCACGACGACGTCGAGCGTGCCCCACTCGACGGCCCAGCCGCGGTCGCTCTCCATCGGCGTCGACACCAGGACGCGAAAGGCGTCCAGCCGCGCGGCAAGGCGCTCGTAGAACAGCACCCGATACGGCGCGACAAAGTTCTGCAGCAACGCGACGCGCATCGGACCACCTGCAAGGGCTGAAAGTTTTTTGGTTCCTTTTTTCAAACAAGAACCTCTTGCTGATTGCTCCAAATAAAGCCCGGTGCGTCGCTGCGTGATCCCCAAGGTCGAGTATCGGCCATACTGGTCGAGATCCACCATCGAGAGCAGCACGCCGCCGATCCGCCCGCCCGCCGTCACCACCTGGCGCAGGGCTGCGGCGGCGGCCTGGCAGCGCGTGTCCTGCCAGCGCACGACGAACACCGTCTCGTCGGCGAGCCGGCACAGATGCCGGCTATCGGAGATCGCCAGCACCGGGGCGCAGTCGAGCAGGACGAGGTCGTAGCTGTTGCACAGCACGTGGACGAGCTTGTGCATCTCGACGGAGGCGAACAGGTCCGGCGCGGTGTTGCCGAGCGCGCCGGCGCTGACGAGGGAGGCCGCGGAGAGCGGGTCCTTGCGCAGCACGTCGATCAGCGTCGCCTTGCCGGTCAGCACCTCGACGAGGCCCGGGCCGCGCGGCGCGTTGAACGCCTTGTGCAGCATCGGCCGGCGCAGGTCGCAGTCGACGATGACGACGCGCTTGCCGCAGCTCGCCATCATGCGCGCCATCGACAGCGAGATCGCCGTCTTGCCCTCGCCCGGCAGCGCCGAGGTCATCAGGATGACCTTCGGCACGTGCTTGGTGTTGGCCAGCATCAGGCTGGTGTGCAGCGAGCGGATCGCCTCGCCGTAGGGGGTGTTCGGCGCGTCGAGGATGTAGCGCTCGGGCGAGCGGCGCTTGGTCTCGCGGCGCTTGAGCAGCGGCATGACGCCGAGCGCGGGCAGCCCGAGCGTCGCCTCGAGCTGCTCGACGGTCAGGAAGCCGCGGTCCAGTCCCTCGACGGCCAGCGCGAGCAGGGCGGCGACCAGGCAGGCGGCGACGAACATGCCCGGCAGGATGATGCTCTTCTTCGGAAATGACGGCTCCTGCGGCCATTCCGCGCCCGAGACGATCTTGGCGTCCGGCTGCTGCAGGCCGCTCTGGATCTGCGTCTCCTTGGCGCGTTCCAGCACGCGGTCGTAGAGGGCGCGGTCGGCATCGGCGTCCTGCTGGAGCGCCCGCATCTCGATCTCGCTCTGGTTGCCGGTGGCGCTCTGCCCGCGCAGCTTGCCAAGGTTGGACTGCAGACGCCGCTCGCTCGCCTGGGCGGCGATCAGCTGCTGGCGCATCTGGAACTCGTTGGGGTCGATCGTCGAGGCGCCGGCGAGCCGCGCCTGGGCGGCGGCGACCTGGTCCTGGGCGCGCATCACCTCCTGGCCCAGCGTGCTCATCTGCTCGGTGATCAGCGAGGTGGTCTGGCCGCGGGTCAGCCCCATGCGGCGCTGGTAGGCGACGACGGCGTCGTCGGCCGCGACCATCTGCTCGCGCAGCTCGGTCACCCGCTGGTCGAGCCAGACATGCGCCTGCGTCGTCGCGTCGGTCTTGGCGCGCAGCTGGTTGGCGATGTAGGCGGCGACGACGGCGTTGGCGAGGCCGGCGGCGAGCACCGGGCTTTGCGAGGTGAAGCTCACGCTGATCACCCGCGAGCGGCCCTTCTGCGCCACGTCGAGGCTCTGCAGGAAGCTGTCGACGGGAACCGAGAGCGGGTCGCGCGGCGACACCAGCGGGCCGATCAGCGCGTCGCCGGGGTCGGTGGGTGGGGCTGCGGGCGCGCTCGGCAACGTGGCGAAAAAGTTGGCGTGGCCGTGCCAGAACCGGTGCAGCAGCGGCTGCACGGCGCGCATCAGCGCGGCGGCCTGCACCCCGACGAACGCCTTGGCCGTCGCGACCAGGCCGGGCGGACGCAAGGCGGGGTTGAACTCGGCCCGCTTGTCGAGGTGAAAACGCTGGACGATGGAGCGCGCGATGTCGCGCGAGCGCAGCACCTGGATCTCGCTCTCGATCACGTCGCTGTCGCCGGTCAGGCCCGACAGCACCGCCTTGAGGTCGACCACCTGCTCCTGCTGCGGCCCGACGATCAGGTCGGCCTCGGCGGTGTAGCGCGGCGTGAGGTGGTTGACGGCCAGCAGCGCCAGCCCGTTCAGCACCAGCACGGTCACGATCACCAGCCGGCTGCGCCGCATGAAGCTGCGGCCCAGGCTGCGCAGCTTGGCGGAGGCGCCCTCGCCGGGGCCGGCCATGACCCAGTTCGGCTCGAGCATCATCGGCCGGTCCGCACCGCCGGCGCGCCCGAGTGTCAGCATCGGCGGATTGGCCATGCGGGGCTCCTTGTCTGCGACCGCCCGCGGGGCGGATCCTTACCCGCTTCAGGATAGCAGCAACGCCCGGCGCGCCCTGGAATGTATCAGGATTACTCCCTCCGGCGCCGCCCGAATCGGCCCCGGGCGCGACGGCGCGCTCGCCGGACGGACCATGGCGCCGTCGGCGCCCACCCCCAACCGCCGCAATCGTCGCGTCTCAAGAATGAGACCGTGCATCTACTATCCGTGCGGTGACGGAATAAGGGCAGCGCGACTGCGGCGCGACGCGCACCGGAGTACGGGCGCAAGCCTCGAGCAAGTGAGACGACGATGGAATGTTGCGGCAGTAATGATCCTGTCAGATGCGGCGCATGGTATCATCCGGACCCGAGATCCAAAGCAAAGCCGCGCCGCTTGATCGAGATGGTTAATACCGAGGCGGTCGTTACTCAAACGGCGATCAGCGGACCCGTGCTGTGGAGCCTCGAGCGCTGGAAGGCCTGGATCAAGCGGCACACGGCCAGCGTCGGTGGTAACTCGGAGTAAGTAGGCGCGGCGTCGGCGCCGCAGGCTCGACGGCGCCTGGCTGATCGACCGCCCGGCGCCGCGGCCACGCCGTCGCGCAAGGCTCAGAGCCGGCGGCTTGCGGCCCGGATGGCGACGATCGAGACCATGGCGGTAAAGATCAGATAGAGCCCAGGGCTGCTCGGATTGCCGGTGCGCGCGATCAGCCAGGTGTTGATGAAGGGCGCGAAGCCACCGAACAGCGCGATCCCCAGCGCATAGCCGACCGACAGGCCGATGCCGCGTCGGCGCGTGGAGAACACCATGCCCATGAAACCCTGCAGCGGCGCGTTGTAGGCGAGGCCGATGACGGTCAGGCCGAGCGGCAGCAGGAACAGCATCAACGCGTTCGGCCATCGGCCGAGCAACACGAAGCATGGATAGCCGGCGAGCAGCACGGCGACGCAGGAGATCACCATCGGCAGGCTGCGCCTCGAGACGTCAAACCGCGCGGCGATCAGCACACGCACCGGCGTCAGCGCGACCATCGCGACGTAGAGCAGGAACACGGCACCGAGCACGGAGCCGGCGCGCACGTGGAGCTGGGTGGTCGCATAGGTCGGCAGGTAGATGATCAGGTAGGTCTGCGCGGTGCCGATGGCGACCATCCCGGCGGCGATGACGACGCCGCTCGGCGTCGGCCGGTCGACGGGCGCCTGGACATGGCGGCTGGCTAGGAACTCCGGCGCGTCCTGCAGGCGCCGGCGCAGCAGCAGGGCGAGCGGGCCGGCCAGCACGCCGAGCCCGAAGGCGAGACGGAACGGCGCGACGTGGAGCAGCGGCGCGGCGCCGGCGCCGCTGAGCAGCCAGGCGATGCCCGAGGCCAGCAGGCCGGCGACGTTCTGGCTCGTGCCTTGCCAACTGGCGGCGCGCGCCTCCGCGCCCGCGGAATGCTCGACCATCAGCGCCGTGGCGCTGCCGAACTCGCCGCCCAAAGCCAGCCCCTGGATCAGCCGGGCCGCCAGGATGCCGCACGGCGCGACCAGGCCGACAGCCGCCCGGCCCGGCATCAGCGTGATCATCGCGCCGGCGAGCGTCATCAGCGACACCGACAGCACCATCGCGCGGGTTCTGCCCGCGTGGTCGGCATAGGCGCCGAGGATCAGGGCGCCGATGGGCCTCGCGCCGAACGAAACGCCGAACGCGCCGAAGGCCAGCAGCAGACGCGTCGTCGCATCGCGGCCGGGAAAGAAGGTGGCGGCGATCGCGGTTGCGAAGAAGCCGTAGACGATGAAGTCGTAAAACTCGATCGCATTGCCGATCGACGCGGCGGCGATCATCTGGGCGCGTCGCCGCGAGTCAGCGGACGGCATCCGGCGCGGCTCCCGCTTTGCCGTCGCGCCGGCCGGCCAGGATTGCGGCGTCGCCGGTCATCGGCTTGACGCGCGGACCGCGCGCGCTTGCGCCGGCGGAGCAGACCGGCCGGCGCAGGATCGGCGAGCGCCGCATCGGCTCGGTCTCACGATCAAAGCCGGTCCGAGATCTCAGTCGCGCACCGGCACGGCAGCCCTGTCGTTCGGCTCGACGGCGATCTTGGGGTGGGCACAGAGAAACCTCGCCCATCGGTCATCGAGATGCCGCTGATCGATCTCGGTCACGCGGTCGCGCCAGCAGCTGTCCACGGAGCCGCAATCCTCGCCCACGGCGTTTTCGATGCTTGTCCGCAGCGGCGTCGGCAGCGACGCGATGAAGTCGCTCACCGGCGCATCCTCCGCCGCAACCCCATCCAGCAGGTCGGCGCAGCGGTCGCGAATGGCGTCATAGAACACGTCGTGCGGCGGGGCGTATGGCGCGAAGTCGATGTTGGCGACGAGGGCCTCGATCATCACGCCGTCTCCGGACAGGCTGTCGCTGCGCACGATGCTCGTGTGCTTGCGGGCCTTCTGCAGGATCACGATGCTGCCCTCCGGAAAGTCGGTGCAGTTGCCGTCGCGCGCGATCTTGGCGATCGCCGGCGGGACATGGTCTCCGACGTCCTGGCTGCCTCCCGCCGGCAGGCCGAGCCTTGCGAGCGCGCCGGCCGACGCGCACATGACGCTGGCTCGCCTGGCCCGCAACAGGTCGGCCCGCGCCGGCGATGCGGTCACCGCCAGCAAGGCGGCCAGGCCGATAGGCTTCAGACGCATGCTCAAGCTCCGAGGGTTTGCTGCGGAGGCTGTAGCCTTGACGGCGCAAAGGCAATCGCGTTCTTGCGTCGCGCGGACAGGGCGATCAGGGTTCGGCGCTGCTTGGTCGCTGCGATCGCCTGGCATGCCGGACTACTCGTGGTCCGCCTGTGCTGGCGGCGGTCCGCCCGTCTTCCGCACGACGCGGCCTGAAACCGCCGCCTGAGCACGGCGCTGTCGCCGGTGCGCCGTCCGGCCGCGGCTGAGCCAGGTCGGCGCATCCATAACGGGAGCTCACGATGGTCACGACAGGCACACCGGCGCTCTCGCGCGGCCGGTCGCACGTACGGCAAAGTCAGGTCGGGAACCTAACCTTGGCGTGCCTTGCCGAGGCCACCGGCACGTTCATGCTGGTGCTGGTCGGCACCGCGGTCGCCACCGCCGCGACCTTGGGCAAGAACACCGCGGGCCCGGCCTACAACTCCCTGGCCGTCGCCTTGTCGTTCGGGTTGGTGCTGATACCGATCGTGGGCTCGATCGGCCAGATCAGCGGCGCGCATGTCAATCCTGCCGTCACCCTGGGGCTGGCGAGCGCGGGAAAGTTTCCCTGGCGGTTCGTCATACCGTATTGGCTGGCCCAGCTTATCGGCGCGGTCGTTGCCGCCGTCGTCGTCTGGGCGGCTTACGGTCATGGCGCCTATGCCGACGCGCATCTCGGCGCGCCCTCGCCCGTGCATGGCGCGGATGCGATGCAGGTGCTGCTCGTGGAGGCGTTGATCGCCTTCATCCTCGTGTTCACGGTGATCTCGACGGCAACGGATCCGCGCGTGCCGGCGGGAACGGCGGCCGTCGCGATCGGCTTTTCCTTGGCGGCCGGGGTGCTTCTCGGCGGGCCGGTCAGCGGCGGCGCCGGCAATCCGGCCCGCGCGCTCGGGCCGATGATCGTTGCCGGAACTTATCCGATCTGGTTTTTCTACACCGCCGGACCGCTCATCGGCGCGCTCGTCGCCGCATCGATGTTTCGCCTGATCGGCAAAGCGCATGCGCCGTCGGAGGCGGAGGTCGTCACCAACCGGGTTCATGCCGAAACCTGACCCTGAGAGGCGGGATGGCGCAGCGGTAAGTCCGACATCGTCGGCAACGGGTCCGACCGCGTCAGCTCCGTCGGCGCGACGGCCGGGCCGGCGACGGCTGCGTCAGGCGATCACCGTCAGCCGGCTGCGGTCCGACGCGCGGTCGCGACGCCGACATCGTCGTGCAGTGTCGTCGGCCCTTCATAGCCGATCGCATCCAGCCACTGCATGTCGGCGAGCCTGTCCGAAGCCCAGCGCGCATTCTCGGCCTTTTGCGCCGGCGTGAGGCTATCGAAGTAAGCCTGCAGGCTGTCTGGGTAAACGATGTCGGACATCAGCTTGATACACTCCAGGCACGAACAAGTCAGGGTCGTGACGTCGGCCCCAGATTGGGCATCGGTGGGGCTTGATGAGCAGCCGTCGCCGATCAGCGTTCCGTCAGCAGGGCCGCGTGAGGAGATCCGGCCGGTGAGGCCCGTCGGATCGCGGTCTCACGAGCGGTCGGGCGTCCGGTTCGGGCCGGTAGCCAAGTTACGTTGCGGTCGCCGCGCTGAACGGGACCATGCGTGCGTTATCCTCATCCCAGAGCTGAAAGGCGGGAGCGAGCAGCGCCTGCCGGAGATTAAGCGTCGTGACCGCCTGCGACAGGGCTGCGTGGGCGCGGTGACAGGCTTGCAGCCGGTAGTTGGGAACACGCGGCGCCAGATGGTGCACATGGTGGAAGCCGATATTGCCGGTGAACCACTGCAGGATCGCTGGCAACTTGAGATAGGAGCTGCCCTCCAGAGCTGCCTGCCTCGCCGTCCACGTGTCCTGCCTTGCCCATTGCGACGCCTCGAAGCGGTGCTGCACCGTGAACAGCCAGACGCCGATGATCGCCGTCAGGGAGAGGATGGGCAGCTGCACGAGCAGCACCGGCCACACGCCGAGCAACAGCGCCAGGCCACCGAGAAGGCCGACGATGCCGAGATTGGTCAGATACACGCTCGCCCGCTCGCGCGACCAGGATTTCGGCGCGTCGAACGGCACCCGGTAGAGCAGCAGAAACACCAGCGGCGGCAACAGGAACTGAGCGACGATCGGATGGCGCGAGAGGCGGTAGAAGCAGCGGCGAGCCGGCGAGAGCGCCCGATACTCGCGCAGCGTCGCGCAGTTCGAGTAGAGGTCGATGCCCGGCTCGCGACGGTCGAGATTGTTGAAGCAGGCGTGGTGATTGGCGTGCTGGCGGCGCCAGAAGGCGTACGGCGTGAAGGTCAGCAGGCTGCAGACACGTCCGACCCAGTCGTTCAGTCCACGCCCGCGAAAGAAGGATCCGTGGCCGCAATCATGCTGGATGATGAAGATTCTGACCATCAGCCCGGCCGCCGGAACAGCGAGCGCCAGGACCAGCCAGGCGGAGAATTGCAGGGCAGCATACATCAGGACGTTGACGGCGAGGAAGCTGATCACCGTGGAGCCAAGCTGCCAGAGGCTCCTCGACAGGGACGGACACTGCATGTGGCGCATCGAGGCGAGCAGAGAGCGGTGGCCGCCGACCGCGTCCGAGGCAGCGATGCGGGCCGCCGCGACGGCCTCGTGCGCAGGCTGTAGGGTTGAGCTGTCCATGAACGCCAATCTCGCCAGCTCCCGGCTGCGATCACGAGTTCTCGTCTCGTGCTCGGCAGCTAAGATGAGTTGGGTGACCAACTGCGATTGTCCAGGCTATGTCTCAACAAGCGTGAGCCTGGCAAGACGAGATTGTTGCTCGCTTTCGTTTAACCGGTATTAAACCAGTTAAGTTCTGCCAGACGCGTGCCGCCCTGGCGTCGGGGGGTCGCACGCCAAGCGCTCTCCGACAGACCGGCTGCGGTGCACGGGCCCTACGCGTGCGTGGAGATCGGACCGCACGTTTTGGCGGCCCGGAGCGCAGCGACGCCGCGCCGATGGGCGGTGTCGTCGAGAGCGGCGCAATCGTTCCTGGCGGATGGCTTCAGACCAGGATCGTGCGAGCAAGCCCGCCGAGCGACCGTCGACCGGGCGAGAACCTACCTGGTTGCGCCCACGACGTCGTCAGCCGCGCTCTTCGTTCTCGCGCTGCCTGGTCTCGAGACTGTCGAAGTAGCGGCTCACCTCATCCGATGCCCCGCCCAAGTGGAGATAGTCCTCGTTGAACGCAGCGATCTCCTGCAGACCTCGAACATCGATCAGGTTGAGCATCTTGTGTTCGATGGCGATCAGGCGTCGCTCGCGGAACTCCTTCAGGATGCGGTTCACGTGGACGGGGGTCAGACCGAGAGTGTCGCCAAGCTCCGTCTGGGTGAGCGGCAGCTGGAACTTGTCGCCGTTCGTCAGTCCGACCGCGGCATGGCGCCAGAGCAGTTCGCAGAGGAGATAGGCGATGCGGCCGCGCGCATCCCGCCGCCCGAGCGAGACGATACGCTCCCGCAGCATCGACTCCTCCTGCAGGGAGCTCCACCATAGCGCAGCAGAAATCCTGGGGCGTCGCGCGAACAAGGCCATCATGCTTTCACGCGAGATTGGCGCGACGCGCACCGGCGTGATGGTGCCGATCGAGTGGTCCATGGAGCGGAGCAGAAATACGTAGGCGTCGCACAGATCGCCCGGGATCAGGAACGTCATGATCTGGCGCCCGCCATTCGGCATGGCGCGGTATCGGATGGCCAGGCCCTCCTTGAGGAGGAAAACGGATCGGGTCTTCATGCCTTCGGCAACGATGTCGGTGTCGGCCGGGAATCGCTCTTCCTGATCTGCCAGCGCATTCAGCACGGCGTGATCGGTCTCCGACAGCGGCGTGAAATGCGACAGCTTACGAGCGAGCGGGTTGCCGACCGACCTGGCGACTTCCAATGGATTTGGCCGTCCTGCTTCCTGTCGCATGATCCTTCCTTCACTTTCTTAAACTGTTTAATAGAGAGTGTGCTGCAAGGTTGGTACTCTTCAATAGGCGCAACCTAGGAGAGACATAAACAGAGCGCACGTGACAAGAACAACGGTCCGTGAGCAGAGCTTGCTACCGGGTGCCGATCACAGCGCCGACGCCTTTCTGGCGAACGTTGCTGCGCCGATGCTTTGCGCAACAAATTGTAGTAGCGCAATCGACGTCGCGCTGACAACAACGCTTTCAGTCGTGCCCGCAATCTCGCGCTTCGCGTCGATGACATTGGTGATCGCCTCGACGGCTTGATCCTTATGGATCGTTCCCACCTCCACCAGGAGGAGAATCAGGCTCTCGCAAAGCATGAGAGCGGCCTGGCCGTGCGGGTCTGGATCTGGTGCCATCGTGCATCATAGCGCCACGTCGAAGCCGACCCGGCATACCTGCTTAACTTTTCAGCAGCCGCGCATGACATTGTTCGGTGACGGGTCGCAACCAGGCATCGAATACCGGACGTCTGCTACTGAATTCAATGGAGGCTATCATGCCGGACGAGAAAACGGTGAGAGACGTTCTGGTGCGACTCGAAGGCTTGAGCGTGGAAGAGCATCTCGCTGCCGAGCGGCAGGCAATCGCCGCGCTCGAGCGCTTGATATACGCGCAGCCTGCGGGTGTTCAGCGTTCACGCGCGGAACGGCCGGAGTATGCGGGCTTCGTCGATCTGTTGATGGATTTGCAGGACAGTCATCTAGACTTGCGGGACCGCCTTGCCGCGTCTTCGACGCGATTGAATGTGGCGACCGCCGCCTAGGGGCGTCGCGAGCCAGCGAGGCGTTCGCGACCATGTCCAAATGCGCCGAACGCGAAAAATTGACGTGTTGTCGCCGACGTGACCACGCGCGAGTATGGCCCGGGTCGCGCGCTTCGGACGACATCGTCGCAGCCGACCCGCCCGCCGCGGCATCGGCTTCAAGCCGCCGCGCTTCCTCGTGCGTGGGCGGGGTCTAACCGAGATCACCGGGCAGGCTGACCGCTCGCCTGGATGACGCTGTCAACCGCCGGCCATGCGATGGTCCTACCCGGCGATCGTCAGCGCCGATCGCCTCGGGTCGGAACGGCATCGCGCGCCTTGTCGCAAGGTCCCGGCTTAACCATGGCCTGCGCCCGCCTCCCGCGGAGCGCGTCGGCAACGCCTGACCGCTCTGTCGGGGGGTCGATCGGCGTCGGCTGGCCGCACCTACTCGAAATGGGTGGCAAGCTCGTGATCGGGGGTGTTCGTCAGGTCTTTGCTCAATGACTTGCCGAGCTTGGCCGACGCCGCCTTGTCGAGCTCGTGGCGGATGTCGTGCAACACGTGAGCGGATGCCGCGAGGATGATCTCGTCCACCTTGCCGGTCCGCACCGCCTCGTTCAGCCGGCCGGCGACCTGCGCCGCGAAATGCGCCTTGGCCTGCTCGTGCGGGTCCGCTTTCGGCGCCTTCAGCTGGCTGGTGCCGGCGCTGGGGTCCTCGCTCGCATCGCCGTGCCCGCTATTGTCAAAGCGGTGCAGCGTCCGCATCTCGCCGCCGTTCAGCGTCAGGATGCGCGCCTTGCCGCCATCGGCCACCACGTACCAAGTCGTCTTGCTCACGAACGCTCCTTCGAATGATCTCCGTCAGCCTCATGTCGCGACGCGTCCGCAGGCGTCGCGACAGCGCCCTCATGCCGCTCCGTGCTGAAGATAGGCGGTGACGAACGCCGGCAGGTGGCCGCCCAGCCAGTCGCCCATCTCCTGCTCCTCCTGCATCGACAAGGTCAGCACCGCGCTGTCCGCTGTCGCGCCCGCCGCCTCCGCCAGGGTCAGCAACACCTTGTAGGAGCCGATCTCGTAGGCCTTGAAGCCGATCGCGGCGAGGACGTTCTTCAGCACCTCGTCCGAGGCGGGAAGATGCGCAAAGCCGGTGACGGTGGCGATCGTGCCTGCGCCGGCTTCCTTGATCAACGACGCCTGAGTGCCGCGC
>CAXUCZ010000026.1:2177-5273 GCA_964249675.1 uncultured Acetobacteraceae bacterium | reverse complement strand
GCCACCGCGCCGGTCACCACTTCCTTGGCCAGCGACTTGCTGCTGCCGTGCTTTGCCAGAAGCTCGTCCAGCCGGGCTGCCTGGGTCGCCGAGCGCTCCTTGTCCGCCTGCATCCTGGCGTGCAGCTCCGGATACGGCTCCATCCGGCTCAACTCGTTCTGGATCGTCCCGATCGCCTGCGTCTCGACGGCATGCTGATTGCGCAGCCCCGTCAGATAGATCTCCATCACCTTCGAACCGCTCATCGCCACCCTCCCGTTCATCACCGCACGTGAACGTCGGTCCTGGACAGAAGATGCCGTCGGCCGGCTGCTTCGGCAGAGGCCCGCATCCCGGATCAAGCCGGCACCCGTCAAGCCGACCAGGCCCGGCATCGCCGCGGCCGGCAGGGCGGCCCACCCGCGCCTGCCGATCGGCCAACAGCGCCGGCGCCGCCATCACGGCGGCGCGACGGTCCGGCGGCCGGACTGCCGCTACTCGCGCATGAGCCGGGCGGCGATGCGCGCCGCCAGCGCCGGCGGCAGCATCCGTCCGCCGAGCGCGCTCAAGGCATTGGCCTGGCCGGCGACCACGACGGGCGAGCGGCGCAGCATCGCGTCCACGCCGATCCTGGCCACCGCCTCGCTGGTCATCACCGAGGCGCGCTGCATCCGGTTCATCCGCTGTCCGGCGACGCTGAAGAACTCCGTCTGCGTCGTGCCCGGGCACAGCGTCGTGCAGGTCACGCCGCTGCCGCGCAGCTCGTGGTTCAGCGCCACCCCGAACGACAGGATCTGCGCCTTGGTCGCCCCGTAGGCGGCGTAGGACGGCGTCGGCTGGAACGCCGCGATCGAGGCGACCTGCATGATCCGCCCCCAACCGGCGCGCCGCATGCCGGGCAGCGCCAGATGCGTCAGCTGCGACAGCGCCACGACGTTGACCTCCAGCATCCGCTGGATCCGCTCCCACGGCGCGTCGGCGAACGGTCCGTAGACGCCGAGCCCGGCGTTGTTGACCAGGATGTCGACGCCCTCCATGGCGTTGCCGAGCGCGGCGCGGTCGGCGGCGTCGCCGAGGTCCGCCGGGCGAACCTTGACCGCCGCGCCGCACGCCTGCCCCAGCTCCTCGGCCAGGCGGTTCAGCGGGTCGGCGCGGCGGGCGACCAGCACCAGCGACGCGCCGCGCCGCGCCAGCACCCGGGCGATGTCCGCGCCGATGCCGCTCGAGGCGCCGGTGACCAGGGCGGTGTGACCATCGAGGCGTGCTGGCATGACGGTTATCCCGAACGGAGGCTCAGTCTCATGACGACCAGCCCGCCGCCGTCAAGCCGTTCCCGCCGACCGGCCCGCCTGGGACGCTGGCTCCGGCGCCGCAATCGTGTTCGACTGGACTGCAACCGACACGCGTAAGAGCGAAGAGACGATCGCCATGTCAGCCAGATTCTTCGACCAGCCGATCCTCAACTCGCCCTACCTGCCGCCCGCCCGCCACCACGCCCTCGACGCGGACGGCCAGCCCCTCGACCAGCCCCCGCTCGCCGGCCGCCGCCGCTCCGAGCTCATCACCCCGGTGCCGAAAGCCCGCAAGAAGCAGGTCGCCCAGGCCGCCTTCGTCCTGCCCGACGCGCACGACCTCTCCACCGCTGAGCAGGAATACAACCCCACCCCCATCATCAACGAGGTGCGCGCCTCCGTCGCCGCCTGGCGCGGCCTGCCCAATCCCGCCAGCTGGGGCGTGACCCCGGTCACCCGGCGCCTGCTCACCCACTGGCGCTCGCACAGATTTCAGTCCGTCACCCCGTTCTTCTGCCAGGTCGAAGCCGTCGAGACGGTGATCTGGCTCACCGAGGTGGCCCGCTTGAACGGGGGCCCGGGCACGGGCCGCGACAAGCGCCACGACACGGTCCGCCGCCACCTCGAGGCGGCCAACGCCCAGGCCAATCCCGGCCTGTCCCGCCTCGCCATGAAGATGGCCACCGGCAGCGGCAAGACGA
Organism: uncultured Acetobacteraceae bacterium; assembly: GCA_964249675.1. Lineage (GTDB taxonomy): Bacteria > Pseudomonadota > Alphaproteobacteria > Acetobacterales > Acetobacteraceae > CAXMMR01. The sequence continues at coordinate 3,301 of CAXUCZ010000026.1, read as the reverse complement.
CGGTGATGGCCATGCTCATCGCCTGGCAGACGGCCAACGCCGTGCGCAGCCCGGGCAGCGCCCTCTACAGCCGCGGCTTCCTCGTCGTCGCCCCCGGCATCACCATCCGCGACCGCCTGCGCGTCCTGCAGCCCAACGATCCCGACAGCTACTATCGCGCCCGCGAGCTCGTGCCCGCCGACATGCTGCCCGACATCGACCGCGCAAAGATCGTCATCACCAACTATCACGCCTTCAAGCCGCGCGAGACGTTCCAGATCAGCCGCACCGGCCGCGCCCTCCTGCAGGGCCGCGACCCGGAGCCGCCAACCACGCTGGAGACCGACGGCCAGATGCTCCAGCGCGTCGCCGGCATCCTGCTGGGCTTGCCGGGCATCACGATCCTCAACGACGAGGCCCACCACTGCTACCGCGAGAAGCCCGGCGCCGAGGAGGATTTCGGCGCCGAGGAGCGCGCCGAGGCGAAGAAGAACAAGGAGGCCGCCCGACTGTGGATCAGCGGCCTCGAGGCGGCGCAGAAGAAGCTTGGCCTCACCGGCGTCTACGACCTGTCGGCCACCCCGTTCTTCCTGCGCGGCTCAGGCTACCAGGAGGGCACCCTGTTCCCCTGGACGGTCAGCGACTTCTCGCTGATGGACGCGATCGAAAGCGGCATCGTCAAGCTCCCCCGCATCCCCGTCGCCGACAACCTGCCCAACAGCGAGGCGCCGCTCTACCGCAACCTATGGGACCACATCGGCAAGGCCATGCCCAAGGCCGGCCGCGCCAAGGCCGGCCGCGGCAACCCGCTCGCCTTGCCCAATCAGCTGCAGACCGCCCTCTACGCTCTTTACGGCCACTACGAGCAGGTCCACGAGCAGTGGCATCAGGCCGGCCTCGCCACCCCGCCCGTCTTCATCGTCGTGTGCAACAACACCGCCACCTCCGAGCTCGTCTACGAATGGATCGCCGGCTTCGAGCGCGACGGCGCGGACGAGCAGAACCGCTTCATCGACGGTCACCTCAAGCTTTTCCGCAACTACGATGACCACGGCGCCCGCCTCGCTCGCCCCAACACCCTGCTGATCGACAGCGAGCAGATCGAAAGCGGCGAGGCGCTCGACCCCGCCTTCCGCACCGCTTTG
>CAXUCZ010000026.1:0-2167 GCA_964249675.1 uncultured Acetobacteraceae bacterium | reverse complement strand
CCGCCGCCATCGCCGACGCCGAGCTCCTGCGCGAGGTCATGAACACCGTCGGCCGCGTCGGCCGCCTCGGCGAGACCATCCGCTGCGTCGTCTCCGTCTCCATGCTCACCGAAGGCTGGGACACCAACACCGTCACCCACATCCTCGGCGTCCGCGCCTTCGGCACCCAGCTGCTCTGCGAGCAGGTCGTCGGCCGCGGCCTACGCCGCCAGTCCTACGAACTCAACGCCGCCGGCCTGTTCAACGTCGAATACGCCGACATCATGGGCATCCCGTTCGACTTCACCGCCCAGCCCGTCGTCGCCAAGCCCACCCCGCCAAAACCCACCACCCGCGTCACCGCCGTCAAAGAACGGGCCGCCCTGGAGATCACCTTTCCCCGCGTCGAGGGCTACCGCGTCGCGCTGCCCGACGAGCGCATCGAGGCCCGTTTCACCGACGACCACCGCATGGTCCTCACGCCCGAGATCGTCGGCCCCTGCCGCGTGCGCATGGAGGGCCTGCTCGGTCAGGGCATCGAGCTGAACCTCTCCGTGCTGCAGGCCAAGCGCATCAGCACCATCGGCTACGAAATCGCCAAGCACCTGCTCTACACCCGCTTTCGCGATGCCGACGAGGCGCCGAAGCTGCATTTGTTCACCGACATCAAGAGCATCGTGACCCGCTGGCTTGCCGAGGGCTACCTCGTCTGTCAGGGCGGGACCCAACCAGCGATGGTCGGCTATCCCCAGCTGCTCGAGCGCGCCGCCGAGCTGCTCTATCTCGCCTGCCAGACCCAGGCGCCGGACGCCGGCACCGTGCGCGCCATCCTCGACCCCTATACCCCGCAGGGCAGCAGCCGCTTCGTCAACTTCTCGACGTCGAAGCCGCTCTACACCACCGGCGGCGACCGCTGCCACGTCAACCACGTCGTCCTCGACAGCGACTGGGAGGCCGAGTTCGCCCGTCCCGCCGAGGCCCACCCGCACTTGCTCTGTTACGTCAAGAACCAGGGCATGTCGTTCGAGGTGCCCTACCGCGACGGCACCGAGCAGCGCCGCTACTGGCCCGACTACATCGTCCGCATCGACGACAGCCGCCCCGACCCGCTGAACCTCGTCGTCGAGATCAAGGGCTTCCGCCAGATCGACGCCAAGCTCAAGGCGGAGACGATGCGCAAGCTCTGGATCCCCGGCGTCAACAATCTCGCCACCTTCGGGCGCTGGGCGTTCGCCGAGTTTACCGATGTCTATGAGATTGAGGCGGCTTTTTCGAAGCTCGTCGAGGAAGCAAGGCAAGGGGCTTTGCCCCTTGACCCCACCAAAGCCGAGGCTTTGGAAACGATGACTTGAGAGGTGCTACGGTGCGGCCTTGGTTGCCAAGGGGGCAGGGGAGGCGGGCGATGAGCAATACTCAAAAACCGGGGCTTGCTTGCGTATCGCCGTGGCTTTTCAGTAGGTTGCGGCGATTATGCGCATGCGCATAACGCCGCGCGTCACTTTCGCCGATCAAGGTCCCGACGACGACGTGAAAGGTACCAAGTGGCCAAGCCGCCCCGCATCGAAGCACTGACCCATCCGGGCGACACCCGCCGCAACATCCCGACAGCCGAGTTCCAGTCCCTCGCCGCCCAGATCGAGGAACACGCCCCGGTCACCGCCGCCCACTACCCCCGCGCCGCCCCCCTGCCACCCGGCGAGACCCGCCCGCGCAACCAGGACCTCGACCCGCAGCTCGTCTGGCGCGGCATGCGCATCCGCATCACCGACGCCCAGCGCCAGCAACTCCAGGAAACCGGCACCCTGGAGCTCGGCGACGCCCAGCTCGTCTGGCGCGGCAAGGACACCCAGGATTGGTCCGACCTCGTCGTCAACCCGCCCCCGATCTACATCCAGGAAAAGATCCACCCCAAGGCCATCATCGACGCCCTCCGCCACGACGCCCACACCCGCACCGAAATCGATCCCGGAATCCCCGACCTCTTCGCCGACTTCAACGGCCTGGACGATCCGGAAGCGAAACTGGAATTTTACCAGCACGACCAGCACTGGTCGAACCGCATGATCCTCGGTGACAGCCTTCAAGTAATGGCGTCCCTAACCGAGCGCGAGGGCCTGCGCGGGAAAGTTCAGTGCATCTATTTCGACCCGCCCTACGGCATCAAATTCAACAGCAATTGGCAGGTCAG
>CAXUCZ010000025.1:14472-16348 GCA_964249675.1 uncultured Acetobacteraceae bacterium | reverse complement strand
GGGCTGCCGGCGCAGCTCTCGTGCCCGCTTGGCCTTGTTCGCGCCCGGCAGAACCCTGACCTCGCCGGCAGCGATGCCGGGGCAATGTCGACCATGAGGTTGCGGCCGGACGGCTTGCTGATGTCGTGGCGAACGATGGCCCTGCCTCGGCGGCGCGGCCGCGTCCCGAGGTCTTCCCGTCAGGCGCTCAGGACTCTGGCCCGGCCTGCCGCGGCCCACCGCGTGCCGGCCCCAGACAGCTGGCAGAGGACCCGCAAGCATGATTGCCGGGCGATCGATCTGGAGTTCAGCTGAAGTTGGAGGAGCAGGCATTCCACGTCCTTGACCGTCCCTAACTCAAATTCCAGCGCTCGTAGATGACTATTGCGAATTGTGCGATCGAAAACCAGCCTTCATATTAAACACGTGGTCAAATAGTGCAATATGGATCATGCATGCACCGCAGGCTTCCGGCCTCTTTTGGGATGGGACCTCGCCGACCTGGGCCGCCTAGCACGACGACCAGCTTTGCGGCTGGTGCGTCATCGCCTCAGCATGGTCGAGCACCCGACCCGACACCTCGCCGAGGTTCGCGGCGTGCTCCAGGTTGATGGCGCTCGCGTGTTGAAGCGGCTTGCCGGAGAAGGCAGGGTAACGATCCCGCCGACCTAGCGCCGGTCGCACTGGCCGACTTCGTCCATTGGCTGAACCGCATCGCATATCTCGGCCGCGATGCCTTCAAGGCCGCTCGCCGTTGCGCGTCAACTCCGGATCTGGCCCGAGCTGCCCCATGCGACGGCGAGCGTTGTCATTCTCGCGTCCTGGCGCTTTCCATCGACAGGCAGTTCGCCGCCAAGCACCGTCGCGACGTCGAGCGGCGCCGCCAGAGCTGCACAGATCGTCATCGGCTGGCGTCCCGTAGGGGATTCGAACCCCTGTTACCGCCGTGAGAGGGCGGTGTCCTGGGCCTCTAGACGAACGGGACGTCTGTGATTGCGGGCGAGACAATCGCGCCACCCGCTGGCCGGCGCCGGTTCTCTACGGCAGGGCGGCAGCGCCCGCAACCCCGCGTCCGGCGCTCACGCGACCAGCCAGTCCGCCTCGATCGCCTCCGCCGCCTGGCTCTCGGCCGGCAGGCGGAACAGCGCCCGGCGGTTGCCCTCGCGCGACAGCAGCAGGTGTTCGATGCTGGTCAGCGTCACGTCGATCACCATGAACGCCGAGCGGGCCGCCGCTAGGTCCTGATCGGCAGCGGGCGGACCATGCAGCACGGAAGAGGGGGCAGCGCCGACCTGGTAGGTGGCGCGGCTATGCTCGCCCAGCGTCGACCATTCCGCCTGGGCGCGCGCATCCCGGCAGTGCAGGCGGGCCACTCCGACGAGGCGAAGCTGAACCTTGCCCGCATCGTCCCAGACGTGCAGCTCCACCGCCGGTTCGGCCTCAATCTGCGCCACCTTGGGAGAGCGGGCGTCGGTGTGCACGCTCAGCCGGCGCCGTCCGCGCTCGAAGCCGCGCAGCACCACCGAGCGGAGCCGCGGCACGCCGCCGGCCAGCGTGCCCAGCGTCAGCACGTGGAACGGCGAGCCAGGCTCGGCGGCGCCAACCTCCAGCAGGCCGAAGATGGTGTCGAGCAGGCTGGCAAGGGCCTCATCCATGGCGGCTCTCCTGATGATGGCCTGACGCGGCCGCGATGGACCTGGCGAGGGTCGAGGGATAATGACAGCCGCTCACTGTGCCGCTGAGGACGACCCGATGGACGACGCAACGCAGAACCCGGCGAACGGTGGCGTCGCGCCCGCCGGGCGCGCGAACGTCGTCGCGCCCGCCGAGCGCGCGAACATCGGCGAGCCCGTCGAGCGCGCGAACGTCGACGAGCCGACGCGCGCGACGGTGACGC
>CAXUCZ010000025.1:0-14462 GCA_964249675.1 uncultured Acetobacteraceae bacterium | reverse complement strand
TCCTGCGCGACGAGGCGATGCCCGGCACCGGCGTCACCGAGGCGCAGTTCTGGCCCGGCTTCGCGCGCATCCTGGGGGAGCTCGCGCCGCGCAACCTGGCGCTGCTCGAACGCCGCGACGACATTCAGCGGCAACTCGACGCCTGGCACCTGGCGCGTCGCGGCCAGCCGCACGACGCCGCCGCCTATCGGGAGTTCCTGCGCGAGATCGGCTACCTGCTGGAGCCGCTGGAAGCGCCGGTGCAGGTTGCGACCGCCAACGTGGACGACGAGATCGCCCGCATCGCCGGGCCGCAGCTCGTGGTGCCGATGAGCAACGCCCGCTATGCGCTCAACGCCGCCAACGCCCGCTGGGGCAGCCTGTACGACGCGCTCTACGGCACCGACGCGATCGACGAGGCGGGAGAGCTCGCGCGCGGCCGCGGCTACAACGCCGCCCGCGGCGCCGCCGTCGTCGCCCGCGCCCGGGCATTCCTCGACAGCGCCGCCCCGCTCGCCGGCGGCAGCTGGGCGGGCGCGCGCGGCCTGTCGATCATCGGCGGCAACCTGGTCGTGGCGCTGGAGGGCGGCCCGACCAAGCTCAAATACTTGTCGGAGTATGTCGGCCATCGCGGCCCGATCGAGGCCCCCACCTCGGTGCTGCTGCACCACAATACGCTGCACGCCGAGGTGGTGATCGACCGCGACCATCCGATCGGCGGCACCGATCCGGCGGGCATCGCCGACGTGCTGGTCGAGGCGGCGATCAGCACGATCATGGATTGCGAGGACAGCGTCGCCGCGGTGGACGCCGACGACAAGGTCGCGGTGTATCGCAACTGGCTCGGGCTGATGCGCGGCGACCTCGCCGCCGAGCTCGAGAAGGGCGGACGGACCGTCACCCGCCGCCTGGCGCCGGACCGCGAGTATGAGTCGCGCGACGGCGGACCGCTGGTGCTGCCCGGCCGCAGCCTGATGCTGATCCGCAATGTCGGGCTGCACATGTACACCGATGCGGTGCGCGACGCCGCCGGCCACGAAATCCCGGAGGGCATCCTGGACGCGGCGGTGACGGCGCTGATCGCGCTGCACGACCTGCGCGGCCGGAGCGCCGTCAAGAACAGCCGCGCCGGCTCGGTCTACATCGTCAAGCCGAAGATGCACGGGCCGGACGAGGTCGGCTTCGCCAATGCGCTGTTCGGCCAAATGGAGGCGCTGCTCAGCCTGCCGCGCAACACGCTGAAGATGGGCATCATGGACGAGGAGCGGCGCACCAGCGCCAACCTCGGGCGCTGCATCGAGGCGGCGCGCGAGCGTGTGGTGTTTATCAACACCGGGTTCCTGGATCGCACCGGCGACGAGATGCACTCCTCCATGGAGGCTGGCGCGATGATCCGCAAGAACGAGATGAAGCATACCGCCTGGATCCGCGCCTACGAGGATAGCAACGTCGATGTCGGGCTCGCGTCGGGGCTCGCCGGGCGGGGGCAGATCGGCAAGGGCATGTGGGCCGCGCCCGACCGGATGGCCGACATGCTGGTGCAGAAGGTCGGCCACCCGATGGCGGGCGCGACCACCGCCTGGGTCCCCTCGCCCACCGCGGCGACGCTGCACGCGCTGCACTACCACCAGGTCGACGCGAACCTGCGCCAGGGCGAGATCGCGAGCCGCACGCCGGCCAGCCTCGACGCACTGCTCACGATTCCGGTGGCCGAGGGCGCGAACTGGGCGCCGGACGACGTGCGCCAGGAGCTCGACAACAACGTCCAGGGCATCCTCGGCTACGTCGTTCGCTGGGTCGATCAGGGCGTCGGCTGCTCCAAGGTGCCGGACATCCACGATGTCGGGCTGATGGAGGACCGCGCGACGCTGCGCATCTCCTCGCAGCACATCGCCAACTGGCTGCACCACGGCGTGGTCGACGAGGCACAGGTGATGGAGACGCTGCGGCGGATGGCGGCGGTGGTGGACCGGCAGAACGCCAACGACCCGACCTACACCGCGATGGCGCCGGGCTTCGACGGGCCAGCCTTCCAGGCGGCGTGCGAGCTGATCTTCAAGGGACGGGAACAGCCGAACGGTTATACCGAGTTCGTGCTGCATCAGTGGCGACGTGAGGCGAAGAGAAAGCAAACGGTTCTTTTTTGAAAAAAAGAACCAAAAAACTTTTACCCATCAGTGGGCAAAGCCCGCGACGGCGAAGCCGAGCCGTCAAGTTAAAAAGCGCGATCAAAGCCTTCGCCCTTAGTAATTCATACACTTAACGAACAAAAGTTTTTTGCTTCTTTTTTTCAAAAAAGAAGCCCTTTCTTACTTGTTCAAATTTCTCGGCTGCGAGAACTTGAAGCTGATACCTGGCTGCACGGCGGATTGGTTGCCGGCTGCCATGAACGAGATGCGGAGCACCAGGCTGCCGGCGATCGTCAGCGCCGCGGCGATGCGGGAAAATGGGCGCGAGCGGCCGCGGGTGATCAGCAGCGACGTCGCTTGCAGAACCATCGGAGCGACGACGCCGAGGCCGGTGGCGCCGATGGCCTCGATGACGCCGGGTGTGGTCTTCAGCGCCTCGCCGACGCCGCGGCGCTGGTAGACGGCGTGCGAGGCGATGGTGGCGCCGAGCTCGATGGTGAGTGCGGCGAGGGTGATCTCGTCGAGACGGCGGCGATTGGCCGCACCCCGCTCGCCGGCCGACAGCATGGCCGCACCGGAGGCGACTGAGGACGAGGCGAAGCGCATGGCGAGCGCGCGGGGCGAGGCGGCCCAGAGCGGCGTCGAGGTCGCGGCGAGCAAGGCGGCGGTATAGGTGCCGATGCCGGCGCCGCTGGCGGCCAGCGGCACCGAGGCGACGGCGTTGGCGCGGCGCAGCCAGCCGGCGCGGGCCCAGGCGAAGCGGTCGGAGGCGAACTGCAGGGCGGCCAAGGGCACGGCGAGCGCGCTGAAGACGGAGAAGATGTAGGTGCCGATCGACATCGGCGAGGTCGGCTTGAAGATGCGCAGCATCATGTAGAAGCGCTTGGGCGTGTGCAGGTCCCAGATCAGCATTGCGCCGCCGACGAACGGCGCCAGCAGCGAGAGGTAGCGCGCCCGGCGGACCAGGCCGTCGCGCCCGGGAGTTTTCGTCAGCTCCGCGGCGCCGGCGAGCAGCGAGGCGCCGCCGCAGATGCCGGCGAGGAAGATGTAGCCGCCGACGACGTAGTTGTTGAACGGCGCCGGCTTGAGCTGCTGGCGGCCGTAATAGGTCGAGCCGTCCCAGTCCTCAGAGGGCGCCTGCGGCCGCGGCGTTTCGTCGTGGCCGGCGGCGCGAGGCGGCGAGGCGTCCATCAGTCGTGTCCGCCGGCGAAAACGGCCAAAGCGGCGATCGCCAGGCCGGCCATGGTGGCGACGCCGGAAAGCAGTGCCGGGCGCACCCGGCGCGAGGCGCGGGTGGGTGCGGCCGGCAGGTTGTAGACCTCCGGGCGGGCGGTGAGCAGGAAGAAGGCGTTCAGGTGGCCGAGGTCGCCGGTCGCACCCGGCGCGTCCGGCACGCCGTAGAGGTAGGCGTCGCTGACGCCGAGGCCGTGCAGGGTCTTCACGCGCTCGCGGGCGCGCTCCTGCAGCACCGAGACCTCCTGGAACTGGATGCTTTCGGTCGGGCAGGCCTTGGCGCAGGCCGGCTCGAGACCGCCCTTCAGCCGGTCGTAGCAGAGGGTGCATTTATGCGCCTTGCCGTCCTGGTGGCTGACGTCGACGACGCCGAACGGGCAGGCCGGAATGCAGTATCCGCAGCCGTTGCAGATGTCCTGCTGGATCACGACGGTGTCGAATTCGGTGCGGAACAGGGCCCCCGTCGGGCAAGCCTCGAGGCACGGCGCGTTGTGGCAGTGCTTGCACACGTCGCTCATCATCAGCCAGCCGGACTGATACGGCTGCAGCGTGTTGTCGCGTACGCCGCCCCCGCAGCCGCCGCCGTCGCCATGCACGGCGCCCAGCGAGCCGGTCTCGACAAACGCAACATGGCGCCAGGTGTTGGCCGACAGCAGGCCGGTGTTGTCGTAGCTCTGGCCGGTCAGCCCGATGCCGTCGGCCGGCAGGTTGTTCCACTCCTTGCAGGCGACCTCGCAGGCCTTGCAGCCGATGCACAGCGTGGTGTCGGTGAAGAAGCCGTAACTCTTGCCCGGTTCGATGATGACGCCGCCGGTGAGCTCGCTCTCGTTCGGGATCACGTGATCAAAGGTCGAGGCCGTGTAGTCGAGCGCGCGTGGGTGCACCATGGCGCCTCAGCCTTCCAAGACGCGAACGGAGCGAGCGATGAGGCTGATCACCTCGTCCGTCGTTTGATAGCTGAGCCGCACGCGCGCGCCGCTATGCACGAGGCCGACCAGCTGGTCCGGCTCCATCGCCGCCCGCGGCGACAGCACCGCCTGGTGCGAGATGCCGGCGCTGTCGGTGATCTGGAAGCGGCTTTCCTGCGCCAGGGTGATGACGCCGTCGAGACTCTGCACTGGCGCACTCCGGGGCCGTCCGTTCACGGCGAGGTGCAGCACTCCCATGCCGCACCGGCCTTGCCAACATGGGTGGTGATGTCTTTGTAGTGTGCAACGGTTGGACGGGGTTCACGGCACCATGGCGAAGCGGCCGGCGGGGCATACAGTGAGGCGGACGGTCGGCCAGCGGGCGGCGCGGTTCCTCGCCGACTGGTCGCTGCCGCGGCAGCTCGCCGGCGGCGACCCGAAGCGCGAGGCGGCGAAGAGCACCGGCTCGACGACGCTGCGGCCGCGGCTGGAGCTGGCGGACACCGTCGGCACCAGCATCTGCCCGTTCTGCGCCGTGGGATGCAGCCAGCTGGTCTACTCGAAGAATGGCCGCCCCATCCACATCGAGGGCGACCCGCGCTCGCCGATCAACCAGGGGACGCTGTGCCCGAAGGGCGGCAGCGTGCTCGGCCTGCTGCTCAGCCCCGAGCGCGTGACGACGGTCAAGTATCGCGCGCCGTTCGCGACCGATTGGGAGGACCGTCCGCTCGAGTGGGCGATGGACCGCATCGCGATGCTCACCAGGCAGACGCGCGACGAGACCTTCGTGACCAAGCTGCCGAGCGGCGAGGTCGTGAACCACACGCTCGGCGTCGGCTCGCTCGGCGGCGCGACGATGGACAACGAAGAAAACTACCTGATCAAGAAGCTGTTCAGCGGAGGGTTGGGAATCGTCAACGTCGAGAACCAAGCCCGCATCTGACACTCCTCTTCGGTGCCCAGTTTGGGCGCCTCATTCGGCCGAGGCGCCGCCACCATGGCGCTCTGGGACCTCGCCAACAGCGACGTGATCGTCGTGATGGGGTCCAACATGGCCGAGAACCATCCGATCGGCTTCCGCTTCGTCATGCAGGCCAAGGCGCGCGGCGCGACGCTGATCCACGTCGACCCGCGCTTCACCCGCACCTCGGCTATGGCCGACATCCACGCGCCGGTGCGGTCCGGCTCGGACATCGCCTTTCTCGGCGGGCTGATCCACTACGTGCTCGAGCACGATTTGTGGTTCCGCGAGTACGCGCTGAACTACACCAACATCGCCAAGATCATTACCGACGAGTACGTCGATGCCGAAGACGGCGGCGGTCTGTTCTCGGGCTTTGATCCCGCAAACGGCAGCTACAAGACCGACAGCTGGCAGTACAAGGACCACATCGCCGCCTCGCCCGGGGAAGAGCACAAGCCCAACACCGAGGCCGACCCCGCGGAGGGTCTGGCGGCGATGCGGGACAGCCCGCCGCCCTCCGACCTGACGCTCGCCGACCCGAACTGCGTCTACCAGATCATGCGACGGCACTACGCGCGCTACACGCCGGACATGGTCGAGAGCGTCACCGGCTGCCCGCGCGAGACGTTCCTCAAGGTCGCCGAGGCGGTGGCGCGCAATTCCGGCCGCGAGAAGACCGGCGCGTTCTGCTACGCGGTCGGCTGGACGCACCACACCGTCGGCGTGCAGATCATCCGCGCCTGCTCGATCCTGCAGGCATTGCTGGGCAACATGGGCCGGCCCGGCGGCGGCATCATGGCGCTGCGCGGCCACTGCTCGATCCAGGGCAGCACCGACATCCCGACGCTCTACAACATGCTGCCGACCTACCTGCCCCAGCCGAACGTCTTTCTCGGCCAGCACGACGTCGACGCCTACCTGAAGATGGAGACGGTGCCGACCGGCTGGTGGCACAACTTTCCGAAATATTTCGTCAGCCTGATGAAGGCCTGGTACGGCACGGCGGCGACCGAGCAGACCGGCTGGGCGTTCGACAACCTGCCCAAGCTCACCGGCGACCTCTCGCAGCAGCCGATGACGATGGCGATGGCCGACGGCGTCGTGCGCGGCCAGTTCATCTTCGGCCAGAACCCCGTCGTCGGCGCCGTCAACTCCGACCTCGTCAGCCGCGGCCTCGCCAAGCTCGACTGGCTGGTAGTGCGCGACATGGCGATGATCGAGACGGCGAGCTTCTGGCGGAAGGGCCGGCTCGTGCAGTCCGGCGAGATCAGCCCCGAGACCTGCCCGACCGAGATCTTTCTGATCCCGTCGGCGATCTCGGCGGAGAAGGAAGGCTCGGTCACCAACACCTCGCGGCTCGTGCAGTGGCACGACAAGACCTGCGACGCGCCGGGCGACAGCCGCTCGGACCTGTGGTTCGTCTACCATCTCGGCCGGCGCCTGAAGGCGATGTACGCCGACAGCGCCCTGCCCCGCGACCGCGCCATGCACGAGCTGACCTGGGACTATCCGGTGAGCGGCGACGAGCAGGAGCCCTCGGCCGCGGCGGTGATGGCCGAGATCAACGGCCGCCACCTCGACGACGGACGCCTGGTGGAGAAGTACCAGGACCTCAAGGACGACGGCAGCACCTCCTGCGGCGGCTGGGTCTATTGCGGCATCATGCCGACCGAGGGCCACAACCAAGCTCGCTCGCGACGCCCGGATGGCCCCGACGGTCCGGGCAGCCATCTCGGCTGGGCGTTCTCCTGGCCGTCCAACCGGCGCACCCTCTATAATCGCGCCTCCGCGGCACCGGACGGCCAACCCTGGTCCGAGCGCAAGAAGATGATCTGGTGGGACGAGGCTGGTGGAAAATGGACCGGCACCGACGTGCCGGACTTCCTGCCCGATCGTCGGCCGGACTTCGTGCCCGATTGGTCCAAGCACCCGACGGGGATGGACGCTCATTCCGGGCACGATCCGTTCATCATGCTGGCGGACGGCCAGGCGGCGCTGTTCACATCCAACGGCATCAAGGACGGGCCGTTGCCGACCCACTACGAGCCGATGGAAAGCCCGGTGCACAACCAGCTCTACGCGCAGGAGGCGAACCCTGCCGCCAAGCGCTGGGTCCGGCCGGACAACGAATATCACGAGGCGGCCGACCCGAACTATCCGTACGTCCTGACCACCTACCGGCTGACCGAGCTGCAATGCGGCGGCATCAGCTCGCGCATCACGCCGCACACCGCCGAGCTGCAGCCGGAAGCGTTCGTCGAGATCCCGCCCGAGCTCGCCGGCCTGCTCGGCATCGCCCATCTCGGCTGGACGACGCTGACGACCAAGCGCGGCAGCATCGAGGTCCGCGCGATGGTGACCGAGCGGGTGCGGCCGTTCGTGATCAACGGCAAGACGGTCTATCAGATCGGCATGCCCTGGGTGTTCGGCTGGGAGGGCATGGCGCACGGCGACATCGCCAACGTTCTGCTCGCCATCGTCGGCGATCCGGAGACGTCGATCCACGCGACCAAGGCGCTCACCTGCAACCTGCGCCCCGGGCGGCTGCGCACCGGCACCAACGAGAACAGCCCGACAGCGTCGCAGAAGTCGGCCGATGCGGCAGAGTGACACCGCCCCCGACGCGGTGCGCGCCAGCGGCCGGCACGCGCTGACGGCCTTCGACGAGGCCCTCAGCCACGCGCCGCACAAGGATGGCGTCGCGTTGTCGGAAGCGAGCCGGTGCCTGTCGCACCTGCGCGACGCCCTGATCGCGTGTCAGCGCGAAGCCGGGACGACCGACGAATCAGCGTCGTGCCTGGAGACGGTCAACGGCGTGATCAGCCTGTGCCTCGCCGCGCACTTTCCGCTCGGCGAGATCCCGTGGGGCAGCATACGGCAGGGCCGGGATGCGCTGGAGCGCGTTGTCGCGACGCTTTAGCGCGGATGTGAGGAAGGCCAGGGGCTTTGCCCCTGGACCCCATTAAAGGCGGAGCCTTTAAAATCCATCCGTTATTCATACCCGGTCGCGCCCGGTGCTGCTGGGTGGGGTCTGGGGCCTCGGGCCCCAGCGGCGTCCAGAGGCAGAGCCTCTGGCCTTCCTTCCTGACTAATTACGACGCCAGACCTCTTCCTGCAGCAGGGTCGCGAACACGACCCAGCCGAGCAGCGGCAGGTCGGCGAGCGCCGCCTTGCGGTCGACCAGGGTGGCGGTGGTGACGGCGGCGGCGGAGGTGGCGACCATGCCGGCGGTGACGCCGAGCGCCTCGCCTAATCGCTTGCGGCCGAACAGGACCCACGAGAAGCCGGCGACGCCGAGCAGGTTCAGCGACCAGGCGCCGAGCGCCAGCGAGCGGGCGCTGGAAGGCTTGGCCACCATCAGACGGTAGCCCGAGTAGCCGAGCAGGGCGTCGAGACCGGTCCAGGCGATGCCGAACACCGGGCCGGGCGGCGTGAAGGACGGTTTGCGGAGTGCGGCATACCAGGCGGCGGTGCGTGGATGATCCGGCGTCGGGCTGTAGCGCTTGCCGCAGAGCTGGGCGGCGACGACCGCCGTTGTCGCGATGCCGGCTGCCGTCGTCCGTGCCACACTGTTGCGCATTGTCACCTGCCTCGCCCTCATGCCCGATATGCAAGCCGCAACGCGTGCGTGATACTGAGGGTGCATGACCGTTCCAGCCATCTTTCCGGATTGGGTGCCGGGCTGGATCCAGCTCGCGCTCGTCATCGTCGCGATCCTGCTTGGGCTCGCCTTTCTGCTGATGCCGTTCAGCGTGTTCGGCGTGAAGGCGCGCCTGGAGGCGGTGGAGATCCGGCTGGACGAGATCCAGGCCGAAATCCGCAGCCTGTCGATGCGGCTGCCCGAGCGGGTGCCCGACCGGGCGACGCCGGCGCTGGAGCGCGAGGACTTCGCCGGCCGCCCGCCGATCCCGCCGGCGCGCGCCGAGGTCTATCAGCGCAGCGTGCGGGAGCCTCGCGAGGAGCCGCGGTTCCGCTAAGGAAGGCCAGAGGCTCCGCCTCTGGACTCCGCTGGGGGCGGCGCCCCCAGACCCGCATCTGGTCAGAATTCACAGAGACAATCGGGTCGAGCGGCGACGGCCCTGGCCTTCCTCCAACGGCAGGATCGATCATGGACGAACTGGCCGAGCCGCGTATCGCCCGGCTGCGCTCGGCCCTGAGCGGTCAGGAGCTGCGGCGCAAGGACAGCATCCGGCTGGACACGCTGCGCTCGGACCTCGTCGAGCGCATGCGGCAGGACAGCCCGGATCTCGACCTCGAGGGCGTCGTGTCCTGGCAGGAGGTCACGCAATACCGCGGCCAGCTGGTGGAAGAGCTGCTGCACGCCGAGAAGCGTGACATCACGGCGCTCGAGCGCGAGGTGATCGACAGCCTGGCGGAGCACCAGACCGTCGCCGACAACGTCGAGCAGGAGCTCGAGGGCCATCGCACCTTCGGCGAGCGCGCCGCGGACCACGTCGCCTCGTTCGGCGGCAGCTGGCACTTCATCATCCTGTTCGGCATGGTCCTCGTCGTCTGGATGGCGCTCAACGTCGCCATGGCGACCCGGGCGTTCGACCCCTACCCGTTCATCCTGCTCAACCTGGTGCTGTCATGCCTCGCCGCGGTGCAGGCGCCGATTATCATGATGAGCCAGCGGCGGACCGAGGCGAAGGACCGGGCCCGGTCGCTCAACGACTACCAGGTGAACCTGAAGGCGGAGCTCGAGATCCGCCACCTGCACGAGAAGATGGACCATCTGATGACGCGGCAATGGGAGCGCCTGGCGGAGCTGCAGCGGCTGCAGATCGAGCTGATCCAGGAGCTTGTCGACAAGCGCCGCAAGCCGGTGGTGGAGCCGCAGTGAAGCAAGGCCAGAGGCTCTGCCTCTGGACTCCGCTGGGGCCCGCGGCCCCAGACCCCATTGTTGGGCCTTGACCTACGTCCCTGCCTGGCGAAGCCAGTCGAGGCGGCTTGTCTCGGCATTCGCCTCGCCAGGACGGAGTGGCTCCGCCTTTGATGGAGTCAAGGGCGAAGCCCCTTGCCTACGCTTCCCTGCCCCTTCGCCTGCGGCTGGTGGACAGTTCCGTCACCACGCCGTGCAACGTGCGCAGCTCCTGCTCCGTCACCTCGCCGCGCTCGAAGAGGTGCCGCAGGTTGCGCACCATGCCCGGGCGTTTGGGCAGGTTGTCGAGAAAGCCGGCGGCGTCCAGCTCGCGGACCAGGTGGCCCAGAAAGTTTTCCAGCTCGGCCTTGGTCGCGACCTGGGTCTCGTTGGTCATCAGCCGCCGCGGCAGCGTCTGCTCCTCGGCGGACCACCACTCATACGCCATGACCATCACCGCCTGGGCGAGGTTGAGCGACATGAAGGCGGGATTGAGCGGGTAGCGGACCAGCGTGTCGGCGGCCGCCATGTCGTCGTTGTCCAGGCCGGCGCGCTCGGGGCCGAACAGGATGCCGCAGCGCAGGTCGGCGGCGCAGGCAAGGCGCAGCTCGGCGGCCGCTCCGCGCGCCGTCAGCACCGTTTTGACCACGTGGCGCGGCCGCGGACAGGTGGCGAACACGCGGTGCAGGTCGGCGACCGCCTCGGCCACCGTCGGATGCACGGTGATCGCCTCCAGGAGGCGGTCCGCGCCGGAAGCGTTCGCCCAGGCGCGCTCCTGCGGCCAGCCGTCGCGCGGAGCGACGAGGCGGAGGTGGAACAGGCCGCCATTGGCCATCGCGCGCGCAACGGCGCCGATGTTGTCGGCCAGCTGCGGGCGGACCAGCACCACGATCGGGCTGTTGCCGATCGGCGCGAGCGGCGCTCCGCCGTCGCGGCCGGTCACGCCCGCGGGGCCCGGCAGCGCGCAGGCTCGTCGCCGAGCGTCGAGCTCGTCCGCCGGAGCGGCATCAGGGCGGATGGGCCAGGAGCCAGGCGTTCATCTCGGCGATTTCATTGCGCTGGGCGGCAATGATGCCGGTGGCCAGGCGGCGCAACGACGGGTCATGGCCGTAACGCAGCTCGGTCTGCGCCATGTCCACCGCACCCTGATGATGCGGCAGCATGTTGAGGACGAAGTCGCGGTCGGTGTTGCCGGTGTTGTGCACCGCCATCATGCTCTGGTGCATCTGGCTCATGCCGCGGCTGAAATCGAGATCGGCCCGGCTCGCGGTGAGCGGCGGCGCCATCTGCGGCGCCGCCATGGGTATCGTCTGCGGCGCTGCCGCACTGGCATCCCCTGCCCGCGTGCCTGGCGGTGGCGCCTGCGGCTGCGCCGCCTGGCCCTGCGCCAGCGCCGCGGGCATGAGCATCACGGCGCAGGCGATCAGCAGATGGCGCAAACGCCGCACCCTCATCTAGGCGCGACGCCAGGTCGTGCCGGTGGCGCCATCCTCAAGCAGGATGCCGTCGGCGAGCAGCCGGTCGCGGATCAGGTCCGCGGCCGCCCAGTCGCGTTCGGCGCGCGCTGCGCGGCGATCGGCGATCGCCGCCTCGATCGCGGCTACCTCCTCGGGCGCCTCCGATTGCGCCGGCCGCTGCAGCAGGCCGAGCACGGCGCCCGAAGCGCGCAGGCGGCCGGCGGCATCCGCATCGCCGGCGCGCGCCTCGCCGGCCAGGCGGTGCAGCACCGAGAGCGCGAGCGGCGTGTTGAGGTCGTCGCAGAGCGCCGCCATGAACGCCGCGTCCGGCGCCGCCTCGGCGGCCTCGCCGGTCTCCTCCAGTGCGCGGTAGAGCTTCGCCAGCTCGCGTTTTGCCTCGCCCAGCGCCGCAAAGCCGAAATCCAGCGTCGCCCGATACTGCGTCTTGAGCAGCAGCAGCCGAACCGCCTCGGCCGGTGCGCGCGCCAGCACCTCGCGGGCGGTGAAGAAGTTGCCGAGGCTCTTGCTCATCTTCTCGCCGCCCGAGAGCAGCATGCCGTTATGCATCCACAGCCGCGCGAAGCCGCTGCCGGGGAAGGCGCAGCAGCTCTGGGCGCGCTCGTTCTCGTGGTGCGGGAACAGCAGGTCGGTGCCGCCGCCATGGATGTCGAAGTCGGTGCCGAGATAGCGCCACGCCATGGCGCTGCACTCGATGTGCCAGCCCGGCCGGCCGCGTCCCCACGGGCTCTCCCAGCCCGGCAGCTCCGGCGGCGACGGCTTCCACAGCACGAAGTCGCCTGCGTCGCGCTTGTACTCGGCGACCTCGACCCGCGCGCCGGCGAGCAGCTCCTCCGGGTCGCGTCCGGAGAGCGAGCCGTAGTCCGGGTCCGAAGCGACGGCGAACAGCACATGGCCGGCGGCCGCGTAGGCGTGGCCGCCGGCGACCAACCGCTCGATCACCGCGATCATTTCGGCGATGTGGTCGGTCGCGCGCGGCTCGACGTCGGGCGGCAGGATGTCGAGTGCGGCGAGGTCGGCCTGGAAGTCGGCATAGGTGCGCGCGGTGACGGCGGCGATCGGCTCGCCGAGCTCGGCGGCGCGGGCGTTGATCTTGTCGTCCACGTCGGTGACGTTGCGCACGTAGGTCACGCGCGGATACAGCCGGCGCAGCAGCCGCACCAGCACGTCGTAGACCAGCATCGCGCGCATGTTGCCGACATGGGCGAGGTCGTAGACGGTCGGGCCGCACACGTAGAGCCGCACATGCGACGGGTCGATCGGGCTGAACGCCACGCGCTCGCGCAGCCGGCTGTCGAACAGGGTCAGGGCCATCGCTGAGGGTTCTGCGGCAGTCGACGCCGGCGAGCAAGACGGCTGCTTTTCTCGATCCGCTCGAAGGTCGATACGCTACGATGCCGACATGGCGGATTAGCAGGAGGCTGGCTTGGCCGAGCTCGTGTTCTACACCAACCCGGCCTCGCGCGGCCGCATGGCGCGCTGGATGCTGGAGGAGGTCGGCGCGCCCTACCGCACCGAGCTGCTCGGCTACGGTGCGGCGATGAAGTCGGCGGACCATGTCGCGCTCAATCCGATGGGCAAGGTGCCGGTGATCCGCCACGGCACGGCGGTGGTGACCGAGACGGCAGCGATCTGCGCCTACCTGGCCGACGCCTTTCCCGAGGCGGGCCTGGCGCCGCCGCCGGCCGAGCGGGCCGCCTATTATCGCTGGCTGTTCTTCGCCGCAGGCCCTTTGGAGGCGGCGGCGACCAACCGTAACCTAGGCTTCGTGGTGCCGCCGGAGCGCGAGGGTATGGCCGGCTATGGCCGCTTCGAGACCGTCGTCGATGCGCTCGAGGCCGCGGTCGCGGATGCGGAGTATCTGGCTGGGCCGTCGTTCAGCGCCGCCGACGTCTATGTCGGCTCGCAGATCGGCTTCGGCCTTGCGTTTGGCTGGCTGGAGCGCCGGCCGGCGTTTACACGCTATTCCGAACGCATCCTCAATCGCCCCGCCGCGCTGCGGGCCAAAAAGATCGACGACACGCTGATGGCGGCGGCTCGGGGCTGAGGCAAGGCCAGGCCAGAGGCTGTGCCTCTGGACTCCGCGGGGGATTGAGACCCCAGACCCCATCCGTTTTGGCAAAGCCAATCAAGCCTGCTGCCAGATGACGTCAGCCTAACGCAATGGATTTCCAAGCGTCGCCGTTCATCCGGTCCAGGGCGAAGCCCCTGGTCTTGCTGTCCTCAAGCGTTGACCTGATTGCTCTTGACCAGCGTGCAGCCACCAATGCGCCAGGTACCGTTCGGCTGCTTCTGCATCGTGTACTCGGCGCTGTAGGATAGCCCGTCCGGCCCCACCAGCTCCACCGTCTGCACCACGCCTGCGGGCGCCGGAACCAGCGTGGTGAAGACGACCGATTGCGGCCGGTAGACCGGTGCGTAGGCTTGTCGAACCATCGTCATGAACGTCTCAGGCGAGCCGAACTTGGCCTGCAGGTTGGGCGTGGCGAAGCCGAACGCGCCGGCGGCGTCGTCGTGCTGGAAGGCGGCGAGCTGGCTGCGGATCACCTGCTGGATCGCGGTCCTGTCGGCGTCCGCCTGCGCCAAGGCGACGGGTGCGAAGAGGATCAGGGGCAGCAGCAGCGCAAGGCAGCCGCGTCGGGCGAGGCGCCTCACCAGGCCCGCGCCGCCCGCGCGGCCACCAGCACGTCGACGGAGGCGGCGCCTGCGCCGAGCAGCGCCGCCGTGCAGGCCCGCGCCGTCGCGCCGGAGGTCAGCACGTCATCGACCAGGAGGATGTGAGCCCCGGCGATCGCCCGGGTGCGGCGCGGCGCGGCGGTGATCGCGCCCTGCAGCATCGCCGGGCGTTCGGGAACGCCAAGCTCGGCCAGCGGCGCGGTGCGGCGGACGCGGCGGAGCGCGTCGAGGCAGGCC